>NZ_JBBKZU010000005.1:0-469818 GCF_037889935.1 Variovorax ureilyticus
GATGACCGCCCCCAACGGCCCCGTCGCCCCGGCGAAGGTGCGCGGCAGCGAGAAGATCCCCGCGCCCACCATCCCGCCCACCACCATCGCGGTGAGCTGCATGCGGGACATCTTTTGCTCTGTGGAAGCCATCCGTCTCCTCTCAGCGGTCACTGACCCGCGGTTGTTGTCGATCGTGCGCCGGGACGGGTGACCTGCGGGTCACCGCTCGATGTCGCCGACCTAGCATTGGTGGGCATAAAAACTTTGTCAAGCCGACGAAGAATGCTTGCGGCTCCGGCCTCGGGCATCCAATGCCCGAAGGTGCAAGCGGCGCTGCACGTTGGGCCAATTGCCTCGCTTGCGACGCCTGCGATCATCTTTTCGGACCCCATCAACCCATGGAAGGAGGCATCCGATGACCCTCAAGCTCTTGTCCCGCATCGCCGCCATGGCCATGGCGCTGGTGCTCGCTGCCTGCGCCTCGACCGGTTCGCAGCCCGACGACATGGCGATCCGACAGGGCGTCATCGAGCAGATCAATCCGACGCAGATCCAGAGCAACGTCCACACCGGCGTGGGCGCGGTGCTGGGCGGCCTCACGGGCCTGGGCATCGGCAGCCTGATCGGCGGCGGCACCGGGCGCGACGTGGCCATGGTGGTCGGAGCGATCGGCGGCACGATCGGCGGCGCCGAAGTGGCGCGCCGCTACGACCGGCCGCTCGAAGGCCAGGAGATCTTCGTGCGAACCAACAGCGGTGTTCTGGTGCAAGTGACGCAGCCCACGACACCTGGCCTGCGCGTCGGGCAGCGCGTGTTCATCCAGGGCAAGGGCGACGCCGCGCGCGTGGTTCCGCAGTAAGTGGCACTGGGATCACCCGGTCTTTCTGATCGCGGCGAAGGCCGCTAGCATCCGCCGGGACTCGATGTCCGGGGCACGAGGCATTCAGCCCGCGCCCCCTTTGCCATGACCGTCCAGCTCGGCCTCGTCCTCCTCCTGCTCGCCGCGGCGATCGCGATGTTCGCGTTGAACCGGCCGCGCACCGACGCGGTCGCGCTCATCATGATGGCGTCCCTGCCCTTCACCGGCGTGGTGACCATGCAGGAGGTGCTTGCCGGCTTCGCCGATCCCAACGTCGTCCTCATCGCGATGCTGTTCGTCATTGGCCAGGGGCTGGTGCGCACCGGCGTCGCGCGGCGGCTCGGCGACATGCTCGTGACACGGGCCGGCTCGAACGAGACGCGCCTCGTCGTGATGCTGATGGTCATCGTGGCGCTGGTCGGCTCGATCATGAGCTCGACCGCGGTGGTCGCGATCTTCATCCCCATCGTGCTGCGCATCGCGCACAACACGGGGCTCGCGCCGGGCCGGCTCATGATGCCGCTCTGCGTCGCCGCGCTCGTGAGCGGCACGCTGACGCTGGTGGCGACCACGCCGAACCTCGTGATCCACGGCGAACTGGTGCGCGAAGGCTTCGCGGGCTTCGGCTTCTTCAGCATCACGCCGTTCGGCCTGCCGCTGCTGGCCGTGGCGATCGTCTACATGCTTCTCGCGCGAAGCTGGCTCGGCCGGTCGCCGGCTTCGAGCGCTGCGCCGCCGAGCCAGCGCACCGGGCTCGGCGAATGGATCGAGGAATACGGACTCGCAGGGCGCGAGCACCGGTTCGAGGTATCCGCCGACTCGCTGCTGGCCGGCAAGACGCTCGAAGAGCTGGCGCTGGAGCCTCTCCCCGGCGTGAATCTGCTGGCGGTCGAGCGTCGCACGCGCTTCGCGACCCACCTGCTGCCGCCCAGCACGCGGATCCAGGCGGGCGACGTTCTGTTCGTCGATGTGTCGAATCCCGAAATCGACACCGACGGGCTCACCCGGCGCTTCGGCGTGAGCCGTCTGCCGCTGGCAGGCGCGTACTTCTCGGAGCACGCGCAGGACATCGGCATGGCCGAAGTCATGATCCCGCCCGGCTCCGCGCTGGTCGGCAAGACGATCCCCGAGGCACGCCTGCGTGACGCACACGACGTGTCCGTCATCGGCCTGAGGCACGGCAGTGGCGAGAGCGTGGATGGCCCGCGTCCCGAACGCCTCGAAGCGGGCGACACCCTGCTCGTGGTCGGTCTCTGGAAGGCGATCAGCAAGCTCCGATCGGACATGGACCTCGTGGTCTTCAACCTGCCGTCCGAGTTCGACGACATCGCGCCGGCCGCTTCGCGCGCGCCGTTCGCGCTGCTCTCGCTCGCGCTGGTCGTGGCGCTGATGGTGAGCGGCGTGCTGCCCAATGTGCACGCCGCGCTGATCGGCTGCCTGCTGATGGGCCTCTTCGGCTGCATCGACCTGCCGAGCGCCTACCGCTCGGTGCACTGGCAGAGCCTGCTGCTGATCGTCGGCATGCTTCCGTTTTCGCTCGCGCTGCAGCGCACCGGCGGCGTGGACATCGCCGCGCAGACGCTCGTGGACGCGATCGGCGAAGCGGGACCGCGCACGGTGCTGGCCGCCGTCTTCATCGTCACGGCGCTGCTGGGCATGTTCATCTCCAACACCGCGACGGCGGTGCTGATGGCGCCGGTCGCGATCGCCATCGCGCAGCAGCTGAACGCATCGCCCCTGCCCTTCGCGATGATCGTGGCGCTGGCCTCGTCCGCGGCCTTCACGACGCCGGTGTCGTCGCCGGTGAATACGCTCGTCGTGGGGCCGGGCGACTACAGCTTCATGGACTTCGTGCGCGTCGGCGTGCCGCTGGTGCTGCTCACGCTGCTGCTCTCCATCGCCCTCGTGCCCTGGCTGCTGCCGCTCTAGCCGATGACCGCGTAGGCCACGATCTCGATCTTCATGCCGGGCACCACGAGGCCCGCGACACCCATGCTGGAGCGGTTCGGGTACGGCGCCGCGAAGAACTCGCGGTAGACCTCGTCGATGACCGGCATGTCCTTCACGTCGGTCATGTAGATCAGGACCTGCGTGACATCGACGAGGCTGCCGCCGGCCGCTTCGACCGCACGCTGGAGATTGGCGAAGGTCAGGCGCGCCTGCGCCGCGATCGGGCCGGTGTCGATGCTGCCGTCGGTACGCACGGGTCCGTGCGCGGTGAACAGCAGGCCCGATGCCTTGACGGCCCACGAGAACGGCTGCTTGAGCGGCGGCAGCCCGGTGTCGATGATTTCCTTCATGGGGTGCGGTCTCACAGGGATTCGAGGATACGAAGCGTCGCGTCGCCGAGCAGCGTGCCGGGCTGCGACAGTTCGAGGATGACGTCGAAATGGTTGCGCGACGGAACTTCGAAGTGTTCGAGCATGGGAGCGCCAGCCGCTCCGATGGCGCCGGCAAATGCCCGGCTCTGGCGCTTGAATTCGGCGGTTTCGATTTCACCCCAGCAGACGATGCTCGGCGGGAATCCACCCAGCGGCAGGCGGATCGGGCTCCACTTCGCCGCATCGCCCGGCGTGAGCGAGAGCGCCTGGTCGATCGAAGTGCCGATCAGCGGCGCCAGCTCGTACACGCCCGAGACCAGCACGCATGCGGCGGGAAGGCCCGCGGGCAGGTCGCGGTCTTCGGTCCAGCCACGCACGCAGCACATCGCGGCGAGATGCGCGCCGGCAGAGCTTCCGGCGACCACGATGCGAGAAGGATCGAAGCCCAGTTCGGCGCCGTGCGCGTGCAGCCAACGCAGCGCGTTCCTGCACTCGAGCGCGATGTCACCGATGTTCGCGTGCGGCGCCAGCGTGTAGTCGATGGCGGCGTAGGCAAACCCGGCGTCGATCGCGCCGGGCGCGCCGAACAGCGAGCTGCTCTTCGAGAGCTCCTGCCAGTACCCACCGTGGATGAAGACGAGCAGGGGCGGCAGTGCCTCGCCTCGCCTGCCGGGCGGAACGAAAAGGTCGAGCCGCTGCGACGGCTTGTCGCTGTAAGGCAGGTCGCGCCGCACGACACGCCCCTGCAGCGCCGCCGCGCTCTGATCCGCATAGGCACGAAGAAACGGGACGTAGTCGCCGCCGATGCACGAGCTCGGCGAGTACTCCCGCTCGCGGTCTTCCAGGGAAAGCACCGGCATGTCGTCGCTCAAAGCTCGGTACGCACGCGCCAGAGCTCGGGGAACAGCACCACGTCGAGCATCTTGCGCAGATAGCTCACGCCGCCGGTGCCGCCGGTGCCGCGCTTGAAGCCGATGACGCGCTCCACCGTGGTGACATGGCGGAAGCGCCAGAGCCGGAAGGCATCCTCGAGATCGACGAGTTCTTCCGCCAGTTGATAGAGGTCCCAGTGCGTGCGCGGGTCGCGATAGACCTCGAGCCAGGCCTGCGTGACGTCGTGGCTCGCGACATAGGGCTGGGTCCAGTCGCGCGCCAGATGCGTCGCCGGGATCGCGAGACCGCGCCGCGCCAGGAGCCGCAGCGACTCGTCGTACAGCGAAGGCGATTCGTAGGCAATACGCACGCGCTCGAGCAGGTCGGAGCGGTGTTCGTGCGGCTTCAGCATCGCCGGGTTCTTGTTGCCCAGCGAGAACTCGATGCAGCGGTACTGGTAGCTCTGGAAGCCACTCGATGCGCCGAGGTACGGGCGCATCGCGGTGTACTCGGGCGGCGTCATGGTGGCGAGCACGTCCCAGGCATGGACGAGCTGCTCCATGATGCGCGACACCCGCGCGAGCATCTTGAACGCGGCGTCGAGCTCGTCGCTCGCGATGCAGCGCAGCGCGGCGCCCAGCTCGTGCAGCATGAGCTTCATCCACAGCTCGCTGGTCTGGTGCTGCACGATGAACAGCATCTCGTCGTGCGCCGGAGACAGCGGGCTCTGCGCGTGAAGGATCTCGTCGAGATGAAGGTAGTCGCCGTAGCTCATCGAGCGGCTGAAGTCGAGCTGCGCCTTCTCTTCGTGAACGATGTGCTCGGTCATCGAGCCGGGGGCCTGCGCGGTCATGCGGATCAACCCAGCACGGCGGCCATCGACTGCGCGACGTGGTCCACGTTGCTCGTCGTCAGGCCCGACAGGCACAGGCGGCCGGAACGCACGAGGTACACGCCGTGCTCCTCGCGCAGCCGGTCGACCTGCGCTTCGCTCAGGCCGGTATAGCTGAACATGCCACGCTGGGTGAGGAAGTAGTCGAAGTTGCGGCGGCCCTGGAACTTCTCGGTGAGCACCGCATGCAGGCGCTCGCGCATGGCGCGGATGCGCTTGCGCATCTCCGCCGTTTCGTTCGCCCACTCGGCGAACAGCGCCGGGTCCTGCAGCACGCGCGCCACGACGCGGCCGCCGTGCGTGGGCGGCGTGGAGTAGTTGCGGCGCACCGTGGCCTTGAGCTGGCCGAGCACCAGGTCCGCGGCCTCGCGGTTCACGCACACCACGCTCAGGCCGCCGCAGCGCTCGCCATACAGCGAGAAGTTCTTCGAGAACGAGTTGGCGACGAAGAACTGCAGCCCCGCCTCCGTCATCGCGCGCACCGCGAAGGCATCCTCGTCGAGGCCGTCGCCGAAGCCCTGGTAGGCGATGTCGATGAAGGGGATCAGCTCGCGCTCGCGCAGCACCGGGATCAGCGTCTGCCACTGGGCAATGGTGAGGTCGACGCCGGTCGGGTTGTGGCAGCTCGCATGCAGCAGCACGATGCTGCGGCGCGGCAGGTCGCGCAGGGTGCTCAGCATGTCGTCGAAACGCAGCCCGCCGGTCTTCGGGTCGTAGTAGGGGTAGGTCTTCACCTCGATGCCCGCGCCTTCGAAGATGGCGTGGTGGTTTTCCCAGGTCGGATCGCTGACCCAGATGCCGCTTTCGGGGAAATAGCGGTGCAGGAAATCCCCGCCGACCTTGAGGCCGCCCGAGCCGCCGAGGGTCTGCAGGGTCGCGACGCGGCCGCTCTTCACCGCTTCATGTTCGGCGCCGAACAGCAGGCGCTGCACGCCGCTGCGGAAATCGGCCAGGCCTTCCATCGGCAGGTAGGGGCGCGGGCCGAGATCCTGCAGCAGCGCGGTCTCCGCCTTGCGCACGGACGACATCACCGGCAGGCGCCCTTCGTTGTCGAAGTACACGCCGATGCTGAGGCTGACCTTTTCGGGTCGCGGGTCCTTCTGGAACGACTCCATCAGCGAAAGGATGGGATCGCCCCCATAGACGGGAACGTGGTCGAACAGGGAGGGGGTCGCTGTGGTCATGGGGCACTCGTCTTGGCTAGGGAAGGTGGCGGATTTTTCTTGATTGGGTCATCCTTGCCAACGGAATTTTTCGGGTCGCATAATTTTTCCTCCACACGATCAATTTGAGGAATTTTTATGCCCATCGATCTGGACAACACCGACCGGCAACTCCTGGCGGCGCTCCAGGAGAACGCCCGGCTCACCACCGGCGAGCTCGCCCAGATGACGGGGCTGTCGCAGTCGCCCTGCTGGCGCAGGATCCGGCGCCTGGAGGAATCGGGCCTCATCGACGGCTATCACGCGCGGCTCGACCGGCGGGCGCTCGGCTACGGCGTGGTCGCGTTCGTCAGCATCAGCATCGACTTCCAGAACGAGGCGCGGTCGGTCGAGTTCGTGGAAGCGGTGCGCGCGATCCCGCAGGTCGTGATGTTCCACGGCATCACCGGATCGGCGGACTTCCTGCTGATGGTGATTGCCAGCGACCTCGATGCCTATTCGGACTTGCTGCAGAGCAAGCTGCACCGGCTGCCGGGCGTGCGGCACGTGCAGACGAGCTTTTCACTGCAGGAGTTCAAGCGCTTCGACGAGGTGCCGATTCCCGCCCAATGAAAAAGGGCCGGTCTCCTCAAGGAAACCGGCCCCGGATTCGGATCGCGACAGTCGTATCAAAACGGAATGTCGTCATCCATGTCGTCGAATCCAGTCGACGACTTGGAAGGCGCCTGCCGCGGCGCAGGTGCCGGTGCCCGGGGAGCGGCCGCCGGCGCACGCGAATAGCCACCACCACCACCGCCGCCGTAGCCACCACCACCACCGCCGCCGTAGCCACCACCACCACCGCCGCCGTAGCCACCACCGCCACCGCCACCGCCACCGCCACCGCCACCGCCACCGTAGCCATCGTCATCGCCCGAAGGCGCACCCTGGCCCTGGCGGCTGCCGAGCATCTGCATCTGGTCGACACGGATGTCGGTGGCGTACTTCTCCACGCCGTCCTTGTCGGTGTACTTGCGGGTGCGGATCTGGCCCTCGACGTAGATCTGGGAACCCTTGCGCAGGTACTGCGCGGCGATCTCGGCCAACCGGCCGTTGAAGACGAGACGGTGCCACTCGGTGGCCTCGCGCATTTCGCCGCTTTGCTTGTCCTTCCACTTGTCCGTGGTGGCGAGGGTGACATTGCACACCTGATCGCCGCTGGGGAAGGTGCGTGTTTCCGGATCGCGTCCGAGATTGCCGACGAGAATGACTTTGTTGACCGATGCCATGTGTACTGCCCCTGGTGACAGAAATGAGATTGGAGTCGCAGGAAGCCCCTCCTGCGGCTCGGAAGCCAAAGCCGCGCAGTCGCAGGCGCGCCGGCGCGGCTTTTCCAATCGATCGAGTCTAACTCGCCGCGCCCGCCGCCCGCCGTGCGGGTCGGCGCTTCAACAGGCTGGGGAAAACACCTGCGCCGAGGGCCCGTCGACGGCCACGCCAACGCCGGCGGGCTTGCCGGAGCGCCCCGTCTGCACCAGGCGGTAGCCGAGGCGAGGCCGCGTCTCGAGATGCCAGCCGTGCTGGCCGCGCAGCCGAAGCGCGGATCGCAGCTCCTTGATGACAGTCCCGATGTTGTCGATCCGGCGCCGCGCCGGCCCCTTTTCGTCCGGCGGCAGCATCAGGGTCAGGGTTCGTTTGGGGACGAGCTGACCGGCGCGGAAGAAGAGCTCCAGCGCGATGTCGAAGGCGACCGGGTCGAGCCCGGTCTGACGACCGTCGAAAGCAACGACCCGCCTCGCCGGCTCGAAGGTGTAGTCGCCCCAGGTCATCTTGAGCGGCGCGTTGTCGGCGCCGACGGCACTGAGCAGCGAAAGGACGGCCGCGCAAAGGTCCGAGAAGTCCCGGGGCGCGGCGACGACGAGGTTGGCGGTCGGCGGAACCGGCCCGGCGTCCCTGTCGAACTGGACGAGCAGCAAAGGGAGTTCCGGGCCGACGAGTTCTCGCACGCTCTGCAGGACCGGCCGCCCGAGGCTGTCCGCCACTGGCGCTTCGCCAATCAAGAGCATCTCGAGGGTCGATGCATCGGGGCCGAAGTCGGCCAGCTCATCGAGGCTGACGAACACGAGCGGCGCATGGCCGGCGGCGCGAAAGACGCGGCGCGCGAACTCGCGCGAACGCAGGGAATAGGCGAGCACACCGACTCGCCGGCGGGCGGCGGAACAACGCATGATGATGCGCCCCCGTTCAGCGCGCGAGAGCGGATCGACGTCCGCGCGCACAGCCAGGCAGCGCCTGGCATCGAACGGGAATGTGATCCCGGAGAGATGGAAATGCGGTCGGCAAGGCCCGACCTTGGGCCACTGATGCAGTCATGTTGTTTCCCTGATGCACTGCGCGGCGCGTGCACCTGTTGTTGGTATTTCGATCCGTGCCGGATCGTCGTGCAGCGGGCGACGGCGTCGGCCCGCTTGCAAGCATGAGCTGGCGGTGCGTCAGGTCACGAGGCGGTGGGTGCGAGAAAAATCGACCAGCTCGACCAGGCTGGAGATATTCAGCTTCTCGAAGATCCGTGCCTTGTAGCCGCTGATGGTCTTGTTGCTGATGAGCAGGATTTCGGCGATTTCCTTGTTGCTCAGCCCACGCGCGAGATGCTGGAGAACCGTGAGCTCCCGGTCCGACAGCCTGCGTATCAAGGCATTGGGGCGCGAGCCGTCCAGCAGCGTGGACTGCGAAGCGAGGATCGATGTCGCGAAGATGCTGTAGCCCGCGAGGACCGCATGCGCCGCATGGATCAGCCGCTGCAGATCCTCGGACTTGCTGATGAATGCATTCGCGCCGGCCTTGACCGCCCGGGCACCGAAGATCGATTCCTCCTGGCCCGACAGCACGACCAGCTTGGTCTTGGGCAGCGCCTTGCGCACCCGTTCGATCACATCGAGCCCGTTCAGCCGGGGCAGTTCGAGATCGAGAACCACCAGTTCCGGCTCCAGTTCGCGAATGATCTCGAGCGCGGAAGGGCCGTCCCCGGCCTCGCCGATGACCTCGAACTGATGGGTGCCTGTCAGTGCGGTGCGAACCGCCAGGCGGATCGCCGGATGACCGTCGACGACGACGACTGAATGCATGTTTCTCCCTTTCGTTGACATCAGCGGCGGAGGATAGCGGCGCACCGCTGGGATCAGCGACCTTTCCTAAATAGCGGGGCATTTTTCAGAATCTTCTTGTCCGCGGAGGACGTTTTCTTGCCGGGGCAGACCGCGTCCGTGCCGAAATCCCGGCGTGTACCCCGAAGAACACGGGCACTTATCATGTCCGGTTGCCCAGAATCGACCGTCCTGTGAATCCCACCCCCGATGACGCCTACCTCGGTGCCGTGCTTGCGCAGCAGCGCATCAGCATTCGCGGCGCTCGCACGCACAACCTCAAGAACGTCGACCTCGACATCCCGCGCAACAAGCTGGTGGTGATCACCGGTTTGTCGGGCTCGGGCAAGTCGAGCCTCGCGTTCGACACGCTGTACGCCGAAGGGCAGCGCCGCTACGTGGAGAGCCTCTCGGCCTATGCGCGCCAGTTCCTGCAGTTGATGGACAAGCCGGACGTCGACGTCATCGAAGGCCTCTCGCCGGCGATCAGCATCGAGCAGAAGGCGACCAGCCACAACCCGCGTTCCACCGTGGGCACGGTGACCGAGATCCACGACTACCTGCGCCTGCTGTACGCGCGCGCCGGCACGCCCTACTGCCCCGACCACGACCTGCCGCTGCAGGCGCAGACGGTGAGCCAGATGGTGGATGCGGTGCTCGCGATTCCCGACGAGCCGCGCCTGATGATCCTGGCGCCGGTCGCGCGCGACAAAAAGGGCGAGTTCCTCGAGCTCTTCGCGGAGATGCAGGCGCAGGGCTACATCCGGTTCCGCGTCGACGGGCAGACCTACGAATACAACGACCTGCCCAAGCTCAAGAAGACCGAGAAGCACGACATCGACGTGGTGATCGACCGCCTGCGCGCGCGCCCCGACATGCAGCAGCGCCTCGCGGAGAGCTTCGAGGCCGCGCTGCGCCTGGCGGATGGCCGCGCAATCGCGCTCGAGATGGATGCGCCGGCGGCCGAGGCGCCCGCATCCGGACTGCCGCCCGCGCGCGAGCACCTCTTCAACGCGAAGTTCGCCTGCCCGATCTGCCACTACTCCCTGGCCGAACTCGAACCGCGGCTGTTCTCCTTCAATTCGCCGGTGGGTGCCTGCCCGACCTGCGACGGCCTCGGCAACCGGGAGTTCTTCGACCCCGCTCGAGTGGTCGCCTTTCCGTCCCTGAGCCTCGCCAGCGGCTCGGTGAAGGGCTGGGATCGCCGCAACGGCTATTACTTCAGCATGCTGGAGAGCGTCGCCAAGCACTACAAGTTCGACCTCGACAAGCCCTTCGAAGAGCTCCCCGCGTCGGTGCAGCAGGCTGTGCTGAACGGCTCGGCGCAGGAAGAGATCAAGTTCACCTACGTGATGGAGAGCGGCCAGCAGGCCGGCAAGAAGCTGGTGCGCAAGCACCCCTTCGAAGGGATCATCCCGAACATGGAGCGGCGCTACCGCGAGACCGACTCCGCGATGGTGCGGGAGGACCTCTCGCGCTTTCGCAATCTCCAGCCCTGCCCCGACTGCGAAGGCACGCGCCTGCGGCGCGAGGCGCGCAACGTGTTCCTGGTCGACGACGCGGGCCCGGAACCGCGCCGCATGGCGATCTACGAGATCAGCCGCGCCACGCTGCGCGAGAGCTTCGACTACTTCCGCGCGCTGCACCTGCGCGGCGCCAAGGCCGAGATCGCGGACAAGGTGGTGCGCGAGATCGGTCTCAGGCTCAAGTTCCTCAACGACGTCGGGCTCAACTACCTGAGCCTGGACCGCAGCGCCGAGACGCTCTCCGGCGGCGAGGCGCAGCGCATCCGCCTGGCTTCGCAGATCGGCTCCGGGCTCACCGGCGTGATGTACGTGCTCGACGAGCCCAGCATCGGCCTGCACCAGCGCGACAACGACCGCCTCATCGGCACGCTGAAGCACCTGCGCGACATCGGCAACAGCGTGATCGTGGTCGAGCACGACGAGGACATGATCCATGCCGCCGACCACATCATCGACATGGGCCCCGGCGCGGGCGTGCATGGCGGTCGCGTGATGGCGCAGGGCACCTACGCGCAGGTCGCGGGTGCTCCGGAATCGCTGACCGGCCAGTACCTCTCGGGCGAGAAGAAGATCGCCGTCCCGGCGCGCCGCACGCCATGGCTGCCGGTGGTGACGAAGGACGCGCCGGAGACGGCGAAGAAAGCCTCGCGCTTCCCGCCGAGCGCCGCGGCCGAACGACGCGCCGCACGCGAAGCCGCGCACCTCGCGACGCAGACCGACGTGCAGGAAATCCGCGTCGTCGGCGCGACCGGCAACAACCTCAGGAACGTGAACGTGGCCTTTCCGGTCGGCCTCTTGACCTGCGTCACCGGCGTCTCCGGCTCCGGCAAGTCCACGCTGGTCAACGACACGCTCTACGCCGCGGTGGCGCGCACGCTCTACCGCGCACACGAGGAGCCGGCCGCGCACGAGGCGATCGAGGGCATCGAGTACTTCGACAAGGTCATCAACGTCGACCAGTCGCCCATCGGCCGCACGCCGCGCAGCAACCCGGCCACCTACACGGGCCTGTTCACGCCGATCCGCGAACTGATGGCCGAGACCAACACCGCGCGCGAACGCGGCTACGGCCCGGGCCGCTTCAGCTTCAACGTCGCTGGCGGCCGCTGCGAGGCCTGCCAGGGCGACGGCGTGGTGAAGGTCGAGATGCACTTCCTGCCCGACGTCTACGTGCCCTGCGAGGTGTGCCACGGCCAGCGCTACAACCGCGAGACGCTGGAGGTGCAGTACAAGGGCCGCAACATCGCGCAGATCCTCGACATGACGGTCGAGGCCGCGCACGACTTCCTGAAGGCGGTGCCGACCATCGAACGCAAGCTGCGCACGCTGCTCGACGTCGGCCTGAGCTACATCAAGCTGGGCCAGGCCGCGACGACGCTGTCGGGCGGCGAAGCGCAGCGTGTGAAGCTCGCGCTCGAACTCAGCAAACGCGACACCGGCCGCACGCTCTACATCCTCGACGAGCCGACCACCGGCCTGCACTTCGCGGACATCGAGCTGCTGCTGAAGGTGCTGCACCAGTTGCGCGACGCCGGCAACACCATCGTGGTGATCGAGCACAACCTCGATGTGATCAAGACCGCGGACTGGCTCGTCGACATGGGCCCGGAAGGCGGCGCCGGTGGCGGCACGGTGGTGGGCGTGGGCACGCCAGAGACGATCGCCGCGAACGAGGCGAGCCACACCGGGCGCTATCTCAAGCGTTTGCTGCCCGGCTGACGAAGCCGCCGCGACATGACCTGCGAGGTCATCGACGCCATTCGCCTGCTCGAAGACATTGGAGGCAAGCCGGAGCCAAGGTGGCGCCGGCAGCAACTAGGCCGAACTTCCAAGGCCAACGAAAGAGCATCATGAACGGCTTCGACTCCCTCCCCCTCGCCGCAGGTCTCCTCATCGGCATCGCCGCCGTGGGCTCGTGCCTGGGCATCGGCATCGTCGGCTCGAAGCTGCTCGAAGGCACCGCGCGCCAGCCGGAACTCAAGGACACTCTGCAGACGCAGTTCTTCCTCATCGCGGGCGTCACGGACGCGGCGTTCATCATCGCGACCGGCATCGGGCTGTGGTTCGCCACGGCCAACCCGTTCAAGGGCTGAAGGCCCCGCCGGGCGTCAGACGCGCCCGGCCTCCATGCGGTCGAACAGCCAGCGCGCCGCGGCCTTGCGGCGATCGGCCTCGGGGGCAGCCGGTGCCGCGCCCGAGAAGGCCCTCACGCGCTCCATCGGGAGATTCAGGAGACGCCGGCGAAAGCGGTTCTGAGCGCCCTCCGCAGCGTACCGGCCCGGGTCCTGCCTGAAGGCCAGTGCCACCGCCGCGAAGAGCGTGCGTACGTCCTTGCCCGTGGGGTCCTCCGCCTTGTTGGCGCGATCCGCATCGGCCTTCGCGCTCGACTGCATCGCATCGGTGAAGCCGAGGACGCTGGAAAGGCTCTCGCCGGCACCCCCCTTGTTTCGCGCCAGTGCTTCGAGCGGCGCATGCATCAGCGCGTGGACGACGCGCGGGACATCGTCCTCGTACGCGGGCAACGCATGGGCCGGATACGTCGCGGTCCAGGCAGCCTGGAAATCGTCCGCGATCTGGCTGAATCGCGCCTTCGCCGGCTCATCGGCGGCCAACTGACGCAAGGCCTCGCACACCAGCCGCACGCGCAGCGCGCGCGTCGGATACGCACGCCAGCGCCCGGCCGCATCCGGCTGCGATTCGGTCGCGATGTCCGGCGCACCGCGAAGCACGTCGATCAGCGTGCCGACGAAGGCTGGCCCGGTCGCCAGCACGCCATAGATGTCGGCGAAGACCTCGCTGCGCCAGCGGCCCGACCAGGCCGCCCGGCGCTCTTCGTCGACCGCACCGAGCGCCGTCAGGACGAGTTGGCGCAGATCCTCTTCCAGCCCCAGGTCTTCTTCCACCAGATGCCCGACCTCGTGGCCGACGAACACAGCATCGGGCAGATGGCTCACCTGGTACCACGGGATGCCGATCAGCGGCACGGGGATGGCGCGCAGGTAGTCTTCGAAGTCGTCGATGGTGCGCAGCACGCCGGTGGCTTCGTCGAGTTCGTAGGCCTGCTCGCGCGAGCGCGCGAACGGGCTCCAGCGCGCGTTCGGGAACACCAGCGGCGGCAGCCGCGCGCGCTCCGCGGGCAGGCGGCCGCTGGCCACCGCGCGGTCGTGCGCCGGCCGGTACGCCTGCCAGGCGAGGTCGTCGATGAGGATCAGCGATTCGCGCAGGCGTGCCTCGATGCGCACCGCGAACTTGCTCCGGTAGCACTCCCAGATCTGCAGCGCCGCGAGGATGCGCCGCTCGAGCCGCTCGATCGCCGCGACGGTGAGGGGCTGCGCCTTGCGCAGTTCGGCCAGCTCGCCGCTGATCACCGCATGCATTTCCTCCAGGTCGCCGCAGACCTCCGCGATCTGCGAGCGGTGCCAGGCGAAGCGCGCCTGCGCATCCTTGCTCTCCTCGCGCCAGGCGGAGGTCTCGCCGCTGAGGGTGGCGAGCTTGGCGTCGAGCGCGAGCACGCGGCGGGATAGGCTATCGATGTCGCTCATCGGGCGACTCCCTCCCGATGCATGGCCGCCGCCTTCATCGCGGCACGCCTGCCAGCAGCGGATCGAAGGCCGGGTCGACGGCGAACAGTGCGATGCCGGCGCTGGCGACCGGCAGCCACGGGTCGCCGCCGTCCGCATCCGCCACGGAACGCAACTGCCGCACCAGCTTGCCCGGCACGAGGCCTTCCGCGATGCCCCTCGTGAGCCGCTCGGACAGCACCCGCTGCTCACCGGGCATCCCCAGGCCCGTGGCGATCACGGTGGGCAGCGGCCCGTAGGCGAAGAGCTGCGCCGCGAACGCATTGCGCAGCAGCAGTTGCCGGAATGTCTCGTCGCGGCTGTAAGGGCGCGGCGTGTCGACGATCACGAGGGGCATGCCGGCCTCCGGTGGCCGCTCGGCGATGAAGCGCGCGAGCGGACTCGCGCCGAAACCCTGGCTGCCGAGGTCCTCGTAGCCGGCGGCGAACTGGAGGCCGAGTTCACGGCTGGAGCGCGATTGCGAGATCGGCGCCGCGATGTGGATCACCGAGGGATGCGCGCCCAGCATCTCGCGCAGGCGGGACGGATCGGGGACTTCGAGCACGTCGCATTTCAGGCCATGCTGGAGATAGAGCTGGGCCAGGTCCGTTCCGCTCGCGGAGAGACCTCGTTGCGCGGCCACCTGGACGTCGGCATGGGGCGTGATGAGCAGCACGTGGGTGGCACGCAGTCCTTGCGGCGCCTGTTGCTGCGCCATTCGGGCCTGCAGGCGCACCAGCGTTGCGCGGTCGAGGCGACCATCCGCCGGCAGCCCTTCGGCGGCCTGGAACCGGCCGAGCGCGGCCGCCGTCGCGGGCCCGTGCAAGCCGTCTGGCACCACCTTGGCACCCATTAGGCGGGACAGCGCCCGCTGGGCCCACGCGACACGGTCGCGCGGCGTCGCACGGTAGGGTGCGCGCCAGAAGTCCCGAACGCGCGGGTCCATCGAGAGCGGCAACTGCCCATTGGGGACATGCACCATCAGCTCCCACGGCAGCGCCTGCATGCCCGGCTGCACGCATTCGAGCACGAGGTCGAGCACGGGCACGTCGCGCAATGAAGGCGGCAGCACGCTCTCGGCCATCAGGCGGCCGAAGCGCATGCCGGCCTCCACGCCGAGCGCGGTGGCCTCGTGGGCCGCGCCTTCGCCGAAGCGGCCCGAGGCGAACTCGGCCAGCAGCCCGTTGATGGGCGAACGCACCGTGTAGTCGATCAGGTTGCGTGCGATCCGGCTCGGCGTGAAATCGAACAGCGTCACCGAATCGGGCCGCTCGAAGCGCAGCCCGAACGTGAGCCGCTCGTCGCCCCCATCCAGCAGTGGTACGCGCGACGACGGCGCGGTGGAGACCTCGGCCTGCGCCGCGTCCTCGTCCCCTTCGGGCAGGCCGAGTTCGGTGCGGATGCGCCGCGCGCGGTCCAGCAGTTCCACCGGGCTCGCCTCGCCCCACGCGTCCGCGCCGGACCGGGCGAGGCGGGCCTGCAACGTCAGCGCGCGGATGTCGAGTTCAGAGCGCGGCACATCCGGCCGGTCGAGCGCGCGCTGTGCGCTGCGCAGCAGCTGCAACGCGCGCCTGGTGAGCCCCGCCGCGATGTCGCGCCTGGCCTGGTCGACCTGAACCGCCGCGCACAAGGTCCGGTGGGGCCTGAACTTCGCGACGAAGGCGATCAGCCATCGCTGCGGGAGCGCCTCGCCGGGATCGATGCCCAGCCGGTCGCAAGCGAGCGCGAGATCGCGGTGCCACAGCTCCGCAGGCGCCTCCTCGGCCTGGCGCAGCCGCAGGGCCCGGAGCTCGTCCGCGGCCTTGTCGCCGAGTCCCACGATGCGCAGCAGTTCGGCGCGCAACAGCGTGAAGCGCAGGCGGTCGCCCGGATGCAGCCTCATGTAGCCCGGGAGGTCGAGCGGCTTCACGCGCGTCAGCACGTCCAGTGCCTTGGCGGTCGCCTTCGACACACCGGCGACCGGCGCGCAATAGCGCAGGCCGCGCAGCAGCGTCAGGCGCGCGCCGCTGCAGTCCAGCGTCTTCAAGGCCTCGTGCAGCGCATCCAGGAACGGCACGCGGTCGTCCGGCACGTGCAGGGCCAGCGCCGCCACGGCGAGCTCGACCCGCCAGTTGATCGCGTTGTGACGCAGTTCCGGCCGCAGGGCTTCGGCCCGATGCAGCAATTGCAGCGCGGTGGCGGGGTCGCCGCGGCGGTCGTGCAGCACGGCGCGCAGCAGCGTGTGCTCGATGCGCACCCGCGCGACTTCGTCGGCCAGGGCATCGTCGCTGTCGATGAGGTGCTCGGCGGCCTGCCCCAGGTGGCCGATGTCGAGCAGGTACACGCGCGCCTTCTGCAGGCGCGCGAGCACCTCGCTCTGGTGGTCGGACCGCTGCGCGTACAGCTCCATCGCTTCCTGGTGCAGGTCGAGCGCGGCACCGAACTCCATCAGCCGGCGCGAGGCATGGGCCCGCGTCGCGAGGCCCTCCAGTCGCAGCGCCGTCAGCTTGCGTTCCGCATGCGGCTTGAGACGCAGCGCGCGCAGCCGCTCCTTGATGCGCTGCGCGGCCTGTTCGGCCAACTGGATCGCCTGCTTCGCCTCGCCGGCCCACGAATGCAGCGCGGCGGTTCGCACCAGTTCCTCGGCATCGTCGGTGTCCGCCCCGGGCGTTTCCAGCGCCTTGCCACGCCGGACGATCGCCGCGTGCAGCAGGCCGCACCAGGCCTCCAGCACGGGCTGTTCCCGCGCGACCAGCCGCCGGCCGGCCGTCGCTTCGTCCGCATCGACCCAGCGCCGGTTCGTGCGGCTGAGTTCCTTCATGCGGTCGAGGCACTCGCGCATCGCGCCGGCGCGCTGCCCCTGCTGGATGCGGTAGGCGATCGATGCGACCACCGCCTCCGCATACGACTCGGCCTCGCCGCGCTGCCAGGCGAGCTTGCCCCAGGCGACGCCGAAGCTGCGGGCCAGCTCCGGATCGCGCTGCGCGTAGCCGCGTTCGAGCGCCAGCAGCAGTCCGGCCCGGTGATCGCCGGACAGCCGCCCGCCGAGCCCGGACGCCATCTGGTCGAGTCCGCGCGTTGCCGCGGCTTCATCGACCGCGAGCGCATAGCGCAACCGCCCTTCGACGTCGGGCGGCACCGGATGCTCGGCCGTCCCGACCAGATCGTCGTAGCGCGCCAGTTGCCTGCGCGCCTCGTCGAGAAGCCGGGCCTGCGATTCCTTCGCGGACCAGCGTTCGCTCTCTTCGAAAGTCGTCTGCGCCAGCACGAAGCGCGCGTGGGCCGCCACGCGGTTCGGCACGAGGCGCACCGCCTCGCGCGCCACCGCCGAGCCGGCCTCGCTCTCGCGGAGGTCTTCGGAGAGCACGATCGAGGCGAGGCTGCGCAGCGCGTGCGCATCGTTCGCATACTCGCGCAGCCGCCGCTCCCAGTCGGGGGTCGCATGGGCGCCGCGCAACTGGAAGTCGTGGTAGGTCAGCATGGCCAGCGATTCGGCCGCCGGACGCGTCCTGTTGCGCAGCTCGCTGCGCGCGTGGCGGATGGCCGCGCGATGGATCTGCGCGACCACCGGCCGCTCGGCGCTCAGCAGCGCGCGGCGCATCGGGTGGCTTACCACGGGCTGGATGACGACGGAATCGCCAATCTCGGTGTCGACCGACACCCAGGACGACGCGCCCGCGAAGTCCCGCAGGCCCTTCCACATCTCGTCGTAGTCCAGCGGTTCCATCGAGGCCCAGAGCGTCTTCCAGTCCTTGTGGGACACCGCGTCCTGAGCCGGATCGTCGGCGCGCCGGTCGCCGCGCGCGACCAGCCGCATCGGCTTGCCCAGCACGTTCTCGACGAAGTTGCGCGTCAGCCTGCGCGCGAGCACGCCGTAGCGCAGCAGCAGGTAGATGCGGCGGTCGGCGATGCGCTTCATCACGCGCTCGATCAGGTAGAGCATGTCCACGTCGACGCCACGGCCGAGGTCCTCGACCCGGATGCCGGGCGTGGCGAGCAGGATGTCGGCATAGAGCGCCAGCTTGAACGGACTGCCGCCGGCGCGCTGGACGACGCCCGCGATCACGGCCTCGTTCGGCGGCGTCGCGATGCCGGTGAGACGCCGCTGCAGATAGGCCCGCGATTCGGCATCGTCGAAGGGCGCGACTTCGCAGGGGTTGATGCGGTCGCCGAAGTCCTTCTCCACCTCGCCGAACTGCTCTTCGAGCGAATAGCGCCCGGACAGGATGAGGATCAGCCGTGGCGTCGCGGGGGGCGAGGTCTCTTCCTCGAGCCGGCTGCGCACGGCCTCGATGGCCGTCACGACGGCATGCATGTTCACGCGATGCCTGAGCGCGGCCTCCTCCAGCGTGTCGAACACGAGCACGACGGGGAGTCCCGCGCAACGCTCGATGAGCGTGTGCACGAAGCGGTCCGTGATCTCGGCCTCCAGGCGGCGCGCGCTTTCGCTGCTGCTGCCCGAGTGCCCCTCGGCCAGCCGCGACGACACCAGCCCGCGAAGCTCCGCCACGGCGCGAAGCATCTCGTGGAACGGGCCGCCCGCGATCTGCGCGTTCAACCGCTCGGCCAGCTTGGCGAGGAAGAAGACGGGTGCCAGCTCCTGTTCCGGCTGGTCGAAGAAATCGAAATCGATGCGCGAGATCGGGATGCCGCGCGGCAGGCAGTAGCGCGCGGCCAGCCAGCGCAGGAACATCGTCTTGCCGCTGCCGCCCGGCGCATGCAGCACCATGATCGAATGCCGGTCGTCGCGCAGCAGGGTCTCGAAATCGTCGAAGACCTTGCGGCGCTCCAGGTAGCGGCCGGTGCGGAAGTAGTCGTCGGCGAAGGCGCGCCGGGCCTGCAGCAGGCCCTGCTCCTGGGTCATGAAGGTCGAGAGCGCCGGGCTCACGAAACGGGCGACTTCGGCCGGCAGCGACAGCATCGAGGTGCAGCGCGCCAGATCGAATCGGTCGCGCGCGGCGGCGTAGTCCCGGCGCCAGGCCGCTTCGGCTGCCGCGCTGTTGCATGCCAGGCGGTGATAGAGCACTTCGAGTTCACCGTCGCTGCCCCGCCCCTTGAACCAGGCGGCGATGCGCCGGTTCAGGCGCTGGAAGAAGACGATGCGCCGAGGCGACATCCACCGCCTCTGCAACATCTCTCGCCGGCGGGTATCGAGCGAATACCAGCCGGGCCGCCCCGGACTGGGCCGGATCCCGGGCAAGGCAATCACCCGCTCGAACGGCCAGGCCTGCGCATCGACCCGCGCGGCCGGCCGAAGGATCTGCGCGAAGAGCTCGGCGTTGAACCGGCGCACGAAAGCACACCGCCGCAGCACGCGCAGATCGCCCGATCCCAGCAGCACCGTGGCAAGGTCGCGGCCGGCCATCGCCGCCTCGATCAGGGCCTGCACCTCCGGCGGCAGGGGTACCTCTAGGGGTTGAACTGCTTGCATAGGTTGTCCACCGACTTGAGCAGCTCGGCATTCCAGGTGTCGTTGCGCCGGTGCTGGTCGAGCAGGGTCTGCAGCATGGGCGGATACCACACCTCGTCGCAGATCTGCTTGGCCCACTGACGGCACAGATGGCGTGCGATGCGGTGGACGTCCGCCCGTGCGAAGTATTCGAGCCGCACCACCTCGGGCACGCGCGTGAGGCGCTCCAGTTCGCTCCGGCAGGCCTCGTACTGCTCGCCGCTGAGCACGAGGATCAGTCGCACCCCCTTGACGCTGCCCATGGCGATGGGCCTGAGGAGCCCGTTGGGCAGCCACTTCGAGAGGGTGTTGGGCTCCAGCCCCTCGAGCTGGTCGAGCACCAGCACGAGGCCGTTGGGCGTCGCGCACTTGACCAGCGCGTCGCGGAACTGGGCCGCCGTGTCCTCGAAGAAAGTTTCCGGAATGTCGCTCTGCTCGGCGAGGCCGACACCCAGGTCCTGCACGTCGTCCTTTCCCGTGTAGGGCTCGAAGTGCGTGAGGCCGCGCTGGCGATGGTTGAGCCCCCAATTGAAATCGCGAAAGGCAGAGGCGGGCAACCTGCCGCTGTCGGCGCGCTTGGGCAACTCGGACGGTGTGCGCCGCTTGCCGTCCCGAATCCAGCGCATCGCGTCCAGCCAGTCCACCGGCTCGTCCTCGCCGAAGCCCACGCGCGCCACCGTGAAGCCCGCGCGCTGGCAGGCCTGTGCACTCCAGCTCGACAGATGCGACTTGCCGCTGCGCACGTCGCCCACGATCACGACCATGTGCGGCGCGGCGCCCGGCTTGGCGGCAGTGAACGCCTTGGAGCAGCGGATGGCCTCGTGCACGCGGCGGCGCTGCGCGACACGGGCGACGAAGCGTTCGGCCAGCAGTTCGCCGAGGACGTCGGGCGACTTCGGCAGCACCTGGTGCGGCAGCGCGCGCAGCGAGAGCACTGGGTACGACCAGTCCGGGTCGATCAGCACGTCGGCCGTGGGCCGGTGGCCGGACATCGCCAGGCGCGCGGCCTGCGCGGCGCTGTCGATCGGATGGTCGCCCGGTCCCATGAGTCCCATGTAGAACTCGCGCGCGAAGACGGCCGCCAGGTCGCCCGCGACGTCGCCCTGCATGCCGATGGTCGCGAGCGAGCCGGCGCGCAGGAAGGCATCCGAGATGCTCGACATCGGCGCCGGCTCCGCGCCCGGATCGCGGCCGGAGGTGCGGCAGGCGTTCAGGAAAGCCAGCCGCGGCGCGACCAGGTCGTCGCGGCTCTTGAACTGCGCGCGGATGTCGTTGAGCCGCCAGGGCACGAACTTGTACTCGCCGGCGCCGGGCCCGGGCTGGTAGAGCAGCAGTGCGTGCTGGTCCGGATCGGCACCGCCCACGCCGTGGCCGATGAAGTGGAGGATGTGCGGCTGGATGCTCTTCCATGCCGCCACGATCTCGGCCGGACCGGGGTTCTCCAGCACGTCGAACTCCACGTTGTAGCGGAACTCCCGGCATCCGAAGAGCCGCTCCAGCGCGCTCACCTCCTCGTCGGCACCGATGCCGCCGCCGGCCGCGCCCTTCTTGTCGGGCTCCGCGCAATTCACGACGAGCACGCGCAGCGGCCAATCGGTGGGCGGCGCGAGACTGGCCACGCCGATCCCGCGCGAAATGGGCGAGCCCGCCTCCAGGAACATGAATGCCTGGTCGCGCGTGCGCAGGCGTTCCCACGGCAGCAGTTGCAATGCATGCATGACGCGGTCGGAGGCCTTCTCGACGGGCTTGTCGGGCGCGATGTCGATCAGCGTGCGGCAGGCGCCCTGCTCGCGCAGGTCGTCCCACACGGTGCGGAGCTTGCCTCGCGCGAGCAGGGCGCGCAGGTAGATGCCCACCTCTTTCTGGACGCCCGCGCCTTTGGCCGCCGCCGCGTGGAGTTCGATGACGCGCGCGGCCGTCAGCGCGGTGCCGGGCTGGCCGGGATCGTCGACCGGCTCGTCCGGTGCGAGGCCGGCCGGAATGGACGACGTCGCGCCCCGGACCTGCACGAAGACCTCGGGCGGATCGTCGTCACAAGACCAGAGCGTGACCGGGAAGTCCTCGCCCGGCTTGCGGGGGGCTGCGATGCTGATCTTGAGTGTCCGCATCCTGTGTTAGAGCCGGCCGCCTCATTCGACCGAGAGCACGATGGCCCGCTGCGGCACGAAGGGCCGGCGCTCTTCGAGCAGATTGTTGCGATCGACTTCCTCGGGGTAGAGCACCCACTTGCCCTTCTCGCGCATGAGCTGCCCGGCCTTGTAGGCAAAGGCGACCGAGGTGTCGTTGGCGTTCTTGAACGAAATCGTGGTGGCGCTCGCGACCGACACCGAGCCCTTGGTGCCGACATCGAAATACGCGCCGACCTTGCCGCTGATGTCGTGGTCGAAGGCCTGCCGATCGCCGCGCGCCATGACCAGTTCGCGCGCATAGGCGTATTCGTAGGCCAGGTGCAGGCGCCCGTCTTCCACGTATTCGTGCGGAATGCCGTCGGTCGAGAAATCCTTGATCAGCGACAGAAGCCGCGCCGGATCGACGCTGAGGTAATGCACGTCGGTGAAGGCGAAGCTGAACTCCTTCGCCCCCGTGAAACCGAGGTCGATCTTCGGCACGGCATCGATGCCGATGCACTTGAGCGCCTGTTCGAGAAAGGACACCGCCGCATCGACCTTCTTGCCCGAGGTGTAGCTGTAGTTGATGTCGCCCAGCTTGCCCTCCGTCGGCGCCAGCCCGGCGGCGGCAGGGAGGAAATTCACGAGTTCGCCGATGCGCACCAGCCGGGCATCGTCGCGAAGGTAGTGGTAGACCTCCGGCGGCTTCACGCCGCTGCGGGGCAGAAACACCGGCTGATAGCCCAGCCTGTTCAGTGCCTTCACGAGTGCATCCGCCATGCGCTCCTCCTGCCAATGGCCGGCAAAGATGGGGTGGCGGCAATGATGCGGCAAGGCCGCCGTTCCGGCAATCGACCGGGCAGCCTACGCCGTCGGAAGGAGACGAGGGTTCAGACGGGCGCCGCGCGACCCGCGCTGGAGAGCAGGCTTCCCTTGGGCAGGATGCGGAGCATCCCTTCCTGCGCGGTCGAGGCGACGAGCCGGCCGTCGCGCGTGAAGACGCTGCCCCGGCAGAAGCCGCGCGCACCGCCCGCACTGGGCGAATCCAGCACGTAGAGCAGCCATTCGTCCATGCGGAAGTCGCGGTGGAACCACATCGCGTGGTCGAGGCTCGCGGGGCGCACCTGCCCGCTCATGAAGCTCAGGCCGTGCGGCAGCATCGCTGCGCGCAGCAGGCCGTGGTCCGATGCGTAGGCGAGGAGCGCGCGATGCACCAGCGGGTCGTCCGGCAGCGGCGCGATCGCACGCATCCAGAGTGCGCTCTCGGACGGGCGGGGGGCCGGGTCCAGCGGATCGTCGGGCTCGACGCGGCGGTATTCGATGCCGTGTGGCGCCAGGCCCTTGGGGCGGAAGTACTCCGGAAGACGGTCGCCGAGGGCGATGCGCTGGTCGAGCTCGCTCGGCAGGCCGTCGGGGCCATCGAGTTGCGGCATGGCGAGCTGGTGCTCGATGCCCTTGTCGACCGTCTGGAACGAGGCCGACATCTCGAAGATGATCCGGTCGCCCTGCCGCGCGACCACATGCCGGGCGGTGAAATTGCGGCCGTCGCGCACGCGGTCCACCGCGTAGTCGATCGGCGCATGCTCGCCCGGCAGGAGGAAATAGGCGTGCATCGAATGCACCGGGCGATCGGCGCCGACGGTGCTGCATGCCGCCATCAGCGATTGGCCGAGCACCTGGCCGCCGTAGACGGCCGGGGTGCCGATGTCTTCGCTTTGTGCGCGGAATCGGTCATTGCCCAGGGGTTCGAGGTGCATCAGCTCCACGAGGTCGTTGACGAGGCGGGCGGCGGTCGCGGGGTCGGTCATGGTGGGAAGCGCGGAAACGAGCCCGCAACGATAGCAAAGAGACAGCCGCCGCGCTGTCTCCTTGCTGTCAGCTCAGTGGTCGATATCCACCCCGTCCGCGACCAGCTTGCTCTGCAGCGCCGGCACATCGACCGCCGCGAAGCGGCCGGCGCCCAGCGAAGCCGCCGACGTGCCCGCCGCCTGCCCCATCACGAAGCAGCCGCCGCTCGCGCGCGCCGCGGACTGGCCTTCGTGCGTCATCGACGCGCAACGGCCGGCGACCAGCAGGTTGTCCACGCCGCGCGGCACGACCATGCGCCACGGCAGCTGGTTGTAGGTGCGGCGCTCGTCGCGCGGGAAGGCCCATTCGATGCGCCCTGCCGCGTGCATCTCCATCGGCCAGGCGTTGATGCCGATGCTGTCGTCGAAGCGCGCGGACGAGAGGATGTCCTCGCCGGTCAACGCGTAGAGCCCCTCGATGCGCCGCGTCTCGCGGATGCCCACCTGCGGCGCGATCTCGACGATGGCCGACTGCTCGAAGCCCGGTACTTCCGCCTTGAGGAAGCGGAAGTACTCGGCGATCTGCCGGCGGCCTTCGATCTCGCCGTCGCTGAGCTCGCGCGCATCGACGCCGTTCATCGCATCGCCCGCAGCATTGCGGATCTGCGTGACGTTGGCGCGCCATTCGCGCGGGTCGATCTGCGGGCGCAGGATCGCGCCCTCGCGCGGAAATCGATACGCATCCGGATCGCGCTCGCGCACCTTCGCCATCAGGTCGTTGATCGCCTTGAACTCGCCCACCGCCGCCAGCGCGCGCTGGGCATCGACATGCCCGACGCGGAACATGGTGGACGGAAAGAGCCCGCTGCCATGCCCGTCGCCGACCGCGAACGGAACGCCCGCGAAGGCCGCGACATCGGCATCGCCGCTGCCGTCGATGAAGGCATTGGCGCGGATCGCCTGCCGGCCCGACTTGGTCTCGACGACGAGCGCGGCGATGCGCCCGCCGTCCATCACCACCGATGCGGCGAGCGCATGGAAGAGCAGGTGCACGCCCGCGGCGAGCAGCAACTGGTCGGCCGCGCACTTGTAGACCGAGGTGTCGTACGAGCGCACGCGGATGCGGCCCTGCATCCCGTCCTGCGGCTTGTTGAGACCGCCGAGCGCGTCGATGCGGTCGAGCAGGTCGTCGGCCACGCCGTGCACCAGTTGCGTCATTTCGCCGTCGCGCTTGCCGTAGAGGCCCGCGAAGTTGGTCACGCCGCCGGCCGTGCCCATGCCGCCGAGGAAGCCGTAGCGCTCCACGAGCAGCGTGCGCGCGCCGTGGCGCGCGGCACTCACGCTGGCCGCGATGCCGGCCGGGCCGCCGCCGACCACGACGACGTCGTATTCGCCGAAGACGGGCAGCTCGCGCTGCGGCTCGATGACTGTCGCTGCGGTCATTGAAGCTTGATGTTGTTGGCCTGGATGATCTTCGACATGATCGCCGCCTCTTCCTTCACGCGTGCGCGCATGCCGTCGGGCGACGTGCCGACCGCCTGCCAACCCTGATCGAACAGCTTCTGGCGCACTTCGGGCGACTTCATGATGATCGCGAGTTCCTTGTTGATGCGCTCCTGGGCCGCCTTCGAGAGGTTCGCCGGTCCGAGCAGCGCCGTCCACACTTCGAGGTTGAAGTCCTTCACGCCGGCTTCGGAGAGCGACGGCACTTCGGGCGCCAGCGTGCTGCGTCCGCTGGTGAGTCCCACGGCGCGAAGCTTGCCGGCCTTGACCTGCGGCAGCGCCACGCCCGGCGGGATCAGCGCCATCTGCACCTGGCCGCCGATCAGCCCGGTGACCACTTGCGGGTTGCCCTGATAGGGTACGTGGATCGCCTTCATGCCCGGCACGCGGCTCTTGAGCTGCTCCATGCCGAGATGGCCGACCGAGCCCACGCCGACGGAGCCGTAGCTCCAGGTGTCGCCGGCCTTGCGCGCAGCGTCGAAGAAGGCAGTGCCGCCGGGCAGGTTCGCGGGCGCGACCAGCATCAGCGGCGCAGTGGCGATCAGCGACAGGTAGGTGAAGTCCCGGCCCGGGTCGTAGGGCAGCTTCGGATACAGCATCTTCGACGAGGTCAGGTTGCCGTTGATGACGATCCCGAGGGTGTGGTCGTCCGTGGCCTTGGCCACCTGGTCGGCCGCGATGTTGCCCGACGCGCCCGGCTTGTTGTCGACCACGACCGGCTGGCCCAGGGCCTTCGACAGCGGCTCGGCGATGGTGCGTGCCGCGATGTCGGGGGTCGATCCGCCGGGGAAGCCCACCAGCAGCCGGATCGGCTTCGTGGGCCATGCGGCGGCCTGCGCCATGGCGCCAAAAGGCAAGGCGCCTGCGACGAGGCCGCAGGCGACTGCAAGAAGAGCTCTCTTGGATGCGTGCATATAGCGAAACGGGGGGAAGAAAAAGGAAGGGGCCACAAGGATAGCCCCACCTGTGACCAGTCGTTACGCCAAGCCGATATAGCCCTCCGCGGCCCCATCGAACCGCCCGCGCATCGCACCGATCAGGAATCCGCGAGGAAGCTTTCGCGCAGAACGCCCATGGCCTGCTGCACCGGTCGATCGGAGAAGCTGAACAGCACCGCCTCTTCGCTGGCCGACAGGCGCAGCGGCGCCCACGACGGCACGACGAAGGTGTCGCGCGGGCCGAAGCCGAAGCGCTGGCCGGCGATCTCTGCGGTGCCGTGACCTTCGACCACGCTGTAGACCGCGCCGTCGGTCGCCCGGTGCGTCTTGCCCGCGAAGCCCTTCGGCAGCAATTGCAGGTTCGTCCCGATGGTGGGCATCGGCGAGCCGCCCGTCAGCGGATTGATGTAGCGCAGCTTGTGGCCGAGCCAGGCATCGGGCGCCTCCTGCTTCTGCAGTTGCGCGAGCGCCTCGCGGCTGCGCGCATAGGGGTAGTTGAAGATCGGCGAGGTCGGGCTCGCGTGGTCGTGCCGCACCGGCACCATGTTGTGGCCGAAGCGCGCGAGGCTGTTGCCTTCGGGCCGCGAGACATGCTGCACCTTCGCGTCGTCGTTCTCGGCGAAGCCGGCATCGAAGAAGCGCACCATGGGGATGTCGAGTCCGTCGAGCCAGACCACCGGCTCGCTCACGCCTTCGATGCCTTCGTTGCCATGGTCGTGCCAGGCCCAGGAGGGCGTGATGATGAAGTCGCCCGGATACATCGTGGTGCGCTCGCCGCCCACGGTGGTGTAGGCGCCCTTGCCGTCGACGATGAAGCGCAGCGCCGACTGCACATGACGGTGCGAAGGCGCGACTTCGCCCGGCATGATGAGCTGCAGCCCGGCGTACAGCGACTGCGTGATCGACGAGCGGCCGGGGATCGCCGGGTTCTCCAGCACCAGCACGCGGCGTACGGCCTCCTCGGCGGTGATGAGGTCGGCCGACTCCATGAGCAGCGGTCGGATCTCGTCATAGCGCCAGAGCGCCGGCACGCAGGGCGTCTGCGGCTCGCGGGGCACCAGGGCATGCAGCGATTCCCACAGCGGCGTGAGGTTCAGCGGGCGGATGCGCTCGTAGTAGGCGCGGCGTTCGGCTGCGTCGCGGTGCGCAACCCGGGTGGCGGTGTTCATGAAGCTTGTCTCCTGGCGGCAAGGCCGATGATGGGATTGTTGGGCGGGACCGCAGTCCGTTCAAGACCGGCAGCGTCTCCAAGGCGGCTGGCAGCCCGGCTGGGCATCACGCGCGACATGGTGGCGCGGCTGTCCGGCTCCTGAGTGCTTCGGCCCCCAAACGGGCACGGCGCTCGCATAATTCGCAGCAATCAACTCCACATCGCACCATGTCCGCCATCACCCTTCGTTTCCTGGCCGAACCCAGCACCGTCAACTTCGGCGGCAAGGTCCACGGTGGTACCGTCATGAAGTGGATCGACGAGGCCGGCTACGCCTGCGCCACGAGCTGGTCGAAGCGCTACTGCGTGACGGTCTTCATCGGCAGCATCCGCTTCCACCGCCCGATCATGATCGGCGACCTCGTGGAAGTCGAAGCGCGGCTGGCCTACACCGGCAGCACCAGCATGAACATCTCGGTCGAGGTGCGCAGCGGCGACATGAAGGGCGGCGGCATGCACAAGACCACCGAATGCCTGATCGTCTTCGTCTCGGTCGACTCGCACGGCCGGCCGCTCGAAGTGGATGCCTACACGCCCGGCACCCCCGGCGAAATGGCCCTGGCCGAGCGTGCCCGGTCGCATCTGGAAGCCGCACGCGCCGCCGCCGCGAGCAGCTGACGGCCAGCGTTCGCTAGCGCGTCTGGCGCGGCATCAGTTCATAGAGATCGAAGCCGTTGCTGCGCCCGCCGAGGCAGCCGGCGAGCGTGTCTTCGACTTCCCGCCACAGCGCGAGCCGGTTGCGCCATTTGCGCACGCTGTGGCCCTCGTCCGGGAAGGTCATGTACTGAACCGGGCGCCCGAGGCGGCGCAGCTCGGCCACCACGTCGTCCGAGTCCTGCCGCAGCACGCGCACGTCGTTGCCGCCGTGGATCACCAGGAGCGGCGCGGCGATGCGGTCGATGTTCGAGATCGGCGAATTCGCCAGCATCTCGGCGCGCTCGTCGGGCTTGGCGACATCGCCGAAGGTCATCGCGAAGTAGTGGCGGTTGCGCCAGAACGGCGGCCAGTTCTCGATCACGCGCGGCCAGTTGGCGACGCCGACGATGTCGATGCCGCAGCGGTAGTCGTGCGGCTTCTGGATCAGCTGCGCCAGCACCGAGAACCCGCCGAAGCTCGCGCCGAGCACCGCGATGCGCTGCGGATCGGCGATGCCCCGGTCGATCGCCCACTGCACCGCCTCGGCGATGTCGCGCTGGATGCGGCCGTTGTACTCGTGCGCACCGGCCAGCATGAAGGCGCGGCCGTAGCCTGACGAGCCCCGGTAGTTGACCTTGAGCACCGCATAGCCGCGATTGGCCAGCATCTGGGTGCTGGTGAATCCGGCGGCCTGCCAGGCGTCCCGCGCCCACGGCCCGCCGTGGATGTCGACCACCAGCGGCGCCGGACCCTTCACGCCTTGCGGACGCACGACGTAGCCGTGCACCGTCATCCCGTCGGAGGTCTTGAAAGCGAAGGGCTCCATCGGAGAGAACAAGCCGGGTTCGGGCTTGCGCACCGGCGTCAGGCGCGTGAGCTGGCCGGTGTCACGGTCGAGCAGCATCTCGACCGACTCGTCGCCGGTGACGGTGCGCAGGACCATCCGGCGTCCCTCCTCCGACACGCTCTGCGGGCGCGTCAGCACCGGATCGGTGTCGATCCAACCCCGGTTCCGCGCGGTCTGCACCGCCTTCGACACCTCGCCGCCGAGCGCCGCATCGAGGTACTCGAAGCGCGGCATGCCAGGCTCCTTGGCATAGCCGTAGGGTGCGCCTTCGAGGGGCGGGTACTGCGCATAGTCGAGATCGACCTCGGCATCCTCGGCCAGCACGCGCTCACGTCCGCTCGCGAGATCGATCTCCACCAGCGCGGCCTTGTCACGGCCCATGTTGGTCATGGCCCACAGGCGGCCGCCCTGGGAGTCGATGCGGTGCAGCGCGAAGAAATCGAAAGGCTTGACCGTGCGCAGCCGCTGCCAGCTTCCGTCGGCCGCGCGGATCTCGACGGCGAGCTCCGAGCCGTCGTTGCTTCCGAGCTGCCGGGTGCGGCCCGCGAGTTGGCGATCGGTGCCGATGAACCAGCTCACCACGCGGCTGCCGGGTTCGCTGCGCGCGACCTCGCGGACGGTGCGCGTCGCGGCGTCGGCTTCGAAGAGATCCATGCTGCTGCGGTCGCGCCGGTTGCTCGCGAAGTAGAAGCGCGCGCTGCCCGGCTCGCCCCGCGCGACGAAGGCCGATCGCACGCCGGGCCACGGCGTCACCGCCCAGGGTCTCGCTTCCGGCGCATCGCTGTCGAGCACGAAGAGCTGCGTGTTCTCGTCTCCCGTGAAGTCCTTGATGTACGAGATGTGCCGGCCGTCGGGCAGCCACGAGTAAGTGGGCCCGAACACGAAGGGACGCGCCAGCGTGCCCGTTGCGAAGGCGCGGGTGCCGGGCCCGCTCGCTGTCGCCTCGCTGGGGCGCACGGCAAGCCCGACGTCGGTGCCGACCGTCTGCACCCAGAGCAGCTTCTTTCCGTCGGGTGAGAGCGAATGCCCGTCGACGTAGTCGACGTTCGCGACGAAACGCCGCAGCGGGACCAGCGGCGGCAGGTTGCCGCGCCTGTGTGCCTGCGCGAGCGCGGGATCGGTCGGTGCAGTCGTGCAGGCGGTGAGCGCGAGTACTGCGAGCGAAGCGGCCAGTGCGGCCAGCCAGCGCGGTCCAGGGACCATGGTCTGTCTCCCTCTCCAGAAGGTCGGTCGTAGGCCGGCATTCTGGGGCCGGGAAGCGTTGAGCACGCGCATCGCCGTCAGCGTGCGATGCGACGATCGCGCGGGCGCGCTGCGCCTCTCAGTGGAAGAAGAAGCGGCGCCGGGCCGATCTCAGCGCCGGCCTCCGCGACAGCGGGGCCGGCGTTCATGCGTGGCTTCCGATCAACCCGCAGCCAGCACCGTCCCGCTGACCTCGCCAAGCCCGATGCGCACCGCGCCGGCGCGCTCGCACCAGCCGCGCATGATGAGCGTGTCGCCGTCCTCCAAATAGGTGCGCTGTTCTCCGTTGGGCAGCACGATCGGCTTCTTTCCGCCGCTCGTGAGCTCCATCAGCGAGCCGGCCTCGGTCGCTTCAGGGCCGGACAAGGTGCCCGAACCGAGCAGGTCGCCGGGCTGCAGGTTGCAGCCGTTCACCGTGTGGTGCGCGATCAGTTGCGCCGGTGTCCAGTAGGCAGCGCGGGCGCTGTTGGTGCGCGACAACTGAACGGGCGACTCACCCGCCTCGCGCATCCTTGCAGTTTGCAGCAGGACTTCGAGCTCGATCGAGATCGCGCCCTTCGAGCGGTTCTTCTCCGAGTCCAGGTAGGGCAGAGGCTGCGGGTCGTCGGTCGGCCGTTGGAAGGCCGCGCGGAACGGAGCCAGAGCATCCGTCGTGACCAGCCAGGGCGAGACGGTGCTGGCGAAGTTCTTCGACAGGAACGGGCCCAGCGGCTGGTACTCCCAGCCCTGGATGTCGCGCGCCGACCAGTCGTTGAAAAGCGTCACGCCGAAGAGGTGTTCTTCGGCCTCGTCCATTGAAATCGGCTCTCCCTGCGCGTTGCCCTGCGCGATGAACCAGCCAAGTTCGAGTTCGTAGTCCAGCCGTTTCGATGGACCGAAGCTCGGCACCGCAGCGTCCGGTGCCTTGGTCTGCCCCTGGGGCCGCTTGAAGCGCTGGCCGCTGACGCCGATCGAAGACGCCCGCCCATGGTAGCCGATGGGGACCCACTTGTAGTTGGGCAGGAGCGGGTTGTCGGGGCGGAACTGCTTGCCGACGGTCGTGGCGTGATGCACGCTGGTGTAGAAGTCCGTGTAGTCGCCGATGCGGCATGGCACCGTGAGCTCGACCGCCGATTGCGCATGCAGGGCGCGGCTCCATTCCGCCTGCTTGGCGCTGCCTTCACGCAGGCCTTCGGAGAGCGCGGCGCGCAGCGCCTGGCGCTCGGCGGCGCTCTGCGCGAGCAGCACGTTCATGTCGTCGGTATCGACGAGGCCCGCGGCCTTCAGGTCGAGCACCTGGTCGCCGATCGCGACGCCGATGCGGAAGCCCTCCTTGCTGCCGGCAGGGCGGAAGCGGCCGAAGGGCAGGTTCTGGATCGGGAAGTCGCAGCCGGCTTCGTTGGCCGAGTTCACCCAGCTCTTGAGCTTGGGGTCGTGCGTGGCGTTGAGTGCGTTGGTCATGGCTTGAAGTTGTCCGTGAGGCCGGCCCAGCAGTCGGCGTAGTTCTGGTCGAGCACCGGGCTTTGCATCGCATACCCGGAAGGAATGAATCGCAAGCGGCTTTCGAACATGAAGGCCAGCGTGTTGTCGAGCTTCTGCGGCTTGAGGTCGCTGTGGCTCGCCTTCTCGAAGGCTTCCTCGTCGGGGCCGTGCGGCACCATGCAGTTGTGCAGGCTCGCGCCGCCCGGCTTGAAGCCGCCGGGCTTGGCGTCGTACTCGCCGTAGACCAGGCCCATGAATTCGCTCATGAGGTTGCGGTGGTACCAGGGCGGACGGAAGGTGTCTTCCATGACCAGCCAGCGCGGCGGGAAGATCACGAAGTCGCAGTTGGCGGTGCCGGGCGTGTCCGACGGCGAGGTCAGCACCGTGAAGATCGACGGGTCCGGATGGTCGAAGCTGATCGAGCCGATGGTCATGAAGTGCGCGGTGTCGTACTTCACCGGCGAGAGGTTGCCGTGCCATGCGACCACGTTGAAGGGCGAATGCTTCGTCGGCGCGGACCAGAAGCGGCCGCCGAACTTCTTGACGAGTTCGTAGGCGACGGTCGCGTCTTCATAGGCGGCCACGGGCGCCTGGAAGTCGCGGGCGTTCGCGAGGCCGTTCGAGCCGATCGGGCCGAGTTCGGGCAGGCGGAACTGCGCCCCGTAGTTCTCGCACACGTAGCCGCGCGAGAGACCTTCGGGCAGATCGACCTTGAACACCACGCCGCGCGGCAGCAGCGCGATCTCGCCGGGCTTGACGTCGAGCACGCCCATCTCGGTCGTGATCTCGAGGCGGCCCTGCTGCGGCACGAAAAGCATTTCGCCGTCGGCATTGACGAAGGCGCGGCGGTTCATCGACTTGCTGGCGACGTAGACGTGCGCGGCGAGGCCGGCCTGTGCATCGGCATCGCCGTTGGCGGCCAGCGTGCGCATGCCGTCGATGACGTCGACATCCGCGTTGTCGAGCGGGATCGGGCCCCAGCGCATCGGCTCGGGCGGCAGCGCGATCTCGCGGTCGGCGCCGGTCTTCCAGAGCAGCTGCGTGTATGGCTTGTAGCGGCCTGCGACCACCGAAGGCTGGCGGCGGTATACCCAGGTGCGGCGGTTCTCGTGACGCGGCGCGGTGAAGGCGGTGCCGGAGATCAGCTCGGGGTAGAGGTCGAAGGGCGCGCGTTGCGGGCTGTTGCGGCCCTGCGGCAGCGCACCGGGCACGGCCTCGGTGGCGTATTCGTTGCCGAAGCCGCTCTGGTAGCGGCGCTCGGCGGCGGATGCGTTGGTCATGGAGTCCTCTCTATCGATTCAGTCTTGCATCAGTTGCAGCTTGACCCAAGCCGCTTGAACCCGGCACAGCCAAGCCCCAGGGCACCCGCGGAACCGGCTTGGCCGGGCCGCCGGGTGCGCCCCCTCGAGGGGGAGGCGGCTACACGAAGTGGGCAAGCAACGGGGGTGGGCTTCATTTCGCGGCTTCGAAAGCCTGCCGGAGCACGGCCGTGGAACCGATGTGGTTGGCGAGCACGAGCACGAGTCGCGCGTTGTAGGCGTGGCTCTCTTCGGTGCCGAGGCCCTGATGGGCCTCGATCAGCGCCTCGTAGAAATCGTCGGGCGCCTCGAAGTTCGGCGTGGTGATGAGGTTCGCGGTGGTCATGTCTTCACGCCTTTGCCAATGCGCGGTCGCGCGCGGCGCGCACGTCCTCGGGAGTCGGATGGCGCCAGCGCGCGCAGACGTGCTGGTCGGGACGAAGCAGGTACACGGTGCCCGGCTTCGCGTCGTAGCGCTGCGCCGCCAGCGAACCCTCGCCGGTGTCTGCGACGTTCACGATGTGCAGCGGCACATCGGCCTTCGCGAGCACCTCGCGACTGCGCTCAGCCGCTTCGCCATGGCCGAAGACCAGCGCGGTAAAACAGGTTGCCGCGTTCGACTTCGATGCGGGACACAGCTCGCGCAGCAGCCAGCCGGTGCTGCCGTCGGCACGCACGATCGGTGCGTCCGCGGCCGGCGCACCCGGCACCATGCGGCCAGCGAACGCATCCACGTCGGCCGTGTTGAGCGGCGAATCGCCGAGCGTCGAAGGCACCGACAGTCGGCCGCTGTTCACCAGCGTGCGCGCGAAGGCATGGCGCTTCGACAGCTCCAGCACGGCATCGCGGAACAGGCGGCTGACTTCGCTCTTGGGCGTGATGAAGTCGGTCGCGCGCGTCGAGTTGCGGATGTTCTCGTCGGCGGCGTACTCGCGTTCGCTCGCATAGGTGTCGAGCAGCGCATCGGGCGCTTCGTTGCGCACCACCGCAGCCAGCTTCCAGGCGAGGTTGTCCGCGTCCTGCACACCGGAGTTCGCGCCGCGCGCGCCGAAGGGCGAGACGCCGTGCGCCGAGTCGCCCCCGAAGAGCACGCGGCCATGGCGGAAGCAGTCCATGCGCTGACACGCGAAGGTGTAGACGCTGGCCCAGCCGATGGTGAACTGCACGTCGTGGTGGTCGATGCTGTCGAGCAGCGCGCGAACGCGCGGGATGATCTTCTCGGGCTTGCGCTCTTCCACCGGATCGGCGTCCCAGCCGAGCTGGAAGTCGACGCGCCACATGTCGTCGGCCTGCTTGTGCAGCAGCACGCTCTGGCCCGGATGGAACGGCGGATCGAACCAGAACTTGCGCTCCGTCGGCAGGTCCGTGTCCATGTTCACGTCGGCGATCAGGAAGCGGTCGCGGAAGATGCGGCCCTTGGCTTCCTGCCCGAGCATCTGGCGCATGTTGGACTTGGAACCATCGCAGGCTGCCACGTAGTCGGCTTCGAGCTGGTAGTTGCCTTCCGGCGTCTCGATGGTGACGAGCGCGCGGTCGGCGTCCTGCTCGATGCCGATCACCTTGTTGTTCCAGCGCAGGTCGACGAGCGGCAGCTCGGCCGCGCGCTCCGACAGATAGCCTTCGACGTAGTACTGCTGCAGGTTGATGAAGGCCGGGCGTTCGTGGCCTGCCTCGGGCAGCAGGTCGAAGTGATAGACCTGCTCGTCCTTGAAGAAGACCTTACCGATCTTCCAGGACACGCCCTTGTCGACCATGCGGTCCGCACAGCCGAGGCGATCGAAGACTTCGAGCGTGCGCTTGGCGAAGCAGATCGCGCGCGAGCCGGTGGAGAGGGTGTTGTCGTTGTCGAGCAGCACCACGGGGATGTGCTGCTGGGCGAGATCGATCGCGAGCGCGAGGCCCACCGGGCCCGCGCCGACCACGACGACCGGATGACGCACGGGTTGCGCGGCATCCTGGTCGGGGTGGCGCCTGTAGTCGAACCGCAGCGACTGGTAGTCGACCGGCGCTTCAGCCGTCGATGCGGAGGCGGCCGCCATGGCTTCAGCCTTCCAGGGCCTTCCACATCTCGATGTCGCGCTCGGCGGTCCAGATGCGCGGGTCGGCGTACTTCGTCGCCTCGTCGTAGCAGCGCGTCACGTCGAAGGGCATGCAGTGGTCGAAGATCACCCAGTGGCCGTACTTGGGCTTGAGCCTGGCGAAGGTTTCCTTGTAGACCGTGTTCAGGTCCTTCCCTGCCTTGGCGCCCTCGCTCACGCTGGCCCACACGTCGGCGATGAAGTCGCGCGTGCCCGCGAGGCCCTTGGCGACTTCCTCCGGCGTGGTCAGCGCCGCGCCGCGTCCGGGCACCAGCGCCTTGGGCTGGAGCGCGGCGAGGTTGTCGAGCGTCTGGGGCCAGTCCTGGAAGTAGGCGTCGCCCGCATACGGCGTGGCGTCGAATTCGACCAGGTCGCCCGACAGCAGCACCTTCTCGCCCGGCAGCCAGACGACGGTGTCGCCCTTGGTGTGGCCGCGGCCCAGTTGCAGCAGCTGCACTTCGAGCTTGCCGAGCCACACGGTCATCTTGCCGGTGAAGGTCATCGTCGGCCAGGTCATGCCCGGCGGCACGGTCTCGACGCCGGCGAACAGGCGCGGGAAGCGGCCGATCTCGCTGGCCTTGTCCTGCTCGCCGCGCTCGACGATGAGGTCGTAGGTGTCCTGGCTCGCGAGGATGTGGTCGGCCCCGTAGGCGCTCGCGCCGAGCACGCGCACCGCGTGGTAGTGCGTGAGCACCACGTACTTGATGGGCTTGTCGGTGACTTCGCGGATGCGCCGGATCACGTCCTGCGCCATCGCCGGCGTGGCCTGGGTGTCGGCCACCAGCACGCAGTCGTCGCCGATCACGATGCCGGTGTTGGGGTCGCCCTCGGCGGTGTAGGCCCAGGCGTGCTCGGAAATCTGGCTGAAGGTGACCTTCTTTTCTTCCAGGTCGGCCTGGCTGGCGAACTTCTTGGTCTGGCTCATCGCGGGAGTCTCCTTGAATTTGACTAATGCAAACTAGTTTGCAGGGAACGAATCGGCGGAGTGTATTCGGATGATCAGTTAATGTCTAATGCTTTCTCCATGATCAAACAAGGGGCACAGCCCATGAGCACCGACAGCGATCGCGCCCAGCGCGGCATCCAGAGCATCGAGGTAGGAGGCCAACTGCTGCGCGCCCTGGTCCACCACGGCCGGCCGATGGCGCTGAAGGATCTCGCGCGCGAGGCCGAGATGTCCCCTGCCAAGGCGCATCCGTACATGGTCAGCTTCGGCCGCCTCGGGTTGATCGAGCAGGACCGCACCAGCGGCCACTATCTGCTTGGACCGCTCGCGTTGCAACTGGGGTTGATCAGCCTGCAGCAGGCGAATCCGGTGCATGTCGCCACGCCGCTGATCACCGAACTCGCGCAGCAGATCGGGCAGACCGTGGCGATCGCGGTGTGGGGCGACCGGGGCGCGACCATCGTCCGCCTCGCGGAATCGCCCGCGCCGCTGCACGTGAACATGCGGCACGGCACGGTGTTCTCGCTGACCAACACCGCTTCCGGGCGGCTGTTCGGCGCGTACCTGGATTCGGCCGTGGTCCAGCGCCTGCTGGAGGAAGAGCGCCTGCGCGAACACAAAGGCGCCGCCGAACCGCGCCAGCGCGGCATGCCGCCGGTGCAGCCGCTGCCGAGCTGGAAGGACTTCGAGGCGCAACTGCACGAAGTGCGCAAGCGCGGCCTGAGCCGCTCCGAGGGCGAGATCCTGCCGGGCGTGAGCGCGATGTCGGCGCCCGTCTTCGATCACACCGGCGCGATCGTGCTCGCGGTAACCGCCATCGGGCCGGCGGCGGTCTTCGATACCCGCTGGGACGGCGATATCGCACTCGCGCTCAAGGCCTGCGCGGACCAGGTGTCGGAGCGGCTGGGGGCTATTTCTTCAAGGCCTTGATCCGCTCGATGCTCTCGGGCGGCCAGTACTGCGAGCGGCTGTAGTACTCGTCGACCGCCGGCATGTCGGGCGGCAGCACGACCCACGGCTGTTTGGAGCAGGTGAAGATATGGATGTCCGGCGGCAGCAGGTCCGGGTTGTCGAGCGTGCCGACGCGCATGAACTTCACCGCCTCGCCCGCGCCTGCGTAGTGGCTCCAGAGCGCGACGCGGCAGTGCGTGCAGCGCGCGATCTTCTGGCCCTTGCCGCTCTGCGATGGCGTATCGACCAGTTCGACCTCGCCCTGCAGCAGCTCGACGCGGTCGCTTTCGATCATCGCGTTGAGCGCGAACGCCGTGCCGGTCTCGCGCTGGCACCAGCGGCAGTGGCAGCAGTTGACGAACAGCGGCCGCGTCTTCATGCGATAGCGCACCGCGCGGCAGGTGCATCCGCCGTCCGCGGGAAAGGCGTCGGCAGCAGCGCTCACTTCGATCGCCCGTCGTAGTGCGTCACCGGCACCTTGTCGAGCTCGATGCCGTCGATGCAGCGGATGTTGATCGCGGCCACCGGATTGCCCTTCGGGTCCGGCGCCTCGCCGTGCGTGTGGATACCGCAGGTCTTGCAGAAGATGTGACGGATGACGTGCTTGTTGAACAGGTACACGCCCACGTTGTCGTCGACCGGTGTGGTGATCGTCATCTGGCTGCGCGGCACGAACCACAGGAGCGATCCCTTGCGCCGGCAGATCGAACAGTTGCAAGCCAGCGCGTTGTCGATCTGGCCTTCGACCTCGAAGGCGATGCGGCCGCAGTGGCAGCTGCCCTGGTATTTCATCGCGTGTCTCCTTTTATCTGCCCGGCCGATTGCGGACGGCCCCGCAGATTACTCCACGCGTCTCAACTCATGAAGCCGACATCCTTCGGCCAGTCGATGCCATTGACGTTGCCGCCGAAGTTCTTCAGGTTCGGCAGGATCCCCGGCAGGTCGGCATCGGGCACGCCGAACCACCTGGCCAGCGTCGCGCCGTACTGGTCCACCGAGGTGGTCGGGATCAATCGACCTTGCCCCACATGGCCTTCGTAGCCCGCCAGCTTCGGGTCGTTGTTGATGCTCACCACCTGCGGTGTGCCGTAGAACTGCTTGCCCTTGACCGCCCCGCCGACGACGAAGTGATGGCTGCCCCAGCCGTGGTCCGAGCCGTCGCCGTTGCTCGCGAGGGTGCGGCCGAAGTCGGAGGCGGTGAAGGTGGTCACCTTGTCGGCGAGGCCCTGCGCTTCCATCTGCGCGTGGAAGTTGGCCACCGCGTCGCTGAGCTGCTTGAGCAGCCCGGGCTGGTTGGCGATGAGGTTGTCGTGCAGGTCGAAACCGCCCATCGAGACGAAGAACACCTGGCGCTTCACGCCCAGCGAGAGCCGGCCGCGGATCATGCGCGCCACCATCTTGAGCTGGTTCGCGAGGCCCGTGTTGTTGGCGGACTTGCTGCCGTCGGCGTTGGTCACGAAGAAGGTGTCGGTCGTGAACGTCGCCGGCTGGATCGCCGCGGTCACCGTGGTTTCGGCTTCGACCGCGCGCCTGGTCACGCGGTTGTATTCGTTCTCCAGCGCATGCGAGCGCGCCTCCTGCAGCAGTTGCGCCATCGCGGACTTGACCGTGGCCGAGCCGTACACGGTGCTGTTCTTCACGCTGTTGATGCCGACCGCGCCGCTGGTGCTCACCTGGTATTGCAGCGCGGTGTCGCCCGAGAGGAACACCGCGTTGCCCGACACCGACACGCAGGTGAAGAGCGAATTGCCGTTCTGCGACAGCGCGAGATCCCCGATGTTGCCGCCCCAGCCGACGGTCGAGCCTTCGGGCGAGGACGACTGCCAGATCGACTGCTGGTCGTTGTGCGAGAAGAGCTTGGGCGGCTGCGGACAGAGCTTCTTGTTGCTGTTGTTGTACTGCGCGCGAGTGAGCGGCACCACGAGCGGCCCGACGTTGAGCTGTACCGCCAGCTTGCCGCCGGTGTTGAACAGGTCGGCCAGCGCGGTCATCGCCGGATGCAGCGCGTACTGGCGGCCATCGGCCAGCGCCGTGGTCGGTGCGAGCAGCGTGGGCAGCAGAGCCTCCCTGGCGATCGCGATGCCCCCGGCGGCCTGCGGCACGCGGATGGCGCTGTAGGCGTTGTAGCTCGCGTCGTCGTAGGTGACGACGGTGTTCGCGTAGTCGTTGCCACCGAAGAGAAAGACGCAGACCAGCGCCTTGTAGTCGTCGGACGGCGCCGCCTGCGCGGCGGCCTCGCCCATGGCGGCGAGGTTGAGCGCGAACGGCATCGCGGTGCCCGCCATCGCAAGATGGCCCGCGCGGCGCAGGAAGGCGCGCCGGGAATGGGCGGCAGGATCGATCAGGTACATCGCGCGCTCCCTTATTTCTGGATCAGGTAGGAAGGCGAGGCCATCACCATCAGCACCGCCGCGTAGACGCGATTGAGCTTGACCGCGTCCGTGCTCGACGCGCTCACCGCGGGCGTGTTGAGCGCACTGGTGATCAGCGCCACGGTCGAGGCCGGCAGCTGGTTGGCCGCGAGCAGCAGGTTGAGCCGCCGCACCAGCGCGCCCGGATCGAGCACCAGCGCGAGCTCGCTCGCGTAGGCGACGTTGACGTCCTTGGTCGTCTTCTGCAGCGCGCCCTGCATGTAGTTGACGTAGCCGCCGACGCTGGTCTCGTTCACCAGCTGGAACTCGGGCGCAACCATCTTCCCGTTCGCGATCGCGGTCGAAGGCGGCACGTAGCCCGGCCGGAAGAAGTTGAAGACCGAGGGCGAGCGCAGCGGGCTCTGGCCGAGTTGGTCGTTGGGCCGCGAGAGATTGCCGATCTTCCAGTTGCCGGTGGTCGATGCCGCGCCGAAGGTGCGCGCCCATTGCACGAAGCGCAGCATCGGCTCGCGCAGGCGCCCGAAGTTCGGGTCGCCGAGTCCCGCCGGGCTGCGCGCCTCGTTGTCGAGCACCACGGCCGCGAACACGCTCTTCATGTCGCCGCGCACACGCGCGCCGTTGTTGGCGAAGACATCGGACACGCGCTTCACGTAGTCCGGGCTCGGGTTGCTGGTCACCATCCGCTGGATGAGCTGCTTGCAGATGAAGGGCCCGACGTTCGGATGATTGAAGAGCGTGTCGAGCGCGATCTTGAGCGCGGCCTTGCCGTCGGTGCCCCCGGGCACCGTGGCGCCGAGGAACTTCGCTTCGAGCGTCGAATGGCGCGACGCGACGAGCGCCATCGGCCGCGTCGTCCAGCCGTTGCCCTCGATGGTGTAGCTGGCCCCCGGCGGCGTGAAGGCGCCGGCGGTGCCGCTCTTCTCGTCGCTGCGGATGTCGATGTCGTAGCCGGTGAAGACGCGCGCGAGGTTCGTGACATCGTCGAGCGTGTAGGTGTCGAGCGGCGCGCCGTCGGCGCCGGTCCGCAGCGTGCCGTCGGCATTGAGCTGGTAGAGCCCGATGGTCATCAGCTGCATGACCTCTCGCGCATAGTTCTCGTCGGGCTGGCGGCCCTGGGCGTTCTCCTTCTGGTTGCCTTTGGTGTTGAGGTAGTAGCCCATCGCGGGGTTGAGGGTCACGTCCTCCAGCAGCTGCCGGAAGTTGCCCGTCGCGCCGCGCACCAGCGTGTCCCAGTACTGGGCCATCATGGGGTCGGGCCAGCTGGAACCGATGTCGGTGGCCGAGACCACGAAGATCTCGGAGAGCGCCAATGCCGCGCGCTTGCGGAAGCCGTCCGGCGCGGTCATGAGCTGGTTCCAGATCATGTCGTCGACGTTGACGGTGTTGTAGGGCTTGCTCGCGATCCAGTCCCAGCCGGTCTGTGTCGCTTCGCGGTCGACCTGTTCGCCGAGCCACGGCAGGTAGCCCTTGCTGCGCACCGCCGCGATCTCCGCGTCGGATGCCGAGAACTGCGCCTGCAGCAGAAAGCGTGCGGCCTCGTCGTCGCTCTTGGCCTGGGTGTAGACGTAGGTCTGCCCGGTGGATGTCGATGCCAGCGAGGAGAGCGATCCAGCCTGCGTGCCGGAGCCGCTCGCGGCGGTCAATGCGAACCCGCCACCACCCCCGCCTCCACCGCCACAGGCGGCAAGTGCAGCGGCGGCGGCCAGGGCGGTCGCCACGGGCAAGGGGTTGTACTGGAGAGGCGACTGGCCCGCCGCGGATGCTTCATTCACGCGCACCGACGCCTCGGTCGCCTCGGCGCGACCGGTTGCGATGTCTTCCACCATGGGATTCCTCACTCCTCGGCGCTCCGGCGCCGGGCTCTGCGAGGCAAGTGCCGTGCCGGCCGACGAGCACGTGCCGCCGTCGCCGGAGTGAGGCGTTAAGGTCTACAAACGTCAATAAACGTGACTTTTTTCGTCACGCCGGCGCAACAGGCCGCTTGCGAGATGACGCGGAATGTCGCTTCAGGCCTTGGCAGCTTCGAGGGCGTCGCGGGTGCGCGTGGCCTCGCGGCGCGCGGCTTCGGCAAAGTCGTCGCCTGCGGAGGCGTAGCAGATCGCGCGCGATGAATTGACCACGATCGGCGCGTCGGCGCGCCACCCGGCACGCACGGTCGCCACCGCATCGCCGCCCTGCGCGCCGACGCCCGGAATCAAGAGCGGCACGGTCGGAGCCAGCGCGCGCACGCGCTCGATCTCGTTGGGATAGGTCGCGCCGACCACCAGCCCGAGCTGGCCGTTGAGGTTCCACGGCCCCTGCGCCAGCTTCGCGACATGCTCGTACAGGAAAGGCTCGCCCGGTAACCCGGCGAGGCGCTGCCCCTGCAGATCGGAGCCGCCGGGATTGCTGGTGCGGCACAGCAGGAAGGCGCCCTTGCCTTCGAAGCGCAGGTAGGGCTCGACCGAATCGAAGCCCATGAAGGGCGACAGCGTGACCGCATCGGCGCCGTAGCGCTCGAAGGCTTCGCGCGCGTACTGCTCGGCGGTGGACCCGATGTCGCCGCGCTTGGCGTCGAGGATGGTCGGCACCTGCGGCGCGTTGCGGCGCATGTGCTCCATGAGCCTTTCGAGCTGGTCTTCGGCGCGATGGGCGGCGAAGTAGGCGATCTGCGGCTTGAACGCGATGACCAGGTCGGCGGTCGCGTCGACGATGCGGGCGCAGAAGTCGTAGATCTTGCTGGCGTCACCCTTGAGTTGGGCGGGGAATTTCGTCGGCTCGGGGTCGAGCCCGACGCACAGCAGCGAGCCGTTCTGGCGCTCGGCGGCGCGCAGCTTGTCCAGGAAGGTCATGGGGCAGATTTTAGTGAGCGCCCCGGGAGAACTCTTCTGCAGCGAGGCAGAGGTCGGCCCAGGCCCGCGCCTTGTCTGCCGGATTGCGCAGCAGATAGGCCGGGTGGTAGGAGGCAACGACGGGTACATCGAACCCCGGCAGCATCGCGACCGGCAGTGCCCGTCCGCGCAGCTTGCCGAGCGGATCGCCGCTCTGGAGCAGGCTCTGCGCCGCCAACGGCCCCATCGCGAGCACGAGCCCGGGCGCGAGCGCCTCGGCGCTTTCGGCGAATACGTCACCGAGCGGTCGCGGACTGCCCTGCTGGCCCGAAGCGACACCCCGATGCGTGCGCATGAGATGCACCGGCGCCGCGCCGCCGTGAAGCTGAAGCGCGCGCAGCATGTTGTCGAGCAGGCGGCCCGCGTCGCTCGCGAAAGGCTCGCCGTGGCGTCCGTCGAGTTCCGGCGGCATATCGGCGACGACCAGCCAGCCACCCTTTGCCATGGCCTCGCCACCGTAGAGGTGCCGCGGCGCGTCGGCCAGCACGGTGGCGCCGTGCGTCGGCGCAGTCGGCGTGCGTGCAGGCGCTGTCGGCGCCGGGGACGCGGGCGGGCGTGCCACCCGAACGGGCGCGGGACCGTGTTCGGCCGGCGCCTGGATGGGTTCCTCCACCGGGGCCGCGGCGGGCGCCTCGGCCACCACGGCCCGCACTTCGCCAGCCTGTTCCTTGGGCCACCAGAAAAGCTTGATGCCCATTTCCTCGAGCATCGCGCGATGCCGGGGTGTCATGCCAATCCTCCCCAGGCGCTGTTGGATTCATTGAGTCGCAGGCTCATGACGACCGCGTCCTCGCGCGCATTGACATGCGCCGGGTAGTAGCCCTTGCGGATGCCGACCCGGCGAAAGCCGTTGCGCTCGTAGATCGCGAGCGCGCGATGGTTGCTTGCGCGCACTTCCAGCCAGAGCCACTGTGCGTGCTGCCCTCGCGACCAGCCCGCCAGCGCTTCGAGCATCAGCGGCGCCCATCCCTGCCGCTGGAAGGCGGGTGCGACGGTGATGTTGAGCAGATGCACTTCATCCACGCCCTTCATGGCGACGAAGTAGCCGATGATGGTTTCGGGGGCCGGCCGCGAGAGCGCACGGCTCAGCAAGGCGCGCGCGCCGCGCGGCGGGGCCGATGCGTCGCCCTCCGCCGCCGGGCCGACGAGGCACTGGCAGTGGTAGCCCGCCGCCAGCGAATCGATGAAGTTGGCCTGCGTCCACGGGTGGGTATAGGCCGTCTGCTCGATCGCGCAGACGGCGGGGACGCGCTCGACCGTCATCGGTTCGAGCCGGGCTTCACGCGACTGAAGAAGAACTGCGCTCATGGCTGGTTGGCGGCGGCCGCCTTGATGGCAGCGCGCTCCTCGGTAGTCTGCGCCACTTTATCGCGAACGTAGAGAGGCCATGCGTCCGCGGGCGCGACGGCGCGGCCCGCCGCGAGCAAGGCCGGCGCAAGGCGGAGCATCGCGGCAGCCGTCGGCAGCACCGTGTGCCGTCCGGCCGCGCGCGGCAGGCGGTCGCCGTAGGCGGCGAAGGCATTGCCGGCCAGCGCCCAGCCGGGGGGCACGACCACGCCCTCGGGCTCCAGCAAGTCCGTCTCGCTGGCCACGACTTCGACCCCGAGGTCGTAGCAGGCCGTGTAGACCTGGTCCATCCGCGCATCGAGCACCGCGACCACCTGTTCCACGCCGAAGTGATGGCGGGCTTCCTCGGCGACCGCATGCAACGTGTCGATCGGCAGCAGCCGCAGTCCGGCGCCGTAGGCCAGGCCCTGCGCGACCGAGCAGGCGGTGCGCAGGCCGGTGAAGGAGCCCGGCCCGCGACCGAAGGCGATCGCGTCGAGTTCGCGCAGCACGAGGCCGGCCTCGCCGAGCAGCTTCTGGATCAGCGGGATCAGCGTCGACGACGACTGCGCGCCGCCGTCGCCGGTGTGCTCGAGCAGCAGGTCGCCGTGGCGCACCGCGATCGAGAGCGTCTCGGTGCTGGTGTCGAAGGCCAGCAGCTTGTCAGGCATCGGCGCCGCCTCCTGCCGCGCGCGCCGGCACGGGCGACTGCGGAGCCGCGCTCGTCCGGACACGCTGAACCCCGAACAGGATGCCGCCCGTGACCAGCGTCAGCCCCGCGAAGAGATTCCATTGCAGCGGCTCGCCCAGGAACACGACCGCACCGAGCGCGGACAGCCCGGGCACCAGCGCCGTGATCATGGTGGTGCGCACCGGCCCGAAGTACTGGACCATCCGCGTGAAGGTGATGCCCGAGATCACCACCGAGCCGATGCCCTGGAAAAACATCTGGAACGCGATCTCGCCCATCGGCGCGGTGGCGAGGTGGCTCGTGACCACGCCCGCTGCCGTGAGCAGCGCGTAGACCGGCAGGTAGGTCACGAAGGCGAAAACGGTGATCGCGACGGTCGCGCGCACCGCGTCGAGGCTGTGCTTGCGCACCACCACGCTGTAGGCGGCCCAGCAGAACGCGGCGCTCATGAAGAGCAGGTCGCCCTTCCAGATCACGCCGCCGTCGAGCGCATGGAGCAGGCTGCCCCCGCCCACGAAGAGATCGCCCAGCACGATCAGCAGCAGCCCGATCGCGCGGCCCGGCGTGATGCGGTCACGCAGCACGATGGCCGCGAGCAGCGCGGTCCACAGCGGCAGGCTGCCGGGCAGGAGCACCGAGGCGTGGGTCGCCGGTGCGAAGAAGAAACCGCTGTAGGCCAGGAGCGCGTACGCCAGCCCGCCGAAGATGCCCGCGATCGCGGTCAGGCGCAACGGCACGGGCGAGAGGCCGAACATCGAGCGGCGCGCCGGATCGCGATCGCGCGCGACGATCCAGGCGCCCCAGGGAATCAGCACGAGGCTGGCGCCGCAGATCCGTGCGAAGGCGATGTCGAAGGGCGTCAGGGAACGACCCGCGGAGGCGCGCGCGATCACGATGAAGGCGGTCCAGACCAGGACCGTGACGATGGCCGCGCCCAAACCGATGGTGCGAGGGGAAAAACGGGGGGCAGCGGACATCCCGGGATTATCGGTTCACCCCCGGCCTCGCCCACTTCGTGCGGCTCGGACACCCCCTCTCCGGGGGCAACCCCGGCCGCCCGGCAAAGCCGGTTCCCCGGGGTTTCTGGTATAGGGGGCCGGGATAATCCGGCGATGCTTTTCGCCGCATCGAACACCAACCCCATCTCCCCCCTCCTTGCCCGGCTCTTCGGACTGGTTCTTGCCCTCACCGCCCTCGCGCCGCTGCAAGCAGGCGCACAGAGCCTTCCGCCGGAAGTCGATGCGGCGCTGGCCCGCGCCAAGGTGCCGCGCGACGCGGTGACGATGCTGGTGGCCGACGCGGACGGGGTCCGGCCGCCGCGGCTCGCCTGGCGTTCGCAGGCACAGGTCAATCCGGCGTCGATCATGAAGCTGGTCACCACCTACGCAGCGCTCGACCTGCTGGGGCCGGCCTTCGTGTGGACCACGCCGGTCTACGTGGACGGCCCGGTGCAGGGCGGCGTGCTCCAGGGCAATCTCTACATCCGCGGCCAGGGCGACCCGAAGCTGGTGATCGAGCGGCTGTGGCTGCTGCTGCGGCGGGTTCAGGGGATGGGCATCCGCAGCATCGAGGGCGACATCGTGCTCGACCGCAGCGCGTTCGAGGTGCCCGACACCGATCCGTTCGCCTTCGATGGCGAAGGCCTGCGTCCCTACAACGCCGTGCCGGACGCGCTGCTCGTCAATTTCAAGTCGGTGGTGATGACCTTCGTGCCGAACCGCGCGACGCAGACCGCGCAGGTGACCTACGAGCCCCCGCTCGCCGGCGTCGCCATGCAGGCGACGGTGCCGCTGTCGGCGGGCGAGTGCAACGACTGGCGCACAAGCCTCGGCGGCGATTTCAACGACCCGGCGCGCATCGGCTTCACCGGCAGCTTCCCGGCGGCCTGCGGCGAGAAGGAATGGCCCGTCGCCTATTCGAATCCGCGCAGCTATGCCGCGCGCGCCATCGGCGGCCTGTGGATCGAGATGGGCGGACGCATCAAGGGGGCGGTGCGCGAAGGCCAGGTGCCGGCGGAACTGCGGCCGGCGTTCGAGCTGAGTTCGCCGCCGCTCGCCGAGGTCATCCGCGACATCAACAAGTACAGCAACAACGTGATGGCGCAGCAGCTCTTCCTGACGCTGGGCCTGCAGCAGAAGCGGCGCGGCAGCTTCGAGGCCGCGCGCGCCACCGTGCGCCAGTGGTGGAACGACCGCATCGGCACCGGCGAGGGGCAGCCGGTGCTCGACAACGGCTCCGGCCGCTCGCGCGACGAGCGCATCACCTCGGCCGAACTCGCGAAGATGCTGCAGGTCGCGTGGCGCTCGCCCGTGATGCCCGAACTGGTCTCCTCGCTCCCCGCTTCGGGTGTGGACGGCACACTGCGCAAGCGCGCGCTGCGCGGAGGCGGCGCGGCGCATCTCAAGACCGGCACGCTGCGCGACGCGGCGGGCGTGGCCGGCTATGTGCACGCGGCGAGCGGGCGGCGCTACGTGGTGATCGCCATCGCGAACCATGCCAATGCGCTCGCAGCGCGTCCCGCGTTCGACGCACTCGTCGATTGGGCCGCCCAAGACTGACCCGCCCCTGACCCCGCATGTGCAGGCAAGCCCCGCTTGCGCTCGCCAGGGTGCCTGCCCAGAATGCCTCACCCTCGATCCCCGCAACCAAAGGAGACAAGCGAATGACGAGACTCACCGCCGCCACGCTCGCAGGCACCGTGCTGATGCTTTCCGGATGTGGGGGTGGTGGAGGCGGCGGCGGGTTCTTCTTCCTGCCCAGCACCACGGACACAGGCCGCGGTTCGCTGGTGACCTCGCCACCCTCGCAAACCGCATCGCTCTCGACCGCCCAGGTCATCACCGTGCTGAACTCGACCGCGCAGGGCAAGTCGCTGATGCAGGTCGCCGGCACGCCCAAGTGCGGCTTCGATCTGCGCTATCTCGAATACCGGACCGTCGGCGGGCAGGGCGAGGCCACCAACGCGACGGCCGCGATCATGGTGCCGAACGGCGACGCTTCGGATTGCGGCGGTCCGCGTCCGGTCGTGCTCTACGCGCACGGCACGACGCCGGCCCGCAACTACAACCTCGCGCAAATGACGGACTCGACCCAGCCGGCGGCCGGCGAGGGGCTGTCGATCGCGGCCATGTTCGCCGCGCAGGGCTACATCGTGGTCGCGCCCAACTACGCGGGCTACGACAAGTCCACGCTGCCTTACCACCCCTACCTCAACGGCGACCAGCAGGGCAAGGACATGGTCGATGCGCTGACCGCGGCGCGCAAGACCTTCCCTGCGATCGCGGCGACCGACTCCGGCAAGCTGCTGATCACCGGCTACTCGCAGGGCGGCTACGTCGCGATGGCCGCGCACCGCGAGATGCAGGCCACCGGCCAGGCAGTGACCGCCTCGGCGCCGCTGTCCGCGCCCTCGGCCATCAGCCTTCTGACGGACTACAGCTTCAGCGGCTGGCCCGCGCTCGGCTCGACGCTGTTCACGCCGCTGCTGTCGACGAGCTGGCAGAAGCAGTTCGGCAACGTCTACACGGCTACCGGCGACATCTACGAGGCGCAATACGCCAACGGGATCGACACGCTCCTGCCGAGCAACACGCCGATCAGCACCCTGTATGCGCAGGGCAAGCTGCCGCCGCTGGCGCTCTATCCGGCGAATGCGGTCCCGGGGCCGATCGACCCTTCGCTGTCGATCTTCTACGGTCCCAACAACCTGATCCGGCAAAGCTACCTGACGCAGGCGGCCAACGACCTGCTGGCCACCCCCTGCCCGGGCAACGCGCTGCCGGCGAACGCGGGCTCGCTCGGCACCAGCGCGCCGCTCAACTGCCAGCCGCTGCTCGGCTTTCGCAAGGCGGCGGTGGCGAACGACCTGCGCAACTGGCTGCCGACCCGGCCGATGATGATGTGCGGCGGCGCCAACGACCCGACCGTGAACTTCCTGAGCACGCGCGCGACGGCCGGCTACTTCACCGCGCGCGGGATGCCCTCTGCTGCGCTGACCGTCGTCGATCTGGAGGAATCCAGCCGCACGGATGCCTTCTCGTCCGCGCGCGCGGGCTTCGCCACGGCGAAGGCGAATCTCGTGGCCTCGACGCCCGGCACGCCGACGGACCAGGCTGCGGCCGTGTCCCAGGCCTACCACGGCTCGCTGGTGGCGCCGTTCTGCCTGGCATCGGCCCGCGGCTTCTTCCAATCCGTGCTGGCAGCGGGTCTCTGATCGGTAAAACAGGCAGCCGCCTCTGGCGGCCGCCCGAGAAAGCGGCACGAAGCGCGCGAGCCCGAGGGAGATCCTATGCCGCGGAAGCGCGCTGCAGGCGGTCTCGGACGCCTTCCCACTCGTGGGTGTCGGGCGGGGTTTCGATCCAGATCAGCTTGACGCCTTCGGCGTCGAAGGCGCGCAGCACCGCGAAGAGTTGCTGCGCCGTGGCCGCGGCATCGTCGGGCATGCGCCGCATGACGACGCGCTGGGAGCGGGTCTTGAGCGCCGTGCGCGACCACACCGCGATGTGCGCCGCATTCGCGCCGAGCACGTCGAGACCGGTCTGCAGCGCCTTGGCGTCCATCAGGCGCACCTTGGCGCTCGGCGCGTAGTGCGCTTCGAGCGTGCCGGAGGCGCGCGGATCGGGCTGCGCGAGCGCTTCCTTGTCGCGCAGCGCCTCGCCGCAGGCCGCCTCGATCTGCGCACGGGTGATCGCGCCGGGACGCAGCAGCACCGGCACGCCGCGGCTGCAGTCGACGATGGTGGATTCGATGCCCACCTCGCACGGTCCGCCGTCGATCACCAGAAGCCCGTCGCCGAACTCGTCGCGCACGTGCTGCGCGGTCGTGGGGCTCACGCGGCCGAAGCGGTTGGCGCTCGGTCCCGCGACGCCGTACACGCCGTTCTCGACACATGCCGAGAGCAAGGCCTGCGCCACCGGATGCGACGGACAGCGCACGCCGATGGTGTCCTGCCCGCCGGCAGCCGCCTTCGCCACGCCGGGCTGGCGGGCGACGATCAAGGTCAACGGACCGGGCCAGAAGGCCTTGACCAGCTTCTGCGCGAAGAGCGGCAGCGGCTGGGCGAACCGGGACAACGCATCGGTGCCTTGCGGTCCAGCCGGCACATGGACGATCAGCGGGTGGTCGCTCGGCCGCCCCTTGGCCGCGAAGATGCCGGCGACCGCCGCATCGCTGCCCGCATCGGCGCCGAGGCCGTAGACCGTTTCGGTCGGGAACGCGACCAGCCCTCCGGCTTCCAGGACGCGCGCCGCCTCCTCGATGGCGTCGGGGGACTGGCCGTCGCGGATCATCGCGCTCACTCGGACAGCGGAATCGGCAGACCGAGCACCGCGGCAGCGAAGTCGGCGGTGCTGCGGACCGCATCGATGCTTTCGCCGGTGATGTTCAGGTGACCCATCTTGCGTCCGCGGCGCGCCTCGGTCTTGCCGTACAGGTGCAGGTGTGTGCCCGGCAGCGCGAGCACATCGGCCCAGCGCGGCTCGACCGCCTCGCCGCCATCGACGAACCAGAGGTCACCCAGCAGGTTCAGCATGATCGCGGCGCTGTGCTGCCGCGGCGGATTGAGCGGCAGCCCCGCGAGCGTGCGCACCTGCAGGTCGAACTGCGACATGTCGCAGGCGTCCATGGTCCAGTGGCCGCTGTTGTGCGGACGAGGCGCCATTTCGTTGACGACCAGCTTGCCGTCGGCCAGCACGAAGAACTCGACGCACAGCACGCCGACATACGAAATGCCCTCGGCGATCGACCGTGCCGCGGAAATGGCGCGCTGCGCGGCCGCCTTGGGAATGTTGTCCGGGTAGACCTCGGTGACCGCGAGGATGCCGTCGCGGTGCAGGTTGCGCTGCGCCGGGAAATTCACCATCTGGCCGTCCTCGCTGCGCGCGACGATCACGGAGCATTCGAAGTCGAGCGGCAGGAGCTTTTCGAGCACGCAGGGCACGCCGCCGGAATCGGTCCACGCGGCCTCCAGCTCGGCGCGGGTGGCGACGCGGCGCTGGCCCTTGCCGTCGTAGCCGAGGCGCGCGGTCTTGAGGATGCCGGGCAGCAGGTCCGAAGGCACGGCGGCGAGATGGTCGGCCGTCTCGATGACCGCGTACGGCGCGCACTCGACGCCGCAACGCGCGAAATGGCTCTTCTCGCGGATGCGGTCCTGCGCGATCGCGACCGCATCGGCTCCCGGGGAAACCGGCCGCGTGACGGCAAGGTTCTCGAGCGAGGGCGCGGGGACGTTCTCGAATTCGGTCGTGATGGCGTCGGACAGGCCGGCCAGCCGGGCGAGTCCGTCGACGTCGGTGTAATCGGTGTGGATGTGGTGGTGGCTCACCCGGCCCGCGGGACTGTCGGCGTCCGGATCGAGCACGGCGGTGAAGTAGCCCATCTGCTGGGCGGCATGCACGAACATGCGCCCGAGTTGCCCGCCCCCCATCACGCCGAGCGTCGCGCCCGGGAGGATGACCGTCACAGCGCGCCCCCGCCTTGGGGGGTGAACGGCGACAGCGGCTCCGCCTCGCCCGTGGGCAGGGTCATGGCCTGCGCGGCCTGGGTCTGCCTTTCGCGGAAAGCGTCGAGCTGGCTGCGCAGGGCCGGATCGCCGACCGCAAGCATTGCCACCGCGAAGAGCGCCGCATTGGCCGCCCCGGCGTTGCCGATGGCGAAGGTGGCGACCGGCACGCCCTTGGGCATCTGCACGATGCTGTAGAGGGAATCCACGCCCTGCAGGTGGCGGCTCGCGACCGGCACGCCGAGCACCGGGACGGTGGTCTTGGCGGCCAGCATGCCCGGCAGGTGCGCGGCGCCGCCGGCGCCGGCGATGATCGCCGCCAGCCCGCGCGGCGCGGCGCTTTCGGCGTAGGCGAACAACTCGTCGGGCATGCGGTGGGCCGAGACCACGCGCGCTTCGTGGGCGACGCCGAATTGCTGGAGAATCTCGACGGCGTTGCGCATCGTCTCCCAATCGGAGTTCGAGCCCATCACCACGCCGACCTGAATTGCTTGCTTCATGGTTCGAATTTTACGTAGACAGACACCCCCCATGCCGCTTCGCGGCTCCCCCCTCTCTCGCCTTTGGCGAAAGGGAGGCGCACCCAGCGGCCCGGCGAAGCCGGTTCCGCGGGTGCCCTGGACTCGGACGCGCCAATTTCATGGGGAGCAGGTGGCGCGAAGTGCAATGGAAAAACTGACATGATCGATATCACCCTCGAAAACTTCCAGTCCGAGCTGATCGAAGGCTCGATGAACCAACCGGTGCTGCTGGACATCTGGGCCGAATGGTGCGGCCCCTGCAAGCAGCTCGGCCCGGTCCTCGAAAAACTCGAGGTCGAATACGCCGGTCGCTTCACCCTTGCCAAACTCGACGCGGACAAGGTGCCGCAGATCTCGCAGCAGCTCAGCCAGATGTTCGGCGTGCGCAGTATCCCGTTCTGCGTGATGTTCAAGGACGGGCAGCCGGTGGACGGCTTCGTCGGCGCCCTCCCGCCCGAGCAGGTCCGAGCCTTCCTCGACAAACATGTGCCGGGCGCGGACGAGCTCGAAGCGCAGGAGCAGGAGGAGTCCGCGCAGGCTGCACTGGCCGAAGGCGACACCGAAGGCGCGCTGGAGAAGCTGCAGCATGCGGTCGCGACCGACCCGTCCAACGACGAGACCCGCTTCGACTACGTCAAGCTGCTGCTGCAGGAAGGTCGCCTCGACGACGCCAAGGTCGCGTTCGCGCCCGTCATCGCCAAGACTTCGCTGGTGCGGCGCTTCGACTCGCTCCAGCGCTGGATGGACGCCCTCGATTTCGCGAAGCCGGCCGCCGGCGGCGCGCCGGCCATCGCCGATCTCGACGCACGCATCGCCACCAACAAGCGCGACTTCCAGGCCCGCTTCGACCGCACCCGCCTGCTCATGGCCGATCAGCGCTGGACCGACGCGATGGACGAGCTTCTCGACATCCTCATGCGCGACAAGAGCTGGAACGACGATCTCGCGCGCAAGACGTACATCGCGATCCTCGACATCATCGAGCCGCCCAAGGTCAAGGTGGCCGATGGGCAGATTCCCCCCGACGACCCGACGGTGGCAAGCTACCGGCGACGGCTGAGCAGCGTCGTCCTGAGCTGACACTGGCGTCGACTGCCACGTCGCGCCGATCCATTTCGTTACCAAAGGAAAGACAGGCCATGCGTTTTCGACCCGCTGCTCGACCATCCGCCGCGCCCGTGGTTGCGATCACCCTGCTCGCCGCCGGACTGCTGGCCGGATGCGGCAGCGGGATCAGCCTGGACGAGCCGATCGAAGGGCCGGTCTGGCGCCTCGAGCAACTGGGCGACAACCCGGTCGCCCCTGGCAGCGACCCGCAGCGCGATGCGCAGCTCCAGTTCGACCGGCGCAACGGCCAGGTGACCGGCTCGGGCGGCTGCAACCGGGTGACGGGCACCTTCCAGCGCAGCGGTAGCGCCCTCAAGATGAACCAGCTCGCCTCCACCCGCATGGCCTGTACCGATCCGGCGCTCGGCGCCAACGAAGCGCAGTTCTTCGCGGTGCTGCAATCCACCGCGAGCTATCGCCTCCAGGGCAATTCGCGCATGACGCTGCTGGATTCAGGCGGGCGCACGCTCGCGGTGCTGACCACCCAGGTGCGCTGAGCCTCGTACGTCCGCGCGGCGTACGCCGTCCGAGCGATGGACATTTGGCGGTGCGTGTGACACAACCGGCCCATCGCGCCTCGTCGCGCTTGTTCCCACGGAGAGGGGATGACGCAGGAATCAGACCCTCACACCATTTCGGCCTTGGATGACGAGGGACTGCTCCTCCGGCGCCGCCGCAAGGTGGTTCTGGTCGTGGACCTCGTCGAGTCCGTGAGCCTCATGCAGGCCGACGAGTTGGGCGTCATCAAGGGCTGGCAAGCCCTGGTTGCCTACGTGACTCAGTCGATCCTGCCCGGCAACGAAGGACGCATGGTGAAGAGTCTCGGCGACGGCCTGATGCTGGAGTTCGATGAGGCGCGGCATGCAACGGCCACCGCCTTTGCGATGCACGCCTGGATGGCGACGCGGAGTCACCCGCTCGCAGACGGCCACACGATGAATCTGCGGGCCGGGGTGCACGCCACGGAGGTCTACACCGACCAGCACGACATCTACGGCTCCGGTGTCAATCTCGCGGCGCGCGTGGCGACACTTGCCGGACCAGGCCAGACTGTGGTCACCGCGGCCACGCGAGATCTTCTGGACGACGAGGTGGATGGCAACTTCGAGGATCTCGGGGAATGCTGGCTCAAGCACATCGACCAGCCGGTGCGTGCCTATCGCATGACGCCCATGAGGAAGATCCGCGACATCGCCTTTCGCGCGAGCGCCGCCAAGGCGCCGGTCATGCAACCGACGATCGCCGTGATGCCGTTCCTGTTCCACAACGGCGATGCTGCCCTGTCGGTCGTCGGCGACCTCATCGCGGACGGAGTCATCGCGCAGCTCTCGAAGGCCGACCAACTGCGCGTGATCTCGCGACTGTCCACCCGTGTCCTGGCCCAGCGCGAACTCGGACTCGACGATCTTTCTACCCGTCTCGGTGCCGACTACGTCCTCTCGGGCAGCTACTACGCGGCCGGTTCCCAGATCCTCATGAGCGCCGAGCTCGCGCATGCCGCATCCGGCCGCGTGATCTGGGCCTCACGCCGCACCGCGGCCCTGGAGGACCTGTTCATGGTCAGGTGCGAGACCATCGACGAATTCGCGACCGAGATCAACGCCGCGATCTTCCGCAGCGAACTGGTGTTGATCAGCACCATGCCGATCCCGACGCTGTCGAGCTATTCGCTGATGCTCGGCGGCATCACCTTGATGCACCGCTCGGCGCATGCCGACTTCGTTCGCAGCCGCGAAGTGCTGGAGCACCTGGTGGAGCGGCATCAACGTCATCCCCTGGCACGGGCATGGCTCGCGAAGTGGTATGTGCTGTGCGCCACGCGGGGGCTGTCCACGGCACTCAAGGACGATGCCACGCGCGCCCTGGACCAGACCCGCCGCGCGCTCGACAGCGACCCTGCGAACTCGCTTGCCCTGGCGATGGAGGGCTTCGTCTACTGCCATCTGATCAAGGACTTCGACAAGGCGGCGAACCGCCTGGACGAGGCTGTCACGCACAACCCGAACGAGCCTCTCGCGTGGCTCTTCAAGGGAATGATCCATGCGTTCGAGGCACAGGGACCGCAGGCGCAGTCCGCATCCGAGCGTGCCCGGGCGCTGTCGCCGCTTGATCCGCTCGCCTACTACTACGAATCGCTGTCCGCCTCGATGGCGATCGCCAACGGCAACTATGAAGAGGCGATCCGCCTCGCCAATCGCTCGTTGCAACGCAATGCGATTCATCCGTCGACCTACCGTGCACTGGCGATCGCGCAGGCGCTGTCGGGGCACGTGGACGAGGCGCATGCGACCGTGGAGCGGCTGGTGCGTCTCGATCCGACCTATTCGCTCACCCGATTCAAGAAAAGCTATCCCGCCGCAGATCGCGCTCCCGAGCAGTTCAGGTTGCTCGTCGAGGCCTTGCGGATGGCGGGGGTCAAGGACTGACAAGAAACGAAGGACTGTTCAACAAGAAAGGAGAAGGACATGTCTCAACTTGGCGGTTTCGGGGGTTTTGGAGGATTCGGCGGGTTTGGAGGATTCGGTGGCTTCGGTGGGTTTGGCGGCGGCTCGGGAGGGGGCGGTGGCGGCGCAGGCTGCGGATGTGCCCCGACACTGGCGGATGCGTTTGCGAACCCTCTGGTCACGACAGCGCTGACGACGAGCACGGATGGCATCAGCAATCCCACCGTCGGGCCCATCACTCGCGGCGATCCTGGCTTCAACTGGTCGGACAGCAGCGCGCGGTGGGAAGGCTGGGTTCGTTCGCAACTGCTTCTCTGGGAACTCAGTCAAGGCATCAGCTTCGTGCCGAGCGGCAGTTCCGCGCCCGTGAACCCAGCGGTTGCCGGGTCCAAGACGCTGCAGATGCAGGTCGGCGGCACCACGGTGTTCACGTTGGGCCGGCCCACCCCCGCCTTCTTCGCCAGCCAGATCCCGCTTGTGCAAGCGTGGGGCCAACTACGGCTCGAACGGGCGCCGGAAATCCTTTCGCAGATCGACAACCAGTTCGCCTTCGTGGCCTCGATCACCGGCCTGCATCTTGAACGCCATCGATGGACCGTCGAGCTGATCTCCAATGCGATCCAGTTCACGGTCTTCCTGGAGATGCAGTTCAAGCATGTGCTGGCCTGCTGGCGACCATTCCAGTATTCGGACCAGGTGCAGCCAATGCTCACCACACCTGGGCACGGGTCGTTTCCGAGCGGCCACGCGACCCAGGCGTTCATGCTGGCGCGGCTTCTCGTGGGGATTCTGAATCTGAACCCCACCGGCTCTACGGCCGAGCAACTCTACCGGCAAGCCGCGCGCATCGCCACCAACCGCGTCATCGCAGGCCTGCACTTCCCGGCGGACAACGTGGCGGGCCGGATGCTTGGCCACACGATTGCCGAATACATCCTTGCGCGCCTTGGCGTGCAGGCGAGCGTGACGGAGCGCAGCTTCGCGCCGCCGCCTGCCATAGGCAGCACCCTCGAACTCGACATCTTCACGCAAGACGTGGAAACGCCCGGAAGCACCGGCATCGGCGACACCATCAGCAATCCTGTGGCAGTGGCTGCTGCTTCCGGCACGTCGTCGGTGCTCGCGAAGATCTACACGTACGGTCAGGCGGAGCGGGCCGCCCTGCAGTAAGCACCGGAGATTGCGATGGCACTCCTCCATTCATCCGGGCTGATGATAGACGCCTACCTGCAGTGGGCCTTGAGGCCGGCGGTTCGCCTCTTCGACCCATCGATATCCACGCGCGCGGTACTTCTGGTGGAGTTCCAACAGGACCTCACCGATTCGGACATCGCAACCCTGGCCTCAATGAACCTGTGGTGCAGCAACGTCTATGTCGGGTACTCATTTGCGACCGTGAATGTCCCCGCGGACGCCCCCAAAAGCCTCGACAACGCTCTTGGCAGGCTCCAGGGACAGGGCGCGGTGTACTGCGAGTTGGCGGCTCCCTTCGGGCCGGAGTCGTTTGAGGTCTTTCCGGAGCCCGAGATCGAGCACGATGGCCCCGCGACGGTGATCGGGATCATCGACGACGGCTGCCCCTTCGCCCACTACGCCTACCGTCCCAACAATGGATCGTCGCCGAGCGTGCGATTCATCTGGGACCAGGGTGGCACGGGCCCCAACGCCCCGATGAGTTACGGCACCACGTTCCTGGAGGCCAAGATCAAGGGGATGCTCGCGGCGTCAACCACTCCGGGGCTGGGCGTCGATGAAGACCACGCCTATACGCTCGCAGCATTGCCGAGCCTGCGAACCATGGCGAGTCACGGCGGCCAGGTAATGAGTCACGCAGCAGGTTGCGCGCGGCCGATCGACAACCGCCCGGCGCTGCCGGCGCTCGTCGGTCAGACCGGCATCGCCTTCGTGCAGTTGCCGCCGGCGGCGCTCGACGACCCCACAGGCCTGTGGCTCAAACATTTTGGCCTCGATGGGCTGCACGCCGTGCTCACCTATGCGCGAAAAATTCTCTCTCCTCCAGCCACGCGGGTGGTTGTGAACCTGAGCTATGGACCCCAGACCGGACCGCATGACGGCAGTTCGTTCGTTGAACGCGCTATCGAAAAGATCTGCCAGAAGGCGCAGAACTACGCTCTCCGGATCGTTCTGCCTTCGGGCAATAGCCATCTGCTGCGGGCTCACGCGGAATTCAACCTGCAGGGGCTCACCGCGACCGGGCATACGATCGACTGGTACGTCCCCGCGGATTCGCAGTCGTACTCGCACCTCGAGATCTGGTTTCCACGGCAGATCACGCTCGCTGATGTCGACATCGAAGTGACTTCACCCGCGGGAGTCGTCGCGCCCCCATCGACCGGGGTGGTCAGTATCAACACCTCGCTGGTGCCCGGACCGCCGGGCAGCACCCAGTTGCAGACGACAATCGCCGTTTCGCCGACCGCTCATGCATCCACGGACTCCATGTCCGGCGCTGTCCCATGGGCGTTGGCAACGCCAGGGCGTTGGCTGGTCAGGGTCAAAGCAATGCCCGGCGCCGTCAACCTTCAGGGGATTGCGCACGTCTATCTCGCACGCAACGACCCCAACATGGGCCGGCCCTTGCGCGGTCGCAGCGGGCATCTCGACAGCCCCAACTATGGCGACAAATGCGGATCGTTCCCCAGTGACGAATTGGCTACCAATCCACCGGGCATGGGCCCGGCAGAAGTATTCGCGCGCGGTAGCCTGAACGGCATCGCCACGGGCGCCTGCACCTGGGTCGCGGCAGGCTATCGGCTCAACGACGGATTACCAGCCCCCTACAGCAGCGGAGGGCTGTGCCGCCCGCAGGCCCCGAGGAACAGTCCGGATTACGCCTTCCCGACCGAGCAGAGCCGGGTGCTCGCGGGGTTGCTCGGCAAGGGAAATCGGAGCGGAATCAACATGCGACTTTCGGGCACCAGCATCGCTGCGCCTCAGCTGACGAGGCAATTGGCGGTGTCCGACAACGTGGTTGCCAAGCCAGCGTTTCCGATACGGTTTGGCAAGGGGAAGGTGTGAAATCGCGCCCTACCAACGCGCTGGCAACTCGCGCGCAAGCACGAGTTGCCGCTCGACCACCGATAGATACCCACCCGACTCCAGGTCCTTCATCAGCCGGCTGACCATCTCCCGCGAACAGCCGATCTCGCTCGCGATCGCCTGGTGCGTCAGACGCTCGGCGATGAGGCGCGTGCCATCGGGCTGTAGGGCCGCCCGCGACTCGAGCAGGTTCTTCAGTCGGCTGTAGACATCCAGCAGCGCCATGCTGCGGGCGCTTTCGGTGGCGAGCCGGGCGCGGCGGATCAAGCGGACGATCAGCGCCATCGCGAACTCCGGATCCTTCTCGATGTGGTGCAGCATCGTTTCGCGCGTCACGATGGCGCAGAGCGTCGGCTCCATGGCCTGCACGCTGGCGGAGCGCCGGCCGCCGTCGAGAGACATTTCGCCGACGTAGTCGCCGGGGCCATGCAGCGCCATGGTCACCTCGCGACCGCGCGAATCCGACACGAAAGCCCGCAGCCTCCCCGACAGGACGATGTAGACGGCGCTGCCTTCGTCGCCTTCCTCGATCAGCAGGCTGTGGGTACGGTAGCGGCGCTGCACGCCGAGAGCGGCGAGCTTCTGCACATGCAGCGGCAAGGCGGCTGCGGGATCAGGGCGCGACGCGGCAGTCGGTTGCGGCATGCGCGGACTATACGGCCCGCGCCGCGCAAATGCGTATGGATGGATCCGGCAGCGACTCAGTTTTCGCTGGCGATCCGCAGTGCCGACACGATCTGCGGCATGCGCGAGACGCGGTAGACCACCTCGCGGATGCTGTTGCTGCCGGTCTTCTGGCGGACGTTCTTGATGTGCGTACGCACTGTGGACATGCGAATGCCCTCCAGGCAGGCGATCTCCTCCGCACCATGGCCCGCGCACAGGCGGGCGAGCACGTTCTGCTCGGCCCTCGTCAGGCGCTTGGAGCGCGCGAACATCTGCATCGTGAGCGATTCGCAGCCCGGGCGCCGGCTGCACATCACCAGGACGGTGTCCACGGTCGCGGCGCCGTGCAGCGCCGCCAGCGGGATGAAGGCCAGCGAGAGCGGATCCTCCGGATCGTCGTCGAGTTCGACGATGCTTCGATAGTCGCGCTCCGCGTCCTTGAGTGCCTGGCGCAGCTTCGGCTGCGAGCCCGCGTGGCTCGCGCAAAGCATGCCGTCGACGCTCCGCAGGGTGTGGGCGCTCGTCAGCTCCCGGCGTGCCGGAAAGTTGGCATGGAGGATGCGCCCCGTCAGATCGAGCAGCAGCAGGCCGTGGTCGATCTCGTCGAGCACACGGGCCAGCATGCCGGGCTGGAGCGGGTCCGGCGGCGAAGCTGGCGTACGGTCGGTAGCCGGCACGTAAGGAAACCGGAACTCGGACAGCATTTCCATTTCGCACTCCTCATCTATCGGGATGAGAAGAGTTTGGAAGACAGCGGTCTTTCCGGGATGTGAGTATTGCCCGGCGCTTTGTGACTTATTCACATCGGCCGGTCGCGCAACCCCTCAATGGGTGAGACGGTCGAGCGCCTCGCGGTACTTGGCCGCGGTCTTCGCGACGACATCAGCTGGCAGGCGCGGCGCGGGCGGCGTCTTGTCCCAGGGCTTGCCGTTGATGCGGACGGCCTCGAGCCAGTCGCGCACGAACTGCTTGTCGTAGCTCGGCGGATTGGCGCCGGCGGAGAGCGCCTCTTGGTAGCCTTCGACCGGCCAGTAGCGCGAGCTGTCGGGCGTGAGCACCTCGTCCATCAACACCAGCGTGCCGGACTCGTCGAGGCCGAACTCGAACTTGGTGTCGGCAATGATCATGCCCTTGCCCAGCGCGATCTCGGCCGCCGCCTCGTAGATCGCGATGCTGGTGTCGCGGATCTGCTGGGCCAGCGTGGGGCCGACGACCTCGACCACCTTGTCGTAGCTGATGTTCTCGTCGTGCTCGCCCGCGGCCGCCTTGGCCGCCGGCGTGAAGATCGGGCGCGGCAGCTTGCTGGCATTGCTCAGCCCTTCGGGGAGCGGCACGCCGCAGACCGAGCGGCTTTCCTGGTATTCCTTCCAGCCGCTGCCCGCGAGATAGCCGCGCACCACCGCCTCGACCGGGATCGGCTTGAGCCGCTTGACCAGCATCGAGCGACCCTGCACCTGCGGCACTTCCTCGGGCTTCACCACGCTCTCGGGCGCCTCGCCGGTGAGGTGGTTGGGGCACAGGTGACCCAGCCGGTCGAACCACCAGAGGGCCATCTTCGTGAGGATCTCGCCCTTGCCCGGGATCGGCTCGCCCATGATCACGTCGAAGGCGGAAAGGCGGTCGCTGGCGACCATCAGGATGCGGTCGTTGCCGACGGCATAGTTGTCGCGCACCTTGCCGCGCGCGAGCAGCGGAAGGCTCTTGATGGAGGAGGTGTGGACGGTGGTCATGGCGAAAAAAGCTGTGCGGGGCGGGGAGGTCGGGAGATTGTGCGCGCGCCAACCCGCAGAAAAAAGCCACCGCGAAGGTGGCTTCTGCGTCAGGGCGAGAGGGTCAGACCACTTCCTGGGCCAGCTCGCCCTTGGCGTACTTGGCCGCGACGACCTGGAGGTTGTCGCCCTTGATCTTGCCGGCCTGCCCTTCGCAGCCGAACTCGATGTAGCGCTGCTTGCAGATCTGCTTGGCGGCCTCGCGCGCAGGCTTGAGCCATTCGCGCGCGTCGAACTTCTCGGGGTTCTCGGCCAGGAACTTGCGCACCGCGCCGGTCATCGCGAGGCGGATGTCGGTGTCGATGTTGATCTTGCGCACGCCGTGCTTGATGGCTTCCTGGATTTCCTCGACCGGCACGCCGTAGGTTTCCTTCATGTTGCCGCCGTACTGGCGGATGATCGCCAGCAGCTCCTGCGGCACGCTGGACGAGCCGTGCATCACCAGGTGGGTGTTCGGAATGCGGCGGTGGATTTCCTTGATGCGGTCGATCGCGAGGATGTCGCCGGTGGGCTTGCGCGTGAACTTGTACGCGCCGTGGCTGGTGCCGATGGCGATGGCCAGCGCATCGATCTGGGTGCGCTTGACGAAGTCGGCGGCCTGCTCGGGGTCGGTCAGCAACTGCTCGCGCGTCATGGTCGCGTCGGTGCCGTGGCCGTCTTCCTTGTCGCCCTTCATGGTCTCGAGCGAGCCGAGGCAGCCGAGTTCGCCCTCGACGGTGACGCCGACCTTGTGGGCCATGTCGACCACCTTCTTGGAGACGTCGACGTTGTAGTCGTAGCTGGCGATGGTCTTGCCGTCGGATTCGAGCGAACCGTCCATCATCACCGAGCTGAAGCCCAGGTCGATGGCGCCGCGGCACACGTCGGGGCTCTGGCCGTGGTCCTGGTGCATCACCAGCGGGATCTGCGGGTAGGCCTCGATCGCGGCCTGGATCAGGTACTTGATGAAGGATTCACCGGCGTACTTGCGGGCCCCGGCGCTGGCCTGGAGGATCACGGGCGCGCCCGTTTCCTTGGCGGCCTCCATCACGGCCTGCACCTGTTCGAGGTTGTTGACGTTGAAAGCCGGAATGCCGTAGCCGTTGGCGGCGGCGTGGTCGAGCAGTTCGCGCATCGAGACGAGAGCCATGGGAATACCTCGCGGGAATCTAGGGTGGAAACGAAAAAACTACATCGATTCTACCGACCCCCCTGTGGGAAGAAGCCCCAAGCCAGGGGCCGACTTTCCCCACCGCTCGGCCTCAGGCGTGCGAGCGGTGCGCCACGAGGATGACGATCGGCAGCACCAGTTCGGGAATCAGGTAGCCCAGCCAGACCGCCGCCGGCCGGGGCAGCCCGACCTTCGCGATCGAGACGATCCGTCCGAAGCCGGCCAGCAGCACGCCGAAGGCCAGGATGTACACCAGCGTGCCCTGCTGCCGGATCGTCAGCGCCGTCCACAGGCAGATCACGCCGGTCGAGAAGTAGATGCCCGCCATGAAGCGGTGAACGTTGTCCAGGCGCGGCGTGGTGTCGGGCTGGCCGAGGAAGAACTGGACCGCGCCACCGAACATGCCGATGGCAGCGAAAAGGAACAGGCAGACCTGGACGACGATCTGGCTCGCCAGGAGCGGGGCTTCGGTCGTCATCGTCTGAACGGGCCAGCGATCAGCCGACGCGGCAGATCTTCAGCATGTTGGTGCCGCCGGGCGCGCCCATCGGCTCGCCGCAGGTGATGGCGTAGACGTCGCCGGTCTGCACGATGCCGCGCTTCTTGAGGTGCGCCTCGGCCTGCATCAGCGCGGTGTCGCGGTCGCTTTCGGAGTCCATCAGCAGCGGCCGGACGTTCCGGTAGAGCGCCATCTTGCGCTGCGTCGAAAGGCGCGAAGTCAGCGCATACATGGGGATGTGGGCACGGTGGCGGCTCATCCAGAGCGGCGTGGAGCCCGATTCGGTCAGCGCGACGATGGCCTTGGCGCCCAGGTGGTGCGCGGTGAAGAGCGCGCCCATCGCGATCGACTGGTCGATGCGGCTGTAGCTCTGGCCGCTGAAATCGGCGTCGAGGTGCGGGTCTTCGGCCGCCTCGGCAGCTTCGCAGATCTTGCTCATCTCCTGCACGGTCTCGAGCGGATAGCGCCCGGAAGCCGTCTCGGCAGAGAGCATCACGGCATCGGTGCCGTCGAGCACCGCGTTCGCCACGTCGCTGACCTCGGCGCGGGTGGGCACCGGGTTGGTGATCATCGACTCCATCATCTGCGTGGCGGTGATCACGACCTTGTCCATCTCGCGGGCCATGCGGATCATCTTCTTCTGCAGCGCCGGGACGGCCGCGTTGCCGACCTCGACCGCGAGGTCGCCGCGGGCGACCATGATGCCGTCGCTCGCGCGCAGGATGTCCTCCAGCTTGGGGATGGCTTCGGCTCGCTCCATCTTCGCGATCATCCCGGGCTTGTGGCCGAATTCAGCCGCCGCCACGTTGCAGAGCTGGCGCGCCATTTCCATGTCGGTCGCGTTCTTGGGGAAGCTCACCGCAACGTAGTCGGCCTGGAAGCTCATGGCGGTCTTGATGTCCTCCATGTCCTTGGCCGTCAGCGCCGGGGCGGTCAGTCCGCCGCCCTGCTTGTTGATGCCCTTGTTGTTGGAGAGTTCGCCGCCGAGCCGCACCGTGGTGTGCACCGCATCGCCCTTGACCGCCGTGACGTCGAGCACGATGAGGCCGTCGTTCAGCAACAGGGTGTCGCCGGCCTTCACGTCGCGCGGCAGGTCCTTGTAGTCGAGGCCGACTTCGTTGACGTCGCCCGGTTCGGTGCGGGAGGCGTCCAGCACGAACTTCGCGCCCGGCTCCAGCCAGACCTTGCCTTCGGCGAACTTGCCGACCCGGATCTTCGGCCCCTGCAGGTCTGCCATGATCGCGACCTCGCGCCCAGTGCGGCGTGCCGCCTCGCGAACCATCGCCGCACGGTCGATGTGGTCCTGTGCAGTGCCGTGACTGAAGTTCAGCCGCACGACGCTGACCTTGTGCAGGATCATCTGCTCCAGCAGGTCGAGCCTGCTCGAAGCCGGGCCAAGCGTCGCGACGATCTTGGTGGCGTGGCGGGGAAGGCGGGGCTGCGTGCTCATTCAGGTCTCCGATTTGTATTCCGTACTGTATACACTTTTGCCGAGAACAACCAGAACTATCCGACCTGATCCCGGAATCCCCCAATCCAGGAACCCCGCGGAACCGGCTCCGCCGGGCCGCAGGGGTTGCCCCCGGAACGGGGTTGGCGGCTACACGAAGTGAGCAAGCCTGGGGGCGAACTTATACAGCGCGTTTCTCGAGGATTTCGAAGGCGGGGAGCTTCTTGCCTTCCAGCACTTCGAGGAACGCACCGCCGCCAGTCGAGATGTAGCCGACCTTGTCTTCGATGCCGTACTTGGCGATGGCGGCCAGCGTGTCGCCGCCGCCGGCGATCGAGAAGGCCTTGCTTTCCGCGATGGCCTGGGCGATCACCTTGGTGCCGTTGGCGAAAGCATCGAACTCGAACACGCCGACCGGGCCGTTCCACACGATGGTGCCGGCTTCGCGAAGCTGCGCAGCAAGCAGTTCGGCGGTCTTCGGGCCGATGTCGAGGATCAGGTCGTCGTCGGCGACTTCATCGGCGCCCTTGGTCGTCGCGGCCGCGTCGGCCGCGAAGGTCTTCGCCGTGACGACGTCGACCGGAATCGGCACACCGGCGCCGCGCGCGCGCATGGCCTCGATCACGGCCTTGGCTTCGTCGATCAGGTCCGGCTCGGCCAGCGACTTGCCGATCTTGAGGCCCGACGCCAGCATGAAGGTGTTGGCGATGCCGCCACCGACGATGAGCTGGTCGACCTTGTCGGCCAGGCTCTTGAGGATGGTGAGCTTGGTGCTGACCTTCGAGCCCGCGACGATCGCGACCAGCGGACGCTTGGGCTGCGCCAGCGCCTTGGTGATCGCGTCGATCTCGGCCGCCAGCAGCGGACCGGCGCAGGCAATCTTCGCGAACTGGGCGATGCCGTAGGTGGTGGCCTCGGCGCGGTGCGCGGTGCCGAAGGCGTCGTTGACGTAGATGTCGGTCAGCGCCGCGAGCTTGCGCGAAAGCGCCTCGTCGTTCTTTTTCTCGCCCTTGTTCAGGCGGCAGTTCTCGAGCAGCACGACCTGCCCCGGCTGCACCTGCACGCCATCGACCCAGTTGGAAACCAGCGGCACTTCTCGGCCGAGCAGTTCGCCGAGCCGCAGGGCGACCGGCGCCAGCGAGTCCTCGGGCTTGAACTCGCCTTCGGTCGGGCGGCCGAGGTGCGACGTCACCATGACCGCCGCGCCGGCATCGAGCGCCTGGCGGATGCACGGCACCGAGGCGCGGATGCGCGTGTCCTCGGTGATGTTGCCGGCATCGTCCTGCGGCACGTTGAGGTCGGCTCGGATGAACACGCGCTGGCCGGTGACTTTGCCTTGCGCACAGAGGTCGGTGAATCGAAGAATGTTCATGAGGTGTCGGCGAAATGAATGCGAGTGGGAACGCCCCGGCGGGCGGCAGCGGACATTGTAGGTTTCAGCCCGCCAGCCCCGGTGTATGGACGAAGCCTTCCAGCAGTTCGACGAAGCTCGCCGCGGCCGGCGACAGCGATCGCTTCGACGCGCCGTAGACGCAGACTTCGCGATGAAAGTCCGGCTGCTCCAGCCGCACCATCTGCAGCCCGTGCGCCCGCACCAGCGACGACGAGTAAGTCGGGCAGACCGTGAGCCCCAGCCCCGAGGCGACCATGCCCAGCGCCGTGGTCATGTACGAGACCTCTTGCGTGGTCGATCGCAGCATGAACTCGCGCTCGGCAGGTTCGAGTTCAGGAAGCACGCGCTGGCGGAAATCACGCGTCGGTGCGATGAAGGTGTAGGGCGCCAGCTCGTGCCAGCGCACCTTGCGGCGGCGCGCGAAGGGATGGCCGGGCGGGCAGATCAGCCAGTGCCGGTCGCGAAAGAGCGTGCGCCGCTCGATCGCCGAGTCGACCGGCACGTCCTGCCCCACCGCCAGCTCGACCTCGCCCGACAGCACGCCGCTCAGGAGATGTTCCGGCAGCGTGTCGGCCAGGCGCACGTCGATGTCCGGATGCCGTTCGCGGTACGCCGCGATCACGCGCGGCATCAGCGTGCAGGCCATGAGCTGCGGCGCGGCGAGCCGCAGCACGCCCTTCTTCTTGTCGCGGAGGTCGGTCACGCCGGCCACCGCGCCCGCGAGGTCAGCCAGCAGGCGCTGCACCGAGGGCTGGAACTCGCGCCCGGCTTCGGAAAGCTGCACGCGGCGCGTATGGCGATCGAACAGCTGCACGCCCATCTCGCGTTCCAGCTCGCGCACCAGCACGCTCAGCGCCGATTGCGTGAGATGCAGGCTCGCGGCGGCCGCGGTGAAGCTGCCCGTCTCCGCAACGGCCGCGAACGCACGCAACTGGCGCAAAGTCAAATTCATGGCGTTATTTCATCAATCGATGAATTTATTTCGATTGAATCATAAGAAGAACCGCGGCCCAATCCACCCCATCGAGCCCCCCGATGGAGACAACCATGCCCGACGAGAGCGCCATCGCCGCGCCACCCGTGCCCGTGCAGGGCCTGCACCACTTCGCCTGGCGCTGCCGCGACAGCGAGGAGACCCGCCGCTTCTACGAAGACCTGCTGGGCCTGCCGCTCGCACACGTGATCAAGAGCGACCACGTGCCGAGCACCGGCGAGTACTGCCCCTACGTGCACATCTTTTTCCAGATGCGCGATGGCTCGTACATCGCCTTCTTCGACCTCGGCGACAACGTCGCCGCGCTGCCCTCGCCCAATACGCCCGCGTGGGTCAATCACATCGCGCTGCGCGTCGACTCGGTCGAGGAGCTGATGGCGGCCAAGTCCCGGCTCGAAGCCGCAGGCGTCGAAGTGCTGGGTCCCACGGACCATCACATCATCGAATCGATCTACTTCTTCGATCCGAACGGCATCCGCCTCGAACTCACCACGCCCACGGTCCCGAAGTCCGAGATGGACGCGCATGCGCTCAAGGCGCGCGCCGCGCTCGATGCATGGACCGAACGCAAGGCCCAGTTGCGAAAGGCGCCGCATGGCTGACCTGCAACTCGCCGTCATCGACGTCAAGCCCGGCGCGGCGCTCGAAAGCCAGTCGGGGCTGCAGATGCTGCGCCCGCGCATCTACGGCGCCTACCGCGCGCCGGCCGGCCCGAAGAAGCTCGCCGCGATCGTGATGCACCCGACGAGCAACTTCATGGGTCACTACCTGATCGGTCCGCTGGCCGAGCGCGGCATCTGCTGCATAGGCCTGAACTCGCGCTACATGGGCAACGACACCGTGCTGCTGATGGAGCGCGCGATCCAGGATCTGGGCGCCGGCGTGAAGCACCTGCGCGCGATGGGCTACGAGAAGGTCGTGCTGATCGGCAACTCCGGCGGCGCGGCGCTCGCGAGCTTCTACCAGGCGCAGGCCGAGAAGCTCACCGCGCATCACTTCGCGGACGGCGATCCGACGCACCTGCATCCGGACGACCTGCCGCCGGTGGATGGCATCGCGCTGTGCGCCGCGCACCTCGGCCGCTCGCGGCTGATGCGCGACTGGATCGACCCTTCGGTGACGGACGAGCACGATCCGCTCTCGGTCGACCCCGAGCTCGACATGTACGACGCGCGCCATCGCCTGCCCTACGACGCCGACTTCCTCGCACGATTCAGCGCGGCGCAGAAGACGCGGCTCGACCGCATCGAGCACTGGGCGCTGGAGCGGCTGCGGCAGCTGCGCAGTACGCCGGGCGCACCGCGCGACCAGGCCTTCATCGTCTACCGGACGCACGCCGATCCGCGCTGCGTGGATCTCTCGCTCGACCCCAACGATCGCGCGCCGGGCAGCGTGTGGGGCGACGCGCGGCAAGTGAACTACTCGTGCAACGCGATGGGCCGCACCACTTCGCTCACGGCCTTCCTCTCGCAATGGTCCTCGCGCTCGCAGGCCGATGGCCCGACCAACCTCGCGCGCACCACCTGCCCCAAGCTGCTGCTGACCTACACCGCCGACCAGTCCACCTTCCCGAGCACTCGCGATGCGTGGATGGCGGCCGGCGGCGATCGCATCCGCAACGTCGACATCGTCGGCGGCAACCACTACCTCGCAGGGCAGCCGGAGCTGGTGCCGAAAGCTGCCGACGCGATCGCCGAATGGGCCCACGCCCTGTGAACCGACCGCATTCCCCGATGGAAACCTTCACCTTCGCTCCCCCTTACGAACTGCCGAGCTGGCCGTTCGTGCCGCCGCCTGAACTGCAAAGCACGTCGGCCGGGCGTCACCCGATCGTGATCGTCGGCGCCGGCCCCGCCGGCCTCACGCTCGCCTGTGACCTCGCGAGCCGCGGCGTGCGCGCAGTGCTGCTCGACGAGGACGACACGGTCGGCGTGCGCGGCGCATCGTCGCGCGGCATCTGCTATGCGCAGAAGAGCCTGGAAATCTTCGCGCGGCTCGGAATCTACGAACGCATCGCCGAGAAGGGCATCACCTGGTCCTTCGGCCGCACCTTCTCGGGCGACACCGAGGTCTACAACTTCAACCTGAAGACCGACAGCGTCTCGGTGCAGCCGCCGTTCATCAACCTGCAGCAGTTCTACATCGAGTGGTTCCTGGTCGACCGCATCCACGAACTCGGCCTGACCGACCTGCGCTGGAAGAATCGCGTGACGCAAGTGACGCCGCTTGCCGATGGCGTGCGCCTCACGGTGGAGACGCCGGCCGGCAGCTACAACATCGAGGCGGATCACCTCATCGACGCGACCGGCGCGAACAGCCCGATCCGCACGCAACTCGGCATCGAGGCGCATCCGTCGCGCAGCACCGACCGGTGGTGCATCACCGACGTGCGCTTCAAGAAGCCGCTGCCGGTCGAGCGCTGGACCTGGGTCGATGCGCCCTTCAACGAAGGCCGGGCGGTGTGGCAGCACCTGATGGGCGACGGCGTCTGGCGCATCGACTACCAGATGCCCGAGGACTGCGACACCGCCTACATCAGCAAGCCGGAAGTCGCGGGCGCGCGGCTTCGCGAACAGCTCGGTCCCGGCGTGGAATTCGAGTTCGTCTGGATCGGCCCCTATGGCTACCGCGACCACCTGCTCGACAACTTCCGGCACGGCCGCATCCTGTTCATCGGCGATTCGGCGCACGTGGTGAGTCCGTTCGGCGCACGCGGCGGCAACAGCGGCATCCAGGACGCGGCGAATCTCGGATGGAAGCTCGCGCTGGTCACGCAAGGGCTCGCGGACGATGTGCTGCTCGACACGTATGACGCCGAACGCCGACCCGCCGCGGCGGAGAACCTGCGCGTCACCAGCCGTTCCGCGCGCTTCCTCGCGCCGCGGTCGCCGGCCGAGCACACGATGCGCCGCGCGGTCGTCGCGCTCGCGCAGCGCTACCCGTTCGCGCGCGCGCTGGTCAACACGGGGCGAATGTCGGTCGCCAACGACTACCCAGCGGCCGCCCATCTTCCCGCCGGCGCGAAGACGGTCCAGAACCTCCCGCTGCGATGGCGCGATGGAACGCCGACCACGATCGCGCAGCTGCTGGCCGAAGGCACGCAATGCCTCGGCCTATGGTTCGCGCCGACGCGCGCGCAGGCGAGTACGGCGACCGATCTCGATGCCTCGTTGCCGCTGCGGCTCGTCGCCGTCGGTGGCGAAAGCGGCCTGCCCGCGCTGCAGCCTGACGACGTGCTGGCCCGCCACCTCGACAACCCGGCGCCCGGCACCCTGTGCATCGTGCGCCCGGACGCCTATCGCGGCGCCCTGCTGAACGACCCGACGCCCGCATCGATCGCCGCCGCGCTCCGCACCGCGCTCGCGCATCGCTGACTTCACAGAACCATGATCACCGAGCCCCACATCCCCGACCCCGATGGCTTCTACGCGGCCTGGATCGCCGCGCAGGAAGGCCTGAACGAAACGCATAGCGCCGACTACAACGCGCGCCTCGTGCTGCTGCTGGCCAACCAGTGCGGCAATCAACAGGTGCTGCTGGACTGCATCGCCGCCGCGCGGGACAGCGGCACATCTCCGTCGACCGACAACACAAGCACCCCCCCATGAGCACATCCGTTTCCTTCGCTTCTGCCTCGGACACCCGCGAGCAGAAGCCGCAGGTGCGCGAACTCGCGCCCAACGTCTACGGCTACATCAGCGACTTCGATCCCAACTGCGGCTTCATCGTCGGCGACGAACACGTGGTGCTGATCGACACGCGCCCCACGCCGCGCATGGCGCGCGACTTCCTGGCCGACATCCGCAAGGTCACCGACAAGCCGATCAAGTTCATCGTGCTCACCCACTACCACGCGGTCCGCGTGATGGGCGCGAGCGCTTTTAGCGAAGTCGAGGCCATCATCGCGAGCAAGGGCACGCTGGAGTGGGTGCACGAGCGCGGGCAGGCCGACTTCGATTCGGAAGTCGGCCGCTTTCCGCGCCTCTTCGCCGGCGTGGAGGAAATCCCCGGCTTGACCGAGCCGACGATGAGCTTCGAGCGCGAGATGAGCCTCTGGCTCGGAAGGCGCGAACTGCGCCTGATGTGCCTCGGCCGCGGCCATTCGGGCGGCGACACGATCGCATGGCTGGCGGACTGCGGCGTGCTCTTCTCGGGCGACGTGGTCGAGAACCGCTGCGGCGTGTACGCCGGCGATGCCTACATCCAGGACTGGGCCGGCACGCTCGACGCGGTCGCCGCGCTGAAGCCGCGCGTGCTGGTGCCGGGTCGCGGCGCAGTGCTTCAAGGCGAGGCCGCGTGTGCCGAAGCGGTTGCACTCACCAAGGCCTTCCTCTCGACGCTGCTCGACAGCGTGCGTGCCGGCATCGCTGCCGGCGACAGCCTGCGCGGCTGCTTCGAGCGCGCCGAGCAGGCGATGAAGCCGCGCTTCGGCAACTGGCCGGTCTTCCAGCACGTTCTGCCCTTCGACGTGTCGCGCGCCTATGACGAACTGCGCGGCATCGAACACCCGGTGATCTGGACCGCCGAGCGCGACCGCGAGCTCTGGCAGGTGCTCAGAGGCTGAATGAACTCGCCCCCAGGCCGCGCGCACTTCGTGTCGCTTCGCCAACCCCCTACCGGGGGCAATACCAGCGGCCCGGCAAAGCCGGTTCCGCGGTATTCCTGGCCTGGACCGTCACGGCTCACTGATATCGACATCTTTTAACGGAGACAAACCGAATGCGACGATTTCTCAAGCTGCTGGCCGCCGGCCTCGCGATCACCCTGGCGAGCCATGCGCCGGCCCAGTCCACTTATCCCACGCAAACCGTGCGCTGGATCGTTCCCTACGTCGCAGGCGGCGGCACCGACAACCTCGCGCGCGCACTCGCCGAAGCCATGCAGCCCTCGCTCGGCCAGCCGATCGTGATCGACAACCGGCCCGGCGCATCTACCAACATCGGCGTGCAGGTGATGATGCAGGCCAAGCCCGACGGCTACACGATCATGCAGGCCGAGAACGCGGCACTGCTCTTCAACGAGCACATGTTCGCCAAGCTGCCGTACAAGCCCGCCACCGACTTCACCTACATCGGCGCCATCGGCCGCTTCCCGGTCGCGCTGGTGGTGCATCCGGACTTCCCCGCGAAGACGGTCGCGGAGTTCGTGAGCTATGTGAAGGCGCATCCGCAGAAGGTGAGCTATGCCTCGCCGGGCAACGGTTCGCCGCACCACATGGCGATGGAACTCTTCAAGCAGAAGGCCGGCATCGACATCCAGCATGTGCCGTACAAGGGCGCCGCGCCGGCGATGACCGACGTGATGGGCGGGCAGGTGCCGACCATGATGCTGGACCTCGCCTCCGGCCTGCCGATCATCAAGAGCGGCAAGGTGCGCGTGCTGGCGATCGCGCTGCCGCAGCGTGCTGCGGCCCTGCCCGACGTTCCGACCTTCAACGAGCTCGGCTTCAAGGACGTCAACGCGTATGCCTTCCACGGTCTCATTGGCCCGGCGGGCATGCCAAAGGATGTGGTCGCCCGCCTGAACACCGAGTTGAACAAGGCGATGCAGGCGCCGAGGGTGGTCAAGCTCTTCTCGGAGTTCGGCTTCGAGGCGCTGCCCGGAACGCCGCAGGACTTCTACAAGCTCGCCCGCGCGGAGAACGAGCGCTGGGGCCAGATCATCAAGACGGCCGGCGTGCAGCTCGACTAGCGGTGCGGCGATGGCGAAGCGATCTCGTGCATGATCGCCTCGCCCCTCCATCGAAGACGCCCACATGCATGTGAAACGACATCTGCTGCCCTCGCTGGCGCTTTCGCTCTGCCTTGCACAGGCCCACGCCGCGAATGCGCCCAGGCCCGCCGACTGCCCCGCGCCCGTTCCCGACGCGGCCCGCTGCTACACCGGCCAGGACGACGCCGGTGCCTTCTACGTGATCGCGATCCCGAAGGACTGGAACCACGTCCTCGTGATGCATGCGCATGGCGGACCCGAGACCGGGCCGCCGAAGCTGGAGCGCAGCGTGGAAGACCTCAAGCGCTGGGCCGTCACCCTGCGCGCGGGCTATGCGTGGGCCGCCTCCACCTACCGGCGCGGCGGCTACGGCGTGACGATGGCGGCGGAGGACACAGAGCGGCTCCGACAGATCTTCGTGAGCTATTTCGGCACGCCGCGCCGCACCTTGCTGCACGGACAGAGCTACGGCGGCGGCGTGGCCTCGAAGGCCGCGGAGCTGTACGCGCCGCCCGGCGCCAAGAGTCCCTACGACGGGCTGGTGCTGACCAGCGGCGTGCTCGGCGGCGGCAACAACGCCTACGACTTCCGGCTCGACCTGCGCGTGGTCTACCAGTACGTCTGCCGCAACCACCCACGACCGGACGAGGCGCAGTACCCGCTCTGGACGGGCCTGCCGAGGGATTCGAAGCTCACGCGCGCCGAGCTTGCCGAGCGCGTGAAGGCGTGCACCGGCGCCGGCCTGCCAGCGGCGCAACGAACGCCCGAGCAAGCGGCGCGGCTCAAGACGATCCTGGCCGCCACGAAGATCGAGGAACGCTCGCTGGTCGGCCATCTGTCGTGGGCGACGTGGCTGTTCCAGGATCTGGTGCAGTTGCGGCTGGAGGGTCGCAATCCCTTCGGCAACATCGGCGTGGTCTATCGCGGCTCGAACGACGACACGGCGCTGAATGCGGGCGTCGCGCGATACGCGGCCGATCCCCAGGCGCAAGGCGAACTGGCGACCGACAGCCTGCCGAGCGGCCGCACCTCGCTGCCAACCGTGACGCTGCATGCGATCAACGATCCCACGGCCTTCGTCGAACTCGAAGACCTCTACCGCCGCATCCGCGAATCGGCCGGCACCGGCGACAGGCTGGTACAGACCTTCAGCGCCGAGCGCGAGCACAGCTACCTGAGCGATTCGGAATATCCGGCGCTCTTCACTGCGCTCCTCGACTGGATCGACAAGGGCGAGAAGCCCACGCCCGAGAGCATCGCGCTGCTGTGCAAGGCCGTGATGCCGCGCTATCGCCCGGACGGGAAGAACGACTGTCACATCCAGCCCGGCTGGCACCCGGCTTCGCTGGAAAGTCGGGTCGCACCGCGATCGCCCTGATCGCCTACCAGCCGAGGCCCAGGTGCAGCGGCAAATAGATTGCCATGCCCGCGAGCATCGTCCCGAGCACGCCGCCGCGCCAGAAGAAGTAGAGGACGCCGGCGACCGCGCCGTAGAGGCGCGCATCCTGCAGGGTCGTTGTCAGATGGCCCTGCGTCATGACGACCTCGGGAATGACCACTGCCGCCAACGCCGCGGCGGGCGCGTAGTGCAGCGCGCGATGCGCCCAGTCCGGCAGACCCCACGGCCGGTCGAGGATGAAGAAGAAGCAGCGCGTCAGCACGGTGACGCCCGCGAGGCCGACGATGACCGCCAGCGTCCAGAAATCGGTCTGCGCCCCGCCCAGGCTCACTTGTCGTCCTCTGCATCGGGATCAAGCCCGAACTGCTTCTCGAGCCAGAAGCACAGCAGCACTGCGACGCCGATGCCCGCGACGATGTTGAGCTTGAGCGGCAGCGCATAGGCCGCGACCGCCGTGGCCCCGGCAATCACCACCGCCAGCACGCGAAGGCGCGTGGTCGCCATCGAGCAGACGATCGCCACCAGGCTCAGGACGCCCGCGAAGCCCAGGCCCCAGCTCTGCGGAATCATGTTCGCCAGCACGATGCCGAGCAGGCTCAGGACCATCCACGAGCACCAGGTCACGCAATAGTTGCCGGTGAGGTAGGCCTCCTGCGCGCGCTTCTCGGCCTCGGTCTCGGGCGCGCGGGCGTACCTGCGCGTGAACATCGCGTAGCTCATGTCGGCCGTGAGATAGCCGTGCGTCATGCGGCGCCAGCGCGGCATGTGCATGAGGTAGGGCCGCAGATGCAGGCTGAAGACCACGAAGCGCAGGTTGACGCAGAAGCCGGTTGCCAGGATCACCCAGGCCGGCGCGCCGGCGATCAGCAACGGGATGGACGCGAGTTGCGAACTGCCCGCGTAGACCAGCAGGGTCATTGCGACCGCCTCGACCACGCTCATGCCGGACTTGAGCATCGCGACCCCGGTCATGAGGCCCCACGCGCCGATGCCCAGGGCGATCGGCGACATGTCGCGGATGCCTTCGCGAAACTCCGGTTGGCTGCGAACGGAGGAGGCGAGGAACATCAGCCGAAGACCTGTCCGGGCTTGACGTCGAAGCCTCGCAGGAAATCGGCCACCGGCAGGCGCTTGCCGCCTGCGCGCTGCAGTTCGGAGACGACGACCGTCGAGCCCTGGGCGGCGATCACGATGCCCGCTGCGCCGACGGCAAGAACGGTTCCGGGCGCTTCTGACGGTGCATCCTGGCGCGCCTGCGCGGCCCACAGCTTGATGGTCTCGCCATCGAGCACGCTGCTCGCACCGGGAAATGGATCGAAGGCGCGGACGCGTCGCACGATCGCGTCGGCGCCCTGCGACCAGTCCACCTGCGCCTCGGCCTTCTCGACCTTGTGCGCGTAGGTCACGCCTGCCTCGGGCTGCGGAACGGCACGGAGCGCACCGGCGTCCGCCTGCTCCAGCGCATCGACGATCATGCGGCCGCCGAGCGCGGCAAGCCGGTCGTGCAGACGGGCGGTGTTGTCTTCGCCGATCGGAACGGCGTCGCGCAGCAGCATGTCACCAGTGTCGAGGCCGGCGTCCATCTGCATGATGGTGATGCCCGTTTCGGCGTCGCCTGCTTCGATCGCGCGATGGATCGGCGCGGCGCCGCGCCATCTGGGGAGCAGGCTCGCGTGGATGTTCAAGCAGCCGAGCCGCGGAGCATCGAGCACCCACTGAGGAAGGATCAGTCCGTAGGCAGCCACCACCATGACCTCGGCCTTCGAATCCGCGATCGCGGTGCGCGCGGCTTCTGCGTCATCCGGATACTTGCCGTCCAACCGCAGGCTTCGCGGCTGGATCACCGGCCATCCGCGCGACACCGCGAACTGCTTGACCGGCGAGGCCTGCATCTTCATGCCGCGGCCCGCCGGGCGATCCGGCTGGGTCAGCGTGAGGACGATCTCGTGGCCGGCCGCGGCGATGGCCTCCAGCGCGACGCGGGCAAACTCGGGCGTACCCGCGAACGCGACTTTCATGGCGCTCACCGGGGGATCAGAAAGACGTTCAGGTCGTCGCCCGTGTGATAGTGGTCCACCACGCCGTCCGGCCTCACATAGATATAGAGCAGCCGGCGCGCATTCATGGACTTGTAGCGCCAGGTCCAGACATCGCCGTTGAAGGAGGTCACGCGGGTGATCTCGTAGGGCCGCCCGTAGGTGCGCAGAACATCGTCGACGCGCCAGACGCCGGGCTTGATGGTGCTGTCGAAGAGGCCTTCGAAGAGTTCCTGCCGGATGGACACCACATGGCCGCTCGCGTCGACGTCGATGTTCGAGACTTCGAAGCCCATCGGCGCGCGGGAATACTGGAGCCGCTCACCGCCGCCCTGCAGCGGATAGGTCGCGGTCGGCGTGCCCAGTTGCACAAGCGCCTGGTCGCGCGTGGTGCCGAGCGGCAGTCGCGTCGGCTCGCTGGCACACCCCGCCAAGGCGGACGCCACCACGACGGCCGCGAGCCAGGAACGCTTCATGATCAACGACGTCCTTCGCGCTGTTCGAGTTTCTGTTCTTCGCGCTGCTGCTTGAGCAGCTTGCTCTTGATGCGGTTGCGCTTCAGCGGCGAGAGGTATTCGACGAAGACCTTGCCCAGCAGGTGATCGAGTTCGTGCTGGATGCAGACCGCGAGCAGGCCCTCGGCTTCGTGGGTCTGTGGCTCGCCTTCCGCGTCGAGCGCCGTCACGCGCACCGCGGTGGAGCGCTCCACGCCGTCGTAGATGCCCGGCACCGACAGGCAGCCTTCTTCATTGACGACTTTTTCGTTGCTCGCCCAGACAATCTCCGGGTTGATGAGCACCAGGGGCTGGTCGCGGTCCTCGGACACGTCGATCACGACCAGCCGCTCGTGCACGTCGATCTGCGTGGCGGCGAGCCCGATGCCGTTGGCGTCGTACATGGTTTCGAGCATGTCGGCAACCAGTGTCTTGATGCGCGCATCGACGCCCTGCACCGGTTTGGCCACCGTGTGCAGGCGAGCGTCCGGGTAACTCAAAATGGTTCGTTTTGACATGAAAGCGAGGAAAAGTTGTCGCTATTTTCGCCATTTCCGCGACGGCTCGGAGCGGCTGGCGGGATTTACATTGCCCGATCTGGGGCTTCAGCGCAAAATTCGTAGCAAATTGTGAGGATTCGTACGTTCTGCGTGGCGCAGTGTGTGCACCATCAACCATGAATAAATTCCCAACCAACGAACATCTGCGTCCCCGCTTCGTCGCCACGTTGGCGGTCTTTGCCATGGCGGGCCTTGCAGGTACGACGGCATCCGCACAAAACTACCCCGTCACCCCCCAACAGCGCGCCACCGCCCAGCAGACGGCGCAGGCCGGCATTCCGATCAGCGAACTGGCGCCCAATGCGCCGGACGAATACACGGTCAAGCCCGGCGACACGCTCTGGGCCATTTCCCGCCTCTATCTCCGCAGCCCGTGGCGCTGGCCCGAGCTGTGGGGCATGAACATCAGCGAGATCTCGAACCCGCACCGCATCTATCCGGGCCAGGTGCTCTATCTCGACAAGTCCGGCGGCCGCGCCCGCCTGAGCACCCGGCGCGGCGCCGGCGGCGCCGAAGGCACCATCAAGCTGTCGCCGCGCACGCGCTATGAATCGCTCTCCGGCATGGCCCTTCCGACGCTCAACCCGAGCCTGATCGAGCCGTTCCTCGCCGAGCCGGTCGTGGTGGACGACAACACCCTGCTCATCGCACCGCGCATCGTCGCGGGCAACGACAGCCGTGTGCTGCTGTCGCGCGGCGATCGTGCCTACGCACGCGGCAACGTCCAATCACCGCTCATCGAGACGGCCGGCCCGATCCAGACCTTCCGCATCTTCCGCGACGCCACGCCGCTGAAGGACCCGGGCACCGGCGAGATCCTCGGCTATGAAGCCCAGTACCTCGGCAAGGCCCAGTTGCAGCGCGGCGAATCGACCATGAGCGAAATGGTCGAGGGCAAGGAAGTCGTCAGCGTCGTGCCGGCCACCATCGACATCATTGCCGCACGCGAGGAAATGCGGGCCGGCGACCGCCTGTTGCCCGAGCCGCCGCGCCAGCTCCTGAGCTACGCGCCCCGCGCCCCGCAGCAGCCGATCGAGGGCCGCATCGTCTCGGTCTACGGCAACGCCGTCCAGTTCGCCGCGCAGAACCAGGTCGTGGCGATCAACAAGGGCCTGCGCGACGGCATCGAGTCCGGACACGTGCTGGCGATCCTCAAGAATGGCGAAACCATCGTCGACAAGACCGGCGCCGGCAAGGAAACGCTGAAGCTGCCGAACGAGCGCATCGGCCTGCTGATGGTGTTCCGTCCGTTCGAGAAGGTGTCCTATGCGCTCGTGCTGGAGATCAACGACACCCCGCGCATTGGCGATCTGCTCGTCAATCCCTGAGGCGGTTATCGGTTTCGAGTGGAACGCGAGGACCTCGCAGGCTGGCTGCGACTTGCGCTGACGCCGGGCATCGGCAGCACATCCGGACGCAAGCTGCTGGCGGCGTTCGGGCTGCCGTCGCAGGTTTTCGCGCAATCGCTGGATGCGCTCCGGCAGGTCGTGACCGATGCGCAAGCGCATGCGTTGCAGGCGCTGCCGCGCGATTTCCAGGACCAGCTCCGGCGAACCGATGACTGGCTGCAAGGCACCGAGGCCGGCGGCGCGACCCGGCGCATCGTGACGCTGGGCGATGCGGGATACCCCGCTTCGCTGCTCGAGACGGCGGACCCGCCCTTGATGCTCTACCTGCTCGGCGCCCCGGCGTTCGATCTGACGCAGCTCGACCGCAGCGTCGGGATGGTCGGCAGCCGCAATCCCACCGCACAGGGCGAACAGACCGCGCGCGCATTCGCACGGGCTTTCGGGGAGGCGGATATCGCGGTGGTGTCCGGCCTCGCGCTGGGCATCGACGGCGCGGCGCACACCGGGGCGCTCGAGGCAGTCGGCGGCTCCGGGCGCTTGGCCACCGTGGCCGTCGTCGGCACCGGGCTCGACCGCGTGTACCCCGCACGGCATCGCGATCTGGCGCATCGCATTGCGGCCCACGGCCTGATCGTGAGCGAATACCCGCTCGGCACGCCGCCGCTCAATCAGAACTTCCCGAAGCGCAATCGGATCATTGCCGGCCTGACCCGCGGCACGCTGGTCGTCGAGGCTGCGCTTCGCTCGGGCTCGCTGATCACCGCACGACTGGCGGCGGAACAGGGCCGGGAGGTGTTCGCGATTCCCGGTTCGATCCATTCGCCGCAATCGCGCGGCTGCCATGCCCTGATCCGCCAGGGCGCAAAGCTCGTCGAATCGGTGGGCGACGTTCTCGAAGAATTGCGTTTCGACGCCCCGGTCTCCGCCGATGCGCAGGGCGATCAGACCGCGACAAGCTCGACCGGCGAGTGGGGGCTTCTCTCCGATCTCGGCTTCGACCCGATGAGCCTTGATGCCCTGTCAGCCCGCACCGGCTACGGCGCTGCCGAGTTGCAGGCTCGGCTGCTCGAACTCGAACTGGAAGGCCATGTGGCGCGGCTTCCGGGAGGCTTGTTCCAGCGCGTGGTGCGAGGCTGAACCGTCCTTCACAAAACATCGTCGTCTTCACGCAACTGACGCGGCAGGGCACCTTGACTGGGCTATATTGAACCCATGTTCGAAGTGCTTGTTTTTGTCTACGAAAACTATTGGCGCGGCGATGCATGTCCCGCACCCGAACAGTTGGGCCGCAAGCTAAGTGCACAGGGCTTCGATGCGGATGAAATCCGCGAAGCATTGCACTGGCTCGACGGCCTGAGCCACGCCACGCAGGGCATCCAGCTCGTAAGGCATGCCGACGAGACGACCGCGACGGTCGGCATTCGCAGCCGGAGCGACGAAGTCATTCCCCAATCGCCGCACTCGATCCGCGTCTATTCGAACGCGGAACAGGAGCACATCGGCGCCGAGTGCCTGGGCTTCATCAGCTTCCTCGAATCCTCCGGCGTGCTGCCAACGGGCATGCGCGAGATCGTGATCGAGCGCGCGATGGCGACGTCCGGCGAGCCCCTGACGATCGACGAGCTCAAGATCATCGTGCTCATGGTGCACTGGTCCACCGGCGTCGAGCCCGATGCGCTGGTGCTGGACGAGCTCTGCGACGACGCATCCGAGCGCGTGGCGCACTAGGCTCGCCCCCCAGCCTCGCTCACTGCGTGTGCTCGGGCCCCCCCTACCGGGGGGCAACACCAGCGGCCCGGCAAAGCCGGTTCCGCGGTGTTTCACCAACGGGCCTGGCTTCGCCGGCCGTTGAATACCGCGTCATGGCGCTGTATTGGGCGGCGCGCAGCGCTCGCCCCTTCGCGAGCAGTCGCGGAACCGGCTTTGCCGGGCCGCTGACTGCGCCCCCGGTAGGGGGTGGGCGGCTACACGCAGTGAGCAAGCCTGGGGGCGAGCAAGCCTTGGGGCGAGCTAATTAAGCAGGCGCTCGGGATTGGCGTCGAGCTTGGCCAGGGCTTCGCGGGTGGCGCGAACGGTGAGGGTTTCTTCCTCGGCGGGCACGAGCAGGCCGGCCTGCAGGTAGGACGCCAGACGGCCCACCTGGATCAGGAAGCTGCGTCCGTCGCTGGATGCGAACAGGTGAAGTTGCTTGCGCTCGCTGCGCCACACGAACTGGACCTGGCTGACCCGGTCGTTGTGGTCGAGCATGAACCAGTTGCCCACCTGAAGCTCATGCGCCCAGGCGAGCATGTCTTCGCCGACCTTGGTGCCGGTGTCGGGCACGACTTCGATCGAGGAGGCATCCACGCCGAGCAAGAGTTCGATGCTGGCGGCGTCGAGCGGCACGTCCATCGTGCCTTCGTCCGACACGAAATCCTCGAGGTTGGCCAGACGCTTCGCCATGGCCTCGATCTTGGCCTGCGGAATCGCCTCGGTCTTCGACATGAACGCATCGGACAAGGTCGCGCCGATGGTCTTGATGTGCTGTTCCTGCGCGTCCCCGACGATGCCCAGCAACGTCATCCCCTGTCGCAGGCGCTGGAGCAGCTTGGGCAGGTCCTGGATCACGCGGGTGCGGTCGTTGCGGTTCGGCTTGGCGCTGGCGGCCCAGACGAGGTCCGAAGCGGAACGCTTCAGCATGACGGTCTGCTCGTCCTGCGGACCGTAGCGCAGTGCGGCGATGGCCAGCACCTCGGCCCATACCTTGAAGAGGAACTCGCGGATCTCCTCGCGCACCGGCATGTCGTTGAGCATCTTGCGCAACTCGATGGTGTACTGGATCGCCATCGTTTCCTTCTGCTCGACCTGCTGCGCGACGCTCATCACCTTCTGGGCGGTGTCGCTCTGCGTGAGGTACTTGTTGAGGAAGGCGACGAACTCGTCGAACACCAGCTTGAACACGCGCTGGCCGGTTTCCGGATATTGCTCGATCACCTGCACGACGCGGCGGATCTCGCCTTCGAGCGCACTGCCCGAGATGGCCGCGGCATCGAAGCCCATCACGCAGGAACCCATGCGGTCGATCAGCATGCGCGCCGGGTGCTGCAGGGTGCCGAAGAACTCGGGCTCGGCGATCGCCACGCGCAGCACGGGCATCTGCAAGCGCGCGAACCAGACGCGCGCCGAGAACGGGATGCGCTCCTCGGCGAGGATGGCCTGGAACATCAGCGCCACGATCTCCACCGTCGCCTTGTCGGCCGTGGTCGGCGCCCGCTTCTTCAGCTCGGCGCTGCGCCGCCGAAGATCGACGGTTGCCTGGAGGACGGCCGTGGCCTCGTCGCCCACGACATATTGCGACGCGGCAGCCTGATAGGCGACCTCGGCATCCGCGATCGCCGCGGCAAAGGCCGGCGCGCCCGCCATTCCCATCGGCCCGCCCGCCCCATCGCTGACGCCGACTGCCGGTCGATGCTGTGTGATGTCGCCGCCGATGCGCGCGGTCACGAAACGCTTGAGGTTGAGCAGGACGCCCTGGGCGCGCTGTCGCGCCACGAGAAGCGGCGAGCCCCCGTTGGCACCCATCGCGTCGGCAGACGACACCGCCGCGCCGCCGCGCCCCATGCCGACGCCGATCGCAGCCGGCGCGAAGCTGCCCGCAGGCAGGGCATAGCCGCCGCGCCCGCCCTGCGGCATTTGCGCCGTCATGCCCATCGACGCGCTTCCCGACGCATGCGAAGCCGCGAAGCTGCCGCCGAGCCCCGCCGCACCTGAATTGACCGACCCCGTGCGGCGCACGAAGCTCTTGAGGTCGATCTCCGGCATCACTTCCCTGCTGATCAGGTAGGCGTTGGCGTCCTTGTAGGCCTTCACCATCCCGTCGACCATGTGCAACTGCATCTGATCCTGAACCTTGGTCCAGAGCTCCCGGCTCAGCCCGCTGGCAAGCCACTGATCGACCAGCACCTTCGCGAACGCCTCGGGCTTCAGGACGTCCTTGGCGTCGAGTTCGCTCGTTCCTTCGAGATGCTGGATTCGCAGCCGCAGGTCGTTGAGTTCGAAGCTCGCCTTGTCCTGGATCGTCTGCGCGAGCCGCGACGACAGGATGTTCGTCTCGACCACGTCGTCGCCGATCAGCTCCAGGCGCAGCGAATTGGAAGACGACCCGCCCGATGAACTGCTGGCCAGCGCCTTGCGCCACGCCTGGCGCGACTGGGCGACCCACGCGGCCCCGTGCGACTGGAATGCCAGGAAGCCGTCCCGGTTCTCCTGCATGTCGCGCGAGTTGCCGGTCTGCGAGGCCAACGCCACCAGTCGTTCGGTGATCGCATGGGCCGCCGGCTCGATCACCCCCTCGGTGGCGGCGACGAAACGCTCGCGCGTCTCGCGGGAAATCTGGAGGGAAGAAGCGTTGGACCGCGTGGCCATGGAGGGGTGAGTCAGGACGTCAGTTGGATGATTCGACAATCACGAGCTTGCATCGGGAAGGCCAAGCGCACAAGGGCCGGCAATGCTCGGCAACCCCAACACCCCGTTTGCGCAGCGCCAGCCTTCCATGATCAGACCGTCGCGCCCGCGTTCGGATCGTCCGGATCGCCCTCGCGCTTGACCGGCCCCTTGACCAGATCCTCGCGCTTGACCCCGAGCCACATGGCGATCGCCGCGGCCACGAAGGCCGAGGAGTAGATGCCGAAAAGAATGCCGATGGTCAGCGCCAGCGCAAAGTAGTGCAGCGTCGGGCCGCCGAAGAAGAACATCGACAGCACGACCAGCTGGGTCGAGCCGTGGGTGATGATGGTCCGGCTGATGGTCGAGGTGATCGCGTTGTCGATGACCTCGCGCGTGGACATCTTTCGATAGCGGCGGAAGTTCTCGCGCACGCGGTCGAAGATCACCACCGACTCGTTCACCGAATAGCCCAGCACCGCCAGCACGGCCGCGAGCACCGCCAGCGAGAACTCCCACTGGAAGAAGGCGAAGAAGCCCAGGATGATCACCACGTCGTGCAGGTTGGCCAGCACGGTCGCGAGAGCGAACTTCCATTCGAACCGGAAGGCGAGGTAGATCATGATGCCCACCACCACCATCCCGAGCGCCTTGAGGCCGTTGGTGGTGAGTTCCTCCCCGACCTGCGGGCCGACGAACTCGGTGCCGCGCAAGGTGGCTGACGGCTCGACCGCCTTGAGCGCCCCCATCACCTGCTCGCTTTGCTGGGCCGAGGTCTGGCCCTTCTGCACCGGGAGGCGGATCTGCACGTCGCGCGAGGTGCCGTAGTTCTGCACCAGCACGTCCTGGTAGCCGAGCTTGCTGATGGTCTCGCGCACCTTTCCGATGTCGACCGGCTGCGTGTAGGCCACTTCCATGACCGTACCGCCGGTGAATTCGACCGAGAGGTGAAGCCCGCGGTGGAACAGGAAGAACACCGCGAGCAGGAAGGTGACGACCGACACCGCGTTCAGCACCAGCGCATGGCGCATGAACGGGATGGTTCTGTGGATACGGAAGAATTCCATTTGGTCTGCCCCTTACTTCGCGTCGGCGGCGGCCTGGTTGGCCGGCCTCCACACGGTGCCGATCGACAGGGTCTTGAGCTTCTTCTTGCCGCCGTACCAGAGATTGACGAGGCCGCGCGAGAAGAACACGGCCGAGAACATCGAGGTGACGATGCCGATGCAATGCACCACCGCGAAGCCGCGGATCGGCCCGGAGCCGAAGGCCAGCAGCGCGATGCCGGCGATCAGGGTGGTCACGTTGGAGTCCAGAATCGTGTTCCAGGCCCGGTCGTAACCCGCGTGGATCGCGGCCTGCGGCGACGCACCGCCCCGCAGTTCCTCGCGGATGCGCTCGTTGATCAGCACGTTCGAGTCGATCGCCACGCCGATGGCGAGCGCCATGGCCGCGATGCCCGGCAAGGTCAGGGTGGCCTGCAGCATCGACAGGATCGCCACCAGCAGCAGCAGGTTGACCGCCAGCGCGATCGACGAGAACAGGCCGAACAGCGCGTAGTAAACGCACATGAACACCATGATGGCCAGGAAGCCGTACATGACGCTGTTGAAGCCCTTCTGGATGTTGTCGGCGCCGAGGCTCGGGCCGATGGTCCGTTCCTGGATGATTTCCATCGGCGCGGCCAGCGAGCCGGCACGCAGCAGCAGCGCGAGGTCGTTGGCTTCGACCACGTTCATGGCGCCGGAGATCTGGAAGCGGTTGCCCAGTTCGCCGTTGATCGACGGCGCGGTGAGCACCTCGCCGCGGCCCTTTTCGAAGATCAGGATCGCCATGCGCCGATGCATGTTCTCGCGGCTGACGTCGCGCATGATGCGGCCGCCCTTGGCATCCATGGTCAGGTCGACCTTGGGCTGCTGCGTCTGCGAGTCGAAGCCGGGCTGGGCATCGGTGAGGTTCTCGCCGGTGACGAGGACCTGCTTCTTTACGATCACCGGACGGCCGGTGCGATCGATGAACTTCTCGGAGCCGAACGGCACCGGGCCGGTGCCCTGCTCGGCCGCGCGGCCCTCGGCGCTCTCGTCGACGAGGCGCATCTCGAGCGTCGCGGTGCGACCCAGGATGTCCTTGGCCTTCGCGGTGTCCTGCACGCCCGGCAACTGGACCACGATGCGGTCCAGGCCCTGCTGCTGGATGACCGGCTCGGCCACGCCGAGTTCGTTGATCCGGTTGTGCAGCGTGGTGATGTTCTGCTTGAGCGCCGCGTCCTGCAGCCGGCGTGCGGCCTCGGGCTTGATCGACAGCGCGAGCTTGTAGTCGGCGCCTTCCTGGCTTTCGACCGCAACCAGGTCCGGGAACTGGTCCTGGAGCAGCGCCTTGCCCGCGTTCAGGCCGGCCGTGTCGCGGAAGCGCACCTCGACGGTCTGGCCGACGCGCGTGACCGAGGTGCCGCGCACGCCCTTGTCGCGCAGCCCCGTGCGGATGTCACCCGCGAAGGATTCGGCGCGCTTGTCCATGGCGCCCTGCATGTCGACCTGCAGCAGGAAATCGACGCCGCCGCGCAGGTCGAGACCCAGGTACATGGGGAAGGCGTGCAGCGCGGTCAGCCAGGACGGCGAGCGCGACAGCAGGTTGAGCGCCACCACGTAGGGCGGGTCGCTCGGGTCCGGGACCAGCGCATGCTGCAGCACGTCGCGCGCCTTGAGCTGGTCGTCGGTGTTGGTGAAGCGTGCGCGCACGGAGGTGGCGTCGAGCGTCAGAAGATCAGGCGCCAGCCCGGCGGTCTTGAGCGCTTCCTCGACGCGGTTGCGCGTGCCGGCATCGACCTTGACCGTCGACTTGGCCGCCGACACCTGCACCGCAGGCGCCTCGCCGAAGAAATTGGGCAGGGCGTAGATCAGCCCCACCAGCAGCACGATCACGATGATCGCGTACTTCCAAATCGGATAACGATTCATGATTTCGGCCGGCGGAGCCGGGCCCGTTAGTGAAACACCGCGGAACCGGCTTCGCCGGACCGCCGGTGTTGCCCCCGGCAGGGGGTGCCCGAGCACACGAAGTGAGCGAGGCTGGGGGCGAGCATTACTTGATCGCGCCCTTGGGGAGAACCTGGACGACCGCGCTGCGCTGGATCTGGACTTCGACGCCCTTGGCGATCTCGATCGTCAGGTACTGCTCGCCGAGCTGGGTGATCTTGCCGAGCACGCCGCCCGCGGTGGCGACTTCGTCGCCCTTGGCCAGCGCCTCGATCATGGCGCGGGCTTCTTTCTGGCGCTTCATCTGCGGCCGGATCATGACGAAGTACAGCACCACGAACATCAGCAGCAGCGGAAGCATGCTGCCGAGCGACGACATCATGTCACCGCCGCCGGCGGCGGGCGCGGACTGGGCGAAAGCAGAGGAAATGAACAAGGGAATCTCCAGCAGAGGGAAGAAAACAAGCGCGCCGGCCTCCCGCACAACACGGGAGGTCCGCCGGTCCGCGGCGATGCGAACACGCCGCGCAGCGCGGCGCCTGGCCGCGCACCATCAGGCATTGTATTCGGCGGAAAGCGCCCCGGCAGGGGCAACCCGCCGGGGCGATCAGGGCTTTGAGGTCAGCCGAGAGAAGAGCCCCCGGGGGCCGTCAGGCTGCCGCCCGGGCGGGCTGCGGATGGCGCCACTTGGCCATCAGCTCGGCCCAGCGGGCGCGCGCAGCCGCCAGGTTGCGATCCTTCACGTGGCCGTAGCCGCGGATCTGCTCGGGCAGGCTCGCGATCTCTACCGCCAGGGCATGGTTGCCGGCGTTCAGCCCGGCGAGCACCTCGTCGACGGCGGCGCGGTATTCGCCGATCAGGGCGCGCTCGGTCCTGCGTTCCTCGGTGCGGCCGAAGACGTCGAGCGCGGTGCCACGCAGCCCCTTGAGCTTCGCCAGCAGCCGGAAGCCGGTCAGCATGGCGGGGCCGAACTTCTGCTTCTGGAGTTGGCCCTTGGCGTTCTTCTTCGCGGTGAGCGGCGGCGCGAGGTGGTAGTTGAGCTTGAAGTCCTTGCCCATCTGCCCCTCGAACATGCCCTCGATCCGCTGGAGGAAGGCCGGATCGCTCTGAAGGCGCGCGACCTCGTACTCGTCCTTGTAGGCCATCAGCTTGAACAGGTGGCGCGCCACCGCTTCGCTGAAGCTGGTCTTGCCCAACGCCGCTTCGGCCTTCTGCACCCGGGCGACGAAGGCCTTGTATTCCTCCGCATAGGCGGCGTTCTGGTAGCCGGTCAGGAACTCCACGCGGCGCGCCACCAGCGTGTCGACGGAATCGCGCTTCTTGAACTCGATGATCTGCCCGGGCTGGACGTGCTTCTGCACCTCCTGCGGACGCTCTGCGGCCTGCCGGCCCCACTCGAAGGCCGTCTTGTTGTTCTCGACTGCCACGGCATTGAGCTCGATCGCGCGCATCAGCGACGCATGCTCGAGCGGGATCCACCCTTTCTGCCAGGCATAGCCCAGGATCATCGGGTTGACGTAGATGCTGTCGCCCATCAGCGAGGTCGCCGCCGCGTCGGCATCGAAGGCGCCGACCGCATCGGCGCCGACAGCGCGCGCGATCTCGGCGGCACAAGCTTCCTGCGGGTTCTGCCAGTTGGCGTTGCGCACGAACGCTGCCGTCGGGCTGCTGTGGCTGTTGAGCGCCACGTGCGTGCGTCCTTCGCGCATGCGCGCCATGGTCTCGGCGTTCACGCTGACCAGCGGGTCGCAGGCCAGGACCAGGTCGGCCGCCGCGGTCCCGACGCGCGTGGTGCGGATGTCGTCCTGCGTGTCGCCGATGAGCACGTGGCTCCAGGTCGCGCCGCCCTTCTGGGCGAGGCCGGCCGCGTCCTGCGTGACGATGCCCTTGCCTTCGATGTGCGCGGCCATGCCGAGCAGCTGGCCGATGGTGATGACGCCGGTCCCGCCGACGCCGGCCACCACCACGCCCCAGACATTGCCGCCCGCGAGCGAAGGAATCGCCGGGTCGGCCAGCGCGCCCAACTCGGCGGGCGCAGCGCTCTTGCCCTTGGCCTTTTTCTTGAGCTGGCCGCCTTCCACGGTCACGAAGCTCGGGCAGAAGCCCTTCAGGCAGCTCATGTCCTTGTTGCAGGTGCTCTGGTTGATCGTGCGCTTGCGGCCGAATTCGGTCTCCAGGGGCTCGACCGACAGGCAGTTGCTCTGCACGCTGCAATCGCCGCAGCCTTCGCAGACCAGCTCGTTGATCACCACGCGCCGGGCCGGATCGACCGCCGTGCCGCGCTTGCGGCGGCGACGCTTCTCAGTCGCGCAGGTCTGGTCGTAGATGATGGCCGTCGTGCCCTTGATCTCGCGGAACTCGCGCTGGATCTGGTCGAGTTCGTCGCGGTGCCGCACCTTGACGTTGTCGCCCGGCACGTGCACACCTTCGTACTTCTCGGGCTCGTCGGTGACGACGACCACCTTCGCCGCGCCCTCGGCATGCAGGCTCTCGGCGATCTGCAGCACCGAGTGGCCCTCGGGCCGCTCGCCGACTTGCTGCCCGCCGGTCATCGCGACCGCGTCGTTGTAGAGGATCTTGTAGGTGATGTTCACGCCGGCCGCGATGCTCTGGCGGATCGCGAGCAGGCCGCTGTGGAAATACGTGCCGTCGCCGAGGTTCGCGAAGATGTGCTGCTCGTTGGTGAACGGCTGCTGGCCGACCCATGGCACGCCCTCGCCGCCCATCTGCGTGAAGCCGATGGTCGAGCGGTCCATCCACGTCGCCATGAAGTGGCAGCCGATGCCGGCCATCGCGCGCGAGCCTTCCGGCACCACGGTGCTGGTGTTGTGCGGGCATCCCGAGCAGAACCACGGCTGGCGGGTCGCATCCGCCGCGCTGACGATCTGCGGGCCGGCCATCGCGCGTTCCTTGGCTTCCAGGATGGCGAGCTGCGCATCGATGCGCGCGGCCATGTCGGCGCCGGCCGCCGCGAGGATGCCGGTCTTCTTGAGCCGCTGCGCAATCGCCTTGGCGATCAGCGCCGGATTCAGGTCGGCATTGGCGCGCAGCAGCGTGTGCGATGTCGGGTTGGGCATCGACCATTCGCCGCCCGAATAACCCTCGGCCTCGTACACCTCGCCTTCGTCGAACTTGCCGACGACGTTCGGGCGCACGTCGCCGCGCCAGTTGTAGAGCTCTTCCTTGAGCTGGTACTCGATGACCTGCCGCTTTTCCTCGACCACGAGGATTTCCTGCAGGCCGGTGGCGAAGGCGCGGGTGAGCTGCGCCTCCAGCGGCCACACCACGGCGACCTTGTGCAGGCGGATGCCGAGCTGTCGGCAGGCCGCGTCGTCGAGGCCCAGGTCGATCAACGCCTGGCGCGTGTCATTGAAGGCCTTGCCGCTGGCCATGATGCCGAAGCGGTCGTTGGGCCCCTCGATGACGTTGTGGTTGAGCCGGTTGGCGCGGATGTAGGCGAGCGCCGCGTACCACTTGTAGTGCATCAGGCGCGCTTCCTGCTCCAGCGCGTGGTCGGGCCAGCGGATGTGCAGGCCGCCCGGCGGCATCTGGAAGTCGGTGGGGGTCACGATCTCGACGCGCTCGGGGTCGATCATCGCGGTGGCGCTCGACTCGACGATCTCCTGGATGGTCTTCATGCCCGACCAGATCCCGGCGAAGCGGCTCATCGCGAAGGCGTGGATGCCCAGGTCGAGGATTTCCTGCACGTTGGCCGGGAAGAACACCGGCGTGCCGCAGGCCTTGAAGATGTGGTCGCTCTGGTGCGCGGCGGTCGAGCTCTTGGAGATGTGGTCGTCGCCCGCCACGGCGATCACGCCGCCCCACGGGGTAGTGCCGGCCATGTTGGCGTGCTTGAAGACGTCGGAGCAGCGGTCCACGCCAGGGCCCTTGCCGTACCAGATGCCGAAGACGCCATCGAACCTGTTGGTGCCCGGCGGCGCGAATCCGAGCTGCTGCGTGCCCCAAAGCGCGGTGGCGGCGAGTTCTTCGTTCACGCCCGGCTGGAAGACGATGTTCTGCTGCTTGAGGTACTTGCTGGCCTTCCACAGCGCCTGGTCGTAGCCGCCAAGCGGGGAGCCGCGGTAGCCGCTGACGAAGCCGGCGGTGTTCTTGCCCTGCTGCTGGTCCCGCAGCCGCTGCAGCATCGGCAGCTTGACGAGCGCCTGGACGCCGCTCATGAAGGCGCGGCCGTAGTCCAGTGAGTACTTGTCGTCGAGCGTGACGGTTTCGAGGGCCTTGCGGATGTGCTCGGGCAGTGGGGCGTTCATCGTGTCTGTCTCCAGTGGGCTTTGCCTTGTGGGCGTGGCTTGCGGGATCTCCAGATCGGAAAGCCCTCGGCCATCGTGTCGCAAAGTGTATGCCTGCTGCCCTGACAGGTGTTTGCTTTCTTTGCCCGCATAGGCCAGCTTTCAGAAAGATTCTTTCTTATAATGGCGGAATATGGAAAGCATCGATAAGTTTGACCTCGCGATCCTGCAAGAACTGCAAGCCGACGGGCGGCTGACCAATGCCGAACTTGCGCAGCGCGTGGGGCTTTCGGCGGCCCCGTGCTGGCGCCGGGTGCGCGCACTGGAGGACGCCGGCTACATCAAGGGCTACCACGCCGAGATCGACCGGCACAAGATCGGGCTTGGCGTGCTCGCTTTTGTGCGGGTGGACACCGAACGCACCACCGGCGATCTCACGCGCAGGCTCGAGGATGCGATCCGCAAGCTGCCGGAAGTGATCGCCTGTCACTACATCAGCGGCACCGGCACCTTCGAGCTCCAGGTGGTGGCGCAGGACCTCGACAGCTTCTCGCGCTTCGCACTCCAGCACCTGCTGAATCTGCCGAACGTGAAGGACATCCACACCAGCTTCTCGCTCGGCGAGGTCAAGGCGAGCCATGCGCTGCCGCTGGGGCATCTGGCCCCGAAAACCCCTTCGCGCGCGCCCTAGAATCTCGCCCCACCATCCCGACAAAAGGCACCCGATGAATCGATTCCGCCGCACCCTCCTGCTTTCGCTCGGTCTGCTGGGTGCCTCGCTGACGCTCGGCGCCCACGCGCAGAGCCGCGAACTCACCGTGGCTTCCAGCGCCACCTATGCGCCCTTCGCCTTCGAGAACAAGGACAAGCAGATCGTCGGCTTCGACATCGACATCATCAACGCCATCGCGAAGCAGCAGGGCTTCAAGATCAAGCTGGTGAACACGCCCTGGAGCGGCATCTTCGCCGCGCTCAACAACGGCGACGTCGACCTGATCATCTCGGGTGTCACGATCAACGAGAAGCGCAAGCAGAGCTACGATTTCTCCCCGCCCTATTTCGCCGCGAAGCAGCTGATCGCGGTGCCCAAGAGCAGCAGCGTCACGTCGCTGAAGGACCTCGCCGGCAAGAAGATCGCGGTGGTCAACGCGTCGACCGCCGACGACGTGGTCTCCCGCGAGTTCGGCAAGACCAACCCGAACCTGCGCCGCTTCGAGAGCACGCCGCTGATCATTTCCGAACTGGCCGGGGGCGGCGTCGATGCCGCGGTGGGCGACAACGGCGTGATCGCCTATCGTGTGGCGCAGAACCCCGAGCTCAAGACAGTGGACGACAAGTCGTTCCCGGAAGAGGCATTCGGCATCGTCGTGAAGAAGGGCGACAAGGCCCTCCAGGACAAGCTCGCGGCCGGCCTGGCGGCGATCCGCGCCGACGGCACCTACGCGACGATCTACAAGAAGTGGTTCGACAAGGACCCGGGCGCCAGGTAGCCGGCTTTCCGCACCGACAAATCACACACGGCCGCTCACCGCGGCCGTTTCTCGTTGACCGCTGAGGAGGGGAAGTTCGATGGAGCCCATCGTCTGGTTTGGCTGGTTTCGGGTCGACATCCTGCTCGAATACAAAAGCCTGTTCATCGAAGGCGCCTGGATGACGCTGCGCATGACGGTGGTCTGCGTGCTGCTGGGCGCGACCTGGGGCCTGTGCCTCGCGCTGGCGCGCCTGGCCCGGCCCACGCACGCGCCCTGGAGCTGGATGGCGCGCTTCTTCCTGCGCTGGCCGTCGACGGTCTATGTGAGCTTCTTTCGCGGCACGCCGCTGTTCGTGCAGATCCTGCTGATCCATTTCGCGGTGATGCCCCTGTTCATTCATCCGACCTCGGGCCTGATCGTGACCGGCGATCTGGCGCGCGAGCTGAAGCAGGAACACGGCGCGCTGATCTCGGGCATCGTGGCGCTCACCCTGAACTCGGCCGCTTATATCTCCGAGGTATTTCGCGCCGGCATCCAGTCGATCTCGCGGGGACAGGTCGATGCCGGCCGGTCGCTCGGCTTCACCCATGCGCAGGTGATGCGCTATGTGGTGCTGCCACAGGCATTCCGCCGCATGCTGCCGCCGCTGGGCAACAATGCGATCGCACTGCTCAAGGACACCTCGCTGGTGTCGGCAATCGGCTTGGCCGAACTGGCGTATGCGGCCCGCACCGTGGCCGGCGCCTATAGCCGCTACTGGGAGCCGTACCTCGCCATCTCCGTGATCTACTGGCTGATGACGCTGGCGCTCACGACGATGCTGCGCCGGCTCGAACACCGGCTCGCGCGCAGCGACCGCGGCTGAGACCACCTGGAGCGGGCGCGGGTTGACCAAGACGAAAGACATGCCACCGATCACGCCCGAAGAGACCCCCGTCACGCTGCGCCCGAGCCTCACGGCTCGCGTCGGCCCTCTCGAACCGCTCAAGCTCCCCGTGTTCCGCATGCTGTGGAGCACCTGGCTCATCGCCAACATCTGCATGTGGATGAACGACGTGGCGGCGGCGTGGATGATGACCTCGCTCACGACTTCGCCCATGTGGGTGGCGCTGGTGCAGTCGGCGTCGACCCTGCCGGTGTTCCTGCTCGGCCTGCCGAGCGGCGCGCTGGCCGACATCCTCGACCGGCGGCGCTGGCTCGTTGCCACGCAGTTCTGGCTGGCGGCCACGGCCATCGTGCTGTGCGCCACGGTGGTGCTCGACGCGATGAGCGCGCCGCTGCTGCTGGCGCTGACTTTTGCCAACGGCATCGGTCTGGCGATGCGTTGGCCGGTGTTCTCGGCGATCGTGCCCGAGCTGGTGCCGCGCACGCACCTGCCGGCAGCGCTGGGCCTGAACGGCATCGCGATGAATGCGTCGCGCATCATCGGGCCGCTGCTGGCGGGCACGCTGATCGCGAGCGCGGGCACGGTCTGGGTGTTCGGGCTCAACGCGGTGATGTGCGTCGCGTCGGGTTTCGTGGTGATGCACTGGCGGCGCGAGCACACGCCCAATCCGCTCGGGCGCGAGAAGCTGATCAGCGCGATGCGCGTGGGCGTGCAGTTCGTGCGCCAGTCGCAACGCATGCGCGCGGTGCTCACGCGGGTGGCGATCTTCTTCCTGCATTCCACGGCCTTGCTCGCGCTGCTGCCGCTCCTGGCGCGCAATCTGCAGGGCGGCGGCGCAGGCACCTTCACGCTGCTGCTCGCGGCCATGGGCTCGGGCGCCATCGTGGCGGTGCTGTTCCTGCCCCGGCTGCGCCAGGCGATGGTGCGCGACCAGCTCGTGATTCGCGGAACGATGCTGCAGTCCGCGTCGACCGCGGTGATGGCGGCCGCGCCCAACGCCTGGGTCGCCGTGCCGGCGATGTTCTTCGGCGGCATGGCCTGGATCACCGTCGCGAATTCGCTCTCGGTCTCGGCCCAGCTCGCGCTGCCCGACTGGGTCCGCGCGCGCGGCATGTCGATGTACCAGATGGCGATCATGGGCGCGAGCGCGCTGGGGGCGGCGTTCTGGGGACAGGTCGCGGAGATGACGTCTCTTTATGTCAGCCTGGGCATCGCGGCGGTGAGCGGCACCCTGGCGATGCTGGCGGCGCTGCGGTGGGTCACCGACGGCATGGGCGAGGAAGACGACACCAGCCCCGCGACTCAAGGCTGGGCCGCGGGCCCGCCCAAGAGCCCGCCCGAGGAGGAAGGCCGGGTCGTGATCACCGTCGAATACCTGATCGACCCCGCCCGCGCCGCCGCCTTCCGGCTGGTGATGCACGAGACGCGCCGCGCACGGCTGAGCCAGGGCGCGATCGCCTGGGATCTGCTGCACGACATCGCCGAACCGAACCGCTATGTCGAGCAGATCACCGACGAGTCGTGGACCGAGCACCTGCGGCGCTTCCATCGCGCCACGGCGGCGGACATGGCGCTGCGCGAACGCCGGCTGACGTTCCATCAGGGCGAATCGCTGCCGGTCGTGACGCGCTACGTCGTGCACCGCTGAAGGCTCGATCCCGGCGCGCGGTCGACCCCGGGAGCCGGGTGGCGGCATCGCATGGCTCATTCCGTCAGAATCCGCGAGCATGAGCCCACGCCTTTTCAGCTTCCTTCTGGTCTGTGCCGCCGCGGCGGTTGTGGTCGCGGCCTTCGCAACAGCCCTCGCATGGTCCGACGGCGCTCCGCCCGGCGCGACGAAGCCCGCGGTCCGGCCTGGAACGATCCCGATCGCGGTGCTCGGCGATTCCAACAGCCACTCGTACCAGGACCGCGTGGCCTTTCCGCTGGGAAGCCACGAGCGCGGGGGCGCGCTGCGCGATCAGACCTTCCAGTGGACCGAGGTGCTCGCCCGGATGCGCGGCAACGAACTCGACTTCGGCCCCTGGGTGCACTGGGGACGCCCGTGGTGGTCGGCCTGGGTGCGCGACAAGGTGGGACTGCTGCCGTCGCGCACGCCGATCAAGGAGGACTACCTCTACAACTTCGCGAACTCCGGCGGCGCCTGCAAGAACCTCATGGGCGACGGGCTCGGCTTCCGCTACCCGCAGGTGCCGCGCCTGCTTTCGTTGATGAAGCAGCAGCCCGAGCGGTGGCAGAACGGCGTGGTCGTGATCTACATCGGCGCGAACGACTGGAATCCCTACCTGGACCTGATGGCGCGCGAGCCCGAAGCGCCCGAACTGCACCGCGTGATCGACTACTGCACGCAGCAGATCGGCCGCGCCATCGAGGCGATTCATGCCTCGCACCCCTCGGTGCGCATCCTGCTCGCCGGCATCACCAACCAGGGCGATGACCCGGCCCTGCAAGACAAGTACCGCGACGCCACCTCGCCGTCCAACATCCGCCGGGCACTCGCCGGTGCGAACGCCGCCTTACGCAGGATCGCCGAGGCCGATCCGCAACGGATCGCCTTCTTCGACGCCAACGCCTGGGCCGTGGAACGCTGGGGCATCCGCGGCCCCCATGGCGAGCCGGACTTCAAGTCCGTCCGCCTCGGCCACCTGACCGTGACCCACACGATGGGCGACGCGCCCTCCAACACCATGCTCGTCGACGACCATCCCGGCTTCGGCTGGAACGTGCTCTGGGCGCAATCGATCCTCGCGCGCCTTCGCGAGGCCTTCGGCCTGCCGCTGACGCCGATCAGCGACGACGAGGCGGCGCGCTTCGTCGACGCGACCGCCGCCAAGCCGTAGCCGGCTACTTGAAGAACAGCAGCCGCGTCAGGAAGGTGTGGCCGGCCTCCGCGAACATGAGCCCGACGAGCACCAGCAGCGCCAGGGGCGGCACCAGGATCGCGTAGACCAGCGACAACCGCTCCCACGCCATGTGCATGAAGACCGAGACGATCAGCCCCGCCTTCAGCAGCATGAAGAGGACGATCAGCGACCAGCGCAGCAGCCCCTGGAAGTGGAAGTAGTCGACCAGGTACGACATCGTGCTGAGCACGAAGAGCAGCCCCCAGATCTTGAGATAGAGGCTGATCGGATGTTGCTGGCCGGTGCCGCTGGATGTGCCGGATGGATTCATGGTCGACCTCACCAGAGATAGAACAGCGCGAAGATGAACACCCACACCAGGTCCACGAAGTGCCAGTACAGGCCCGCGATCTCGACGATCTGATAGTTGCCGCTCCTGTCGTAGTCGCCGCGCACCAGCTTGAACGCCACCGTGAGAAGGTAGACCACGCCCGCCGAAACATGCAGCCCGTGGAAGCCGGTGATCATGAAGAAGGCCGAGCCGAACTGCGCCGCGCCCATCGGGTTGGCCCAGGGCCGTACGCCTTCGTGGAGGATGAGCTTGGACCACTCGAAGGCCTGCATGCCGACGAAGATTTCGCCGCAGGTGGCGGTGACGATCATCAGCGTGGCCGCGTTGATCTTGTCGCGGCGATAGGCGCAGTTGACCGCCATCGCCATCGTGCCGCTGCTGCTGATGAGGACGAAGGTCATGATCGCGATCAGCAGGAGCGGCACGTCCGCGCCGCCCACATTCAGCCCGAACACCTCGCTCGGATTCGGCCAGTTCGCGGTGGTCGACACGCGCACCGTCATGTAGCCGATGAGGAAGCAGCTGAAGATGAAGGTGTCGCTCAGGAGGAAGATCCACATCATCGCCTTGCCCCACGAGACGTGGAAGGCGCGACGATCGGACGACCAGTCGGCGACCAGGCCGCGCAGCCCTTCGAGGGCGGCGCTGCCCGCAGTGGCGTGATGGGGTGCAGCGGTCACGGTGCTCATGGCGGCCCTTTCACATTCAGACGGCGCCGCAGACGAAGCGCGCCACCTCCGGCGTGACCCATGCGAGCAGGGCGAACAGCGCCAGCCACACCGCCAGCATGAAATGCCAGTAGCGTGCGCAAAGCGCGATGCGCCAGCCGCCATCGATCGTCTCGCGCCGGAAGGTGCGCATCACCCAGGCCCAGGCGATCAGTCCGCCGGCCACGTGCAGCCCGTGCATCGCGGTCAACAGATAGAAGAAGCTGCCGGCCGGGTTGCCCGCAGGCATCACCTGGGCATTCAGCAGCGCGTTCCAGGCCCAGAGCTGCGCGCACAGGAATGCGATCGCGCAAAGACCGCCCACGAGCAGCAGCCTGCGCGTGCGCAGGGCATCCGCGCGGCGCGCGGCCGCGCTCGCGCGTTGCAGGGTCATGCTGCCGGCGACGAGCAGCGCCGTGCTGGTCCAGAGCTGCCACGGCAGCGCGAGCGTCACCGCATCGCTGCTGTTCATGCGCATCAGGTAGGCCGTCGCGAAGAGCGAGAACAGCGCGGTGACCACGCCCATGAAGACCCACAGCCCGATGCTCGCGGCGCCTGCCCGGGCCACGCCGGGACCGGTGCCGGCGTCGATGCGCGGGGCGATCCATGCCGCGGTCATGCCGGCACCCCATGGGCCTCGCCCTTGCCATGCGGCTCGGGCTCCACCCCGCCCGCCTCCGGCGGCGCGTTCTGCGGAATGAAGTCGTCCTTGGCGCCCGGCGTTCCGTAGGCGTAGGCCCAGCGGTAGACCACCGGCAGCCGCGGCCCCCAGTTGCCGTGCGGCGGCGGCGTCGTGGCCGTCTGCCATTCGAGCGATGCGGACTTCCATGGATTGGCAATCGCCGGCCGGCCGCGCCACAGGCTCCATGCGAGGTTGAAGATGAAGATGAACTGCGCGGCGCCGACGATGAGCGCGACCACCGTGATGAACTCGTTCAGCTCGAACGCCGATTGCGGAATGAACTTGTAGCCGTCGAAGTTGTAGTAGCGCCTGGGCATGCCGAGCACGCCCAGGTAGTGCATCGGGAAGTAGATCAGGTAGGTGCCGAGGAAGGTGATCCAGAAATGCAGGTGGCCGAGCCGGTCGTCCAGCATGCGGCCGCTGACCTTCGGATACCAGTGGTAGATGCCGCCGAACACCACCAGCAGCGGCGCCACGCCCATCACCATGTGGAAGTGCGCGACCACGAAATAGGTGCCCGACAGCGGAATGTCCACGCTCACGTTGCCGAGGAAGAGCCCCGTCAGCCCGCCGATCGCGAAGGTGCAGACGAAGGCGAGCGCGAACAGCATCGGCACCGACAGATGGATGTCGCCGCGCCAGAGCGTGAGCAGCCAGTTGTAGACCTTGATCGCGGTCGGCACCGCGATGATCAAGGTCGTCGTCGCGAAGAAGAAGCCGAAGTAAGGATTCGTGCCGGCGACGAACATGTGGTGCGCCCACACGACCACGCTGAGCCCGCCGATCGCGACGATGGCCCACACCATCATCCGGTAGCCGAAGATGCACTTGCGCGCATGCACGCTGATCAGGTCGGAGACGATGCCGAAGGCCGGCAGCGCCACGATGTAGACCTCCGGATGGCCGAAGAACCAGAACAGGTGCTGGAACAGAAGCGGGCTGCCGCCCTTGTAGTTCGTGACCTGCCCCATCGACACCAGCGCCGGCATGAAGAAGCTGGTGCCCAGCGTGCGGTCGAGCAGCAGCATCACGCCGCTGACGAACAGCGCCGGGAAGCCCAGCAGCGCGAGGATGGTCGCCACGAAGATGCCCCAGACCGTGAGCGGCATCCGCATCAGCGTCATGCCCTGGCAGCGCGCCTGCAGCACCGTGGTCACGTAGTTCAGGCCGCCCATCGTGGTCGCGACGATGAAGATGACGAGCGACACCAGCATCAGCTGGATGCCGCCTTCGTAGCCCGGCGTGCCGGGCAGGATCGATTGCGGCGGGTAGAGCGTCCAGCCTGCGCCGGTCGGCCCGCTACCGACGAAGAAGCTCGCCATCAGCACCAGCACCGAGAGCAGGTACACCCAGAAGCTCAGCATGTTGAGGTAGGGGAACACCATGTCCCGCGCGCCCACCATCAGCGGAATGAGGTAGTTGCCGAAGCCCCCGAGGAAGAGCGCGGTGAGCAGGTAGATCACCATGATCATTCCGTGCATCGTCACGAACTGGTAGTAGCGCTCGGGATTGATGAACTCGAAGTGGCCCGGGAAGCCGAGCTGCAGCCGCATCAGGTTCGACAGCACGAGACCGACCACGCCGACCGCGATCGCGGTGCAGGCGTACTGCACCGCGATCACCTTGTGGTCCTGGCTCCAGACGTAGCGCGTCAGGAAGGTCCTGGGCTCGTGCTGATGCCCGCTGTCGTCGTCTTCATCGTGCGGATTCATCGCTGTGCCTTCTGTTCGGTGGCGGCCTGCGCGGGTGCGCTGCCGAGACTCTGGATGTAGGCCACCAGCGCATCCAGCTCTTCCTTGCTCAGGTCCATCTTCGGCATGACCGGCGGGAAGCCCTTCACCCGCCGCGCCATCGGATCGGTGATGAAGCTGCGCAGGTACGCCTCGTCCACCAGCGCCCGCGAGCCGTCTTCCATGGTCTCGGTCTTGCCGAACAGGCCCTTCCAGGTGGGCCCGACGCGCGGAGTGCCGTCGACGGTGTGACAGGCCACGCAGCCCTTCGATTCGGAAAGCGCGCGCCCTTGTTCGATGCGCGCACCCGCGCCGGCGGCGCCTTCGGCCGACGGCGCGGGCGTGGCCTTGACCTGGGTCTTCGCAAATGTCGGCAACGCCGCCTGCCAGGCCTGGAAGGCCGCCGCGTCCTCCACCACGACGAAACCGCGCATGTTCGGATGCCCCACGCCGCACAGCTGCGCGCACAGCGCCTCGTAGCGCCCCTCGACCGTCGGCGTGAACCAGAAGCGGCTGATCTGCCCCGGCACGCTGTTCATCCGCGCGCGGAAGGGCGGCACATAGAAGTCGTGCAGCACGTCGTGCGAGCGGATCAGCACCAGCACCGGCTTGCCGAGCGGCAGGTGCACTTCGTTGGAAACCACGAGCAGATCGTCCTGCCCCGCCGGATCGCCCGGGTCGATCCCGAAGGGATTGCCGCCCGTGACGAAGCGCGCATCGGTCGCGCCGAGCTTGCCGTCCGCGCCCGGGAAGCGGTAGTGCCACTGCCATTGCTGCCCGAGCACTTCCAGCACCATCGCATCCGGCGGCGACTTCACGAAGTTCGCATAGACCAGCAGCCCCGGCGCGAGCAGCGCGGCGATGCCGACGGAGGTGCCGATGATCAACCAGCGCTCGAGCTTGCGGTTCTCCGGCTCAAGTCGCGCGCGCCGGCCTTCGCGATGGCGGTAGCGAATCAGCGCAAAGACGACGAAGAGGTTGATCGCGACGAAGAAGACGCCGGTGATGACCAGCGTGATCGTCAGCGTGTCGTCCATCGACTTCCAGTTGGAAGCGAGCGGCGTGGTCCACCACGGACTGACGAGGTGGAACAGGACGGAGCCGACCACGATGACGATGAGGACGATGGCCATGACCATGGGCGGTTCCTTGTCTCGTCATCGCCATCGTGTGGTGGTCCGCGGCGTTCAGCGAAACGCCGGGACCTGCTGCGCTTCGCCCTCGAACAGGGCCTCGGGATGAGTCGTGCGCAGCAGCGCCTCGATCTGCTCGGCGCGCGCACGCGGCGGATCGACCATCAGCAGGATCCATCCCCGGTCCATCGCTCCTTCGAAGCGCTGCACGCCGGGGCTCGGAATCGAGATGCCGATCATGCTGGCCGACCAGGCGCCGACCACGCCGCCCATCCCGCCCAGCACCACAGCCAGTTCCCATTCGGGCTCGTCGCCCAAGACGGGGAAGTTGAGGCCCGCGATCAGCCCGAGGATCATTCCGCAGGCGCTGCCGATGGCCCAACCCGTCTTCGCCGCGTGGACGAGGTCCGAGGTCTGCCAGACATTCGCCGCGTGAAGGCCAGCCATGTCCGTGCCTTCCGAAGCGGCGAAATGAATGTGCGCAACGTCGACGCGCGCCTGCACGAGATCGTGCATCGCGCGCCTGGCGCTCGCCAGGTCCGGCATCAGCCAGTAAATGCGTCTGCGCATCGCACCCTCCTTTCCGTCTTGCGACGAATAAGGAACCATGACGACTTATATGCCCATGGGGCGCGTTGATCAAGTCGAACCGCCGGGTCAGCTCAACGGCAGCAGCAGCCGGAGGACGCCGCCTGCGGTGACGAGGCGGCCGGGGTCATGGGTCTCCTCGAGCACGCCGCTCAAACGCTTCACCAGGCTCGGGCTGCGCCGAGCGCGCCACACGAGGAGGTCGGCGAGCCAGGGGTGGTCGTTGATGCGGTTCGCCAACTCGTAGGCCGCGAAGCGCGGCTTCAGCGAATCCAGCGCGGCCTCGTAGCGTGCGCCGACCTGCGCTTCCGCGCCGGCGTCATGCCCCAGGGCGATCGCCTGTGCGGCGAGCATGCCGGTTTCCAGCGCCTTGCCGATGCCCTCGCCAGTGAACTGGTAGGTGCTGCCGGCCGCCTCGCCCGCGACCAGCAGCCCGGGGCGTGACCAGCGCGCGCCTTCGAGAGAACAGCGCAGCGGCGCGCCCTTGAACGGGCCGAGCGGCTCGCCGCCTTCCAACAGCTCGCGCGCGGGCGCATGAATGCGCTTGAAGGCATCGAAGAGGTCGCGCAGGTTCACGTCGCCGTCGTGCGTCACGCCGACGCCGATGTTGAAGACGCCGGCGGCACACGGAAAGATCCAGCCGTAGCCGCGCCGCAGCGCGCGATGCCACACCACTTCGAGGCCGTTGCCGCGCGCCGCCATCGCCTCGTGCCTGACGTAGCCGCGCAGCGCGATGCCGCTTGGCGCCTTGCGCGTGCACAGGCCAGCCGCCGTCAGCGGGCCCGATGCGGCGCCGGTGGCGAGAACGGTCCAGTGCGCCGCGACCGACTGCGAAATACCGCCCGGCAATGCGAGCCGCGCGCCGGCCACACGTCCGTCGGCATCGACGAGGGGGGCCTCGAACTTCGCCGGCGCGAGCCAGCGTGCACCCGCGGCGAGCGCCGCCCGCCGAAGAATCTCGTCCAACTCGCGGCGGGGCAGCACCGCCAGCCGCGCCGGCACCTCGACCCGCCCGCCGCTCGGCCCCACGCAGCCGACCTGCGCCGACGCGCGGGCGCGCGCGAGCACTTCGCCCTGCACGCCGAGGCGCTCGAGCGCGCGGTGCGCATCCGGGATCAAGCCATCGCCGCAGACCTTGTCGCGCGGGAACTCGTGCTGATCGGCGAGCACGACATCGAGCCCCGCGCGCGCCAGCATCTGCGCGCAGGCGCTGCCGGCCGGCCCCGCGCCGATCACGAGCACGTCGCACGCGGACAATGAAGGCATCTGCGGGTTCGACATCGCGGGTTCCAGTGAGAGGTCGCCGATATTACGGCCGGCTTCGCGCACGCGCCGCTCCCGCAGGGAAGGAGGGCCTGCCATGAGCCGCGTATCGAAACTGATCGCCTCGTCCGCGCTGACGCTGGTCGTCGTCGCGGTGGCGCTGTTCGTGCCGATGGACTTCGGCAAGACGCGGATCGTCTCCGAGGCCGACATCGCGAGACCGCCGGCCGATGTCTACGCCTACGTCACCACCCCGGGCCACTGGCCGGAGTGGCATCCGTCGTCGCTCGCGGTGCGCGGCGCCGTGGACCATTCGCTCGCGGTCGGCGAATCGGTGGAGGAGGACTTCAGCGTCGCCGGCCGCACCGGCCGGGTGACCTGGCGCGTGACTGCCCGCGAACCCGATCGCTACTGGCGCATCGCCGGCACGATCGGGGGCCGGGAAGCCGGCACCGTCAGCTACACGCTCACGCCCACTGCCGGCGGAACGCACTTCCTGCGCGAGTTCGAATATGGCGCGCCGAACCTGCTGTTCGCGTTGCTCGACCGCGTGCGCATCCGGAATCAGGTCGATGAGGAATCGCGCATCGCGGTGCGCCGGCTCAAGCAGCGTCTGGAGGCGCCAATTTGACCGAACGGTCACTTAAACCTCCCATCCTGCCGCGCAATTACCCTTCGTTTCATCATCGGAAGCATCACATCGGGAAAACGATAAGAGTCCTTTTTTGACCAAATGGATAATTTAGACACCTTCACGATGAACGAGGTGTTCGATGAGCTCCACCCGACCGCGCAGCCGCTTCTGGTCCGACCTGACCAGCGAAGAGTTTTCCCGCCTCGATCGCTCCCGGCTCATCGCCGTGCTGCCGGTCGGCGCCACCGAGCAGCACGGCCCGCACCTGCCGATGTCCACCGACACCGCCACCATCGACGGCATGGTGCAGGCCACCGTTCCGCACCTGCCGGACGATCTTCCGGTGCTCTTCCTGCCCACGGTGCCCTACGGCAAGAGCAACGAGCATTCGCGCTACCCGGGCACGCTGACCGTCTCCGCCACCACCCTGATCTCGCTGTGGACCGACATCGGCGCCAGCGTGGCGAAGGCCGGCGTGCGCAAGCTGGTGCTCTACAACAGCCACGGCGGGCAGATGTCGGTGATGGACATCGTCGCGCGCGACCTGCGCGAAGCGCACGGAATGATGGTGGTGGCCGCCAACTGGTACACCCTGGGCCTGCCCGAAGGCCTCTTCACCGCGCACGAAGGCAAGCACGGCGTGCATGCCGGCGATCTCGAAAGCTCGGTGATGCTGCACCTCACGCCCGACCACGTGCGGCCCGAGAACTTCCGCAACTTCCACTCGATGACGGAAGACCTCGCGAAGGAAAACAGGTACCTCTCGATCACGCCCAGCGGCAAGCTCGGCTGGCAGATGCACGACATCAACCCGGCGGGCGCTGCCGGCGACGCCACCCGCGCAGCCGCGGTGAAGGGCAAGGCGGTGCTCGATCACGTGGGCGAGCGCTTCGTCGAACTGCTGCGCGAGGTCGACCGCTTCCCTCTCGAACGTCTCGACAACGAGCCGGCCTGGTCATGAACGACACCCCATCCTCCACGCAGCAGCTGGTCAGCCTGCGCAACGTCAGCAAGCGCTTCGCCAACGGCACGCTGGCGCTGCAGGGCATGACGCTCGACTGCGGCGAACACGACTTCATCAGCTTCCTCGGCCCCTCGGGCTGCGGCAAGAGCACCGCGCTGCGCCTGATCGCCGGCCTCACGCGCATCAGTTCGGGCGAAGTGAGGTGGTCGAAGACCGCCGCCGCATCGTCCGGGATCGACCGCGAACTCGGCTTCGTCTTCCAGGAGCCGACGCTCATGCCCTGGGCGCGGGTGTTCGACAACGTCTGGCTGCCGCTCAAGCTCGCCGGCGTCGGGCGCGACGCGGCCGAGCCGGTCGTCTCGCAGGCGCTCGAAATGGTGGGGCTCTCGCGCTTCGCCAACGTCTATCCGCGCGAGCTGTCGGGCGGGATGAAGATGCGCGTGTCGATCGCGCGCGCGCTGGTCACCCGGCCGCGCCTGCTGCTGATGGACGAGCCCTTCGCCGCGCTCGACGAGATGACGCGCATCAAGCTCAACAACGATCTGCTGGCGATCTGGCGCGAGCATCGCTTCTCGATCATCTTCGTCACGCACAGCGTCTACGAATCGGTCTACCTGTCCAACCGCATCGTCGTGATGGCGCCGCGGCCGGGCCGCGTGATCGAGGAGATCCGCATCGACGAGCCCTACCCGCGCGGCGAAGCCTTCCGCACCTCCAGCCGCTACAACGCGCACTGCACCGCGGTGTCGCAGTCCTTGCACGGAGCCCTCCATGGCGTCGACATCGATCACTGACAACCCGGCGCTCGCCGACGTGCAGGCCGCGCCTTCGGCCGCCGACCTGCAGGCGCGCGACGACCGCATCCGCCGCCGCGAATCGCTGCTGCGCATCGCGGTGCCCACCATCGTCATTGCGGGCCTGCTGCTCTTGTGGGAAGTGCTGGTGCGCGTGAACAACGTGCCGCACTACATCATTCCCGCGCCCTCGCTGATCCTCACCACGCTCGTGGACAACTGGGACACGCTCTCGGGCGCGCTGTGGTTCACCGTCAAGCTCACCCTGCTCGCGCTGGTGGCGGCGATCGTCGGCGGCGTGCTGCTCGCGATCGCGTTCGCGCTTTTCAAGTGGGTGGAGATCGGGCTGTTCCCGATCGCGGTGATCCTGCAGGTGACGCCGATCATCGCGATCGCGCCGCTGATCCTGATCTACGTGTCGAGCACCACCGCCGCGCTGCTGCTGTGCGCGTGGATCGTGGCCTTCTTCCCGATCCTGTCGAACACGGTGATCGGCCTGAAGAGCGCCGACAGCAACCTGCGCGACCTGTTCCAGCTCTACAGGGCCTCGCCGTGGCAGCTGTTCCGCCACCTGCTGGTGCCGAGCGCGCTGCCGTACTTCATGGCCGGGCTGAAGATCGCCGGCGGGCTGAGCCTGATCGGCGCGGTGGTCGCCGAGTTCACCGCCGGCACCGCGGGGCGCGAGACGGGCCTCGCATCGCGCATCCTCGAGTCGAGCTTCCGCACCGAGATCCCGATGATGTTCGCGGCGCTGCTGCTGGTGTCTCTGCTGGGCATCGTGATCTTCCTGGTCTTCGCGGCCCTTTCCCGCGCGGTGCTCGGCCACTGGCACGAGAGCGAAATGAAGAGGGAGCGGTGACATGAGCGCACGCCTGATGGAGCGCCCCGCCGCGCCGGAGGTCGACTGGTCGGCCGTCGCGCAGGACCTGCATGGCCTCAACGTCATCGTCTCGCCGGGGCAGCGCAAGCAGCTGTCCAAGGACTTCTACTGGTACAGCCCGATCCTCACGGAACGGCTCGCCGGCTGCGTAGCCGATCTCGTCGTCAAGGTCTCGACCGAGGACGACGTGCGGCAGGCCGCCGCGGTGGCGGCGAAGTGGAAGCTGCCGATCACCGTGCGCGCGGGCGGCACCGGCAACTACGGCCAGTGCGTGCCGCTCGAAGGCGGCCTGGTGCTCGACGTGACGCAGATGAGCCGCGTGCTCGAGATCGCCGACGGCCGCGTGCGCGTGCAGGCCGGCGCGCGCATGCACGACATCGAACTGGCCGTCGCCGAGACCGGGCAGGCACTGCGCATGTGGCCGTCGACCTGGCACGTCGCGTCGATCGGCGGCTTCATCGCAGGCGGCTTCGGCGGCATCGGCTCGATCCGGCACGGCATCCTGCGCGACACGGGCAACCTGCTGCGCGCACGCGTGATGACGGTGGAGCGCGAGCCCCGCATCATCGAGTTGCAGGGCGACGAGATCCAGCAGGTGCATCACGCCTACGGCACCAACGGCGTCATCACCGAGGTGGAAGTGGCGTTGAGCCCCGCCGTGGAGTGGGTCCATTGCATCGCGCTCTTCGACACCTATCGCGGCGTGCTGGACTTCGGCGTCGCCGCGAGCACGCCGTCCCTGGAACTCTTCCTCCTGTCGGCCGTCGATGCGCGGTTCTCGCCGTATTACGCGATGCTCGGCTCGCACTTTCCGCGGGACAAGCATGCGATGTTCGCGATGGTGGCGCCGGATTCGATGGATCGGTTCCGCGCGCTCGTGGCCGCGCACGGCGGCAGCATCTCGCTCGCAGGCACCGAGGCCCAGCTCCACGCCGCCGGCCTGCCGCCCGCCTACGAGTGCGCCTACAACCACACCACGCTGCAGGCGCTGAAGGTCGATCGCACCTGGACCTACCTGCAGGTGGCGTATGCGCAACCTTTCGACCCCGCGGTGGTGGACCGCCACATCGCGATCTTCGGCGACGACGTGTTGCAGCACCACGAGTTCGCGCGCGCGGGCGGCGAATACGGCACCTTCGCGATCCTGCTCGTGCGCTGGAAAGGCGAGGCGCACCAGTACGAGGTGATGCGCGAGATCGAGTCGCAGGGGGGCTGCCAGATCTTCAACCCGCATGTCGTGACCATCGAGGACGGCGGCATGAAGACCATCGACACGCAGCAGATCGAATTCAAGAAACGCAGCGACCCGATGGGCCTGATGAACCCCGGCAAGACGCGCGGCTGGAAACCCGAGATGGCCAGAAGTACATGAGCCCACCGGCTTGCCACTTCGTGTGCTTCTCCACCCCCCGAGGGGGAGGCTCGGCCGCCTTGGGGCGGCCCGGCGGCGGCCGATGATCCCCTGAACCACTCACAGAGACAACCAAGGAACCACCATGCACTTCGCACCGAACTTCATCGCACGCGGCCTGGTCGCCGCGCTCATCGCCGGCAGCGCCGCCGCCGCGTTCGCGCAGGACAAGGTCGTGCTCGCCACCAACTGGCGCGCACAACCGGGCCACGGCGGCTTCTACCAGGCGCTGGCCGACGGCACCTACAAGAAGTACGGGCTCGACGTCGACATCCAGCAGGGCGGCCCGCAGGTCAACAACCGTCCGATGCTGCCGGCGGGCAAGGTCGACTTCCTGATGACCGGCAACATGCTGATGGCCTTCGACAATATCAAGCAGAAGGTGCCGACGGTCGTGGTCGCGGCCTACTTCCAGAAGGACCCGCAGGCCATCATCGCCCACCCGGGCCAGGGCTTCGACACCTTCGCGGACCTCGCCAAGGCCAAGACGGTGCTGCTCGCGAAGGACGGCCAGATCAGCTACTGGCAGTGGATGAAGAAGGCCTACGGCATGCGCGACGAGCAGGTGCGCCCGTACAACTACAGCCTGTCGCAGTTCCTCGCCGACAAGCAGGCGGTGCAGCAGGCCTATGCGACCTCCGAGCCGCTCGCGGTGGAAAAGCAGGCGGGCTTCAAGCCGGTCGTGCTGTCGCTCGCCGATGCGGGCTGGTCGACCTACGGCATGGTGATCGAGACGCGTCAGGACCTCGTGAAGAACAAGGCCGACATGGTCCGCCGCTTCGTCGAGGCCTCGAACATCGGCTACTACAACTACCTGTACGGCGACCGCAACGCGGCCGACGAGATGATCAAGAAGATCAATCCCGACATCACCGACGAGTACATCGAGAAGTCGATCCCGATCCTGCGCGCGCACATCGACGTCGGCGACGCCACCACCAAGGGCATCGGCGCGATGAGCGACGAGCGCATGAAGGACTTCTACGACAAGAGCGTCTCGGCCGGCCTCTACAGGCCGACGGATTTCAACTATCGCGACGCCTACACCACGCAGTTCGTCAACAAGGGCACGGGCGTCGAGCTGCGCAAGGCGGCCGCCAGGTAAGGAAAGCCGCGAACATGGTCGAGCGCACCCTCACCGTGCAGGTCGCGCGCATCGCGCGCCAGACGCCGGAGATCCTGTCCTTCGAGCTCGCGCATCCGATGGGCCGCCGGCTGCCGGGCTACCGGGCCGGCGCGCACATCGACGTGCACATGCCCGGCGGGTTCACCCGGCAGTACTCGCTGGCGCGCGACGCCGGCGCCGAGGACGGTGCCTCGTCGTACCTGATCGGCGTCAAGCGCGAGCCGGCGAGCCGCGGCGGATCGCACTCGATGCACATGCGAGTGCGCGAGGGCGACCTGCTGCCGGTCAGCACGCCGCGCAACACCTTCCCGATCCGCGAGGAGGCCAGGCACCACATCCTGCTCGCGGGCGGCATCGGCATGACGCCACTGCTTGCGATGGCACAGGCGCTGACGCGCGCGGGGGCGGATTTCCAGCTCTACCTCTTCGTGCGCAGCGAGGAGCACCTCGCGTTCGCCGACGCGCTGCGCGATCCCGCCATCGCATCGCACCTGCGCGTGCACTTCGACGATGGCGATGCGTCGCGCAAGATCAACCTGCGCCAGCTGCTGGCGGCGCGCAAGCCCGGCACGCACCTCTACGTCTGCGGGCCCGCGGGCTTCATGCAGGCGGTGCGGCACGCCGCTGCGCATTGGCCCGACGACGCGGTGCACACCGAGTACTTCGCCGCGCCGGCCGATGCCGCCGGCGGCACCGGCAAGCCGTTCGTGCTGCAGCTCAGGCGCCGCGGCATCACGGTGCCGGTCGCCGGCGACCAGACCGCGGTCGATGCGCTGCATGCCTTCGGCATCGACGTGCCCGTCTCCTGCGAGCAGGGCCTGTGCGGCACCTGCGTGGTCGACGCGGACGGCGAGGACGCCGAGCATCGCGACTTCTGCCTCACCCGCGGCGAACGCGTGAAGAAAGTCGCGCTTTGTTGTTCGCGCGCAAAGGGCGATGCGCTCGCGATCGATCTGTGACCTCTGTCGGTGACCGCTCTGGCACCATGCATTCCCGATGAGCACCGCACGCAGCAGCGCCCCGCAGAAATCCGTCGAAGACGGCCCCGAGACCCCGGCCACGCGTGGCCGCGCGCGCAAGTACACGCAGGTGCTCGCGGTGATCTACCAGGCGGCGGTGGAGGTGTTCGCGAACGACGGGCTGGCAGGCGCCTCCACGCAGGCGATCGCCGACAAGGCGGGCCTGTCGAAGGCGCAGCTTCACTACTACATCGAGAGCAAGGAAGCGCTGTACCGGCAGATCCTGCAGGACATCATCAACGACTGGATCGGCGTCTTCGGCTTCAGCGACGAGGCCTTCGGGCCGCGCAAGGTGCTCGCCGACCTCGTCCATCGCAAGATGATGTTCTCCTTCGAGCACCCGCTGCGCTCTCGCATCTTCACGGCCGAGATGATGCGCGGCGCGCCGGTGCTCAGGGAGATGATGGGGACGAGCAAGCAGCGCACCGAGCAGGCGGTGGCGGTGATCCAGAACTGGATCAACCAGGGACTGATGGGGCCGGTCGATCCGATGCTGTTTCTCTTCCACCTGTGGGCGGTGACGCAGTTCTATGCGGACCACGCGACGCAGGTCGCGTACTTCCGCAACACCGCCGAGGGCGACGACAAGGACCGGCGCTACCTGATCGAGCAGGTGACCGACTTCCTGCTCAAGGGTGCATCGGTCCGCTGAAGCCGGTGCTTCAGTGGTTCAGTGCTGCGGCAGGTACATCGTCGCCTCCACCTCGACGAGCACCTCGTCACCCGGCAGGAAGCGCGACACCTCGACCACCGTGCTCACCGGCGGCTCGCCCGGATAGAACAGGCCGCGCACGCGGTTGTAGGGCGCGTAGTTGGGCAGATGCGTGAAGTACTGCACCAGCTTCACCACGTCGTCCATCGTGCCGCCGTGCTCGGCGGCGATCTGCCGGATGCGCTCGAGCACGAACCAGCTCTGCGCGACGATGGGCGCTTCGAAGATGTCCACCGACATCTGGCCGGTCGCGTAGCCCAGCGGCCGCAGCGCTTCGCGCGCGGCTTCGGGAATGTCGTCGTAGCTCGCGACCGCGCGGCGCGTGGCCGGATCGACCGCGACCACGCCGCTCATGAAGACGAAGTCCCCCACGCGCTTGGCGGCCGCGTAGTTGGCCATCGGTTTGCCCATGCTCATTCGGTGTTCTCCACGATGCGGCCCGCACGGATGACGGTGCGGCGCCGTCCGCGCGGGTCCAGAAGTTCATATTCGTCGGCGGCCGCCAGCAGCACGAGGTCCGCCGGGCATCCGGGTGCGATGCGGCCGTCCCAGGCGAGGCGCAGCGCCTTCGCGGGGCTCACCGTGATCGCGTCGAGCCAATCCGATGCAGGCGCGAGGTGCGCCATCTGCACGCCGAGCCCGAAGGTCTCGACCAGGTCGTAGCTGCCGTAGGGATAGAAGGCGTCCTGCACGTTGTCGGTCGCGAGGCTGGCGCGCACGCCCAGCGATGCGGCCTCGCGGATGCGCGTGATGCCGCGCTGCAGCGGCGTGCGGTCCCAAGCCCCCTGCAGGTAGAGGTTGGTGGTCGGCAGCGCGACCAGATGGATGCCGGCCTCTGCGCACAACCCCAGCGTGTCGCGCGCCGCCGCATCGTCCTGAACCGACAGCGAGCACGCATGCCCGCAGGTCACGCGCCCGATCAGGCCGCGCGCGATCGCGAGCTGCGCGATAGTGCGCAGCCCGGTCGCTTGCACATCCAGGCCTTCGTCGACGTGAAAGTCGAGCGCGAGCCCGTGCTCCTGCGCGAGATCGAACGCGCGCCCCAGCTTGTGGACGATGCCTTCGTTGCGATAGACGAACGCGCCGAGCACACCATGAGCGCGCTTCACGGTGCGCGCGATGCGCGCGCCGGCCTCGGCGTCGGCGAACAGGTCGAGCGGCGTCAGCGCCACGAACTGGAGCTCGACGCGGTCGCGCCATGCTTCGCGCAGTTCCTCGAACACGGCGAGCGATGCCGGCGCGCCCGCCTCGCCCCAGTCGAGATGCGTGCGCAGCGCGCGTGTGCCCGAGCGCCAGGCGTCGCCCAGCGCGCGCGTCATTCGGATGCGCAGCGCATCGGCGGTCCAGCCGGCGCGATGCGCTGCCATGCGTCCGATGGCTGCGAAGAGATCGCCTTGTGCCGCGCCGACTTCGCGAACGGTGTAGTTCTTGTCGATATGCGCGTGCGCATCGACCAGGCCGCTGAGCAGCGTGCCGCGCGCCGCCCTCGCCGAGGGCTCGATCGACTGGACCACGCCGCCATCGATCGACACATCGAACACGTCGGCGCTTCCCGCCGCGAAGGCGCGCAGCCGCGGGGGAATGCGTACCGCCTCCAGTCTCATGCGCCCGCCGTGCGCGGCAGCGCTCGCAGCCAGCCGAGTCCGTCGCTGGTGCCGTTCGCGACCGCGCCCCGCCGGGGCCGGTACTCGCAGCCGACCCAGCCCTGCCAGCCGCATTGCGCCGACACCTCGTCGATGACGTCGAAGAGATACGGGTAGTTCATCTCCCCGACATCGGGTTCGTGCCGTTCGGGCACGCCGGCGATCTGGAAGTGGCCGACGCGGCCAGTGGGCAGGTACTTGCGGATCTTCATCGCCACGTCGCCCTCGACGATCTGGCAGTGGTAAAGGTCCATCTGCACCTGCACGTTGAGCGCGCCGATGGCTTCGACGATCTCGTGCGCATGGTCCTGCCGGTTGAGGAAGAAGCGCGGGATGTCGCGCGTGTTGATCGGCTCCAGCAGCAGGTCGCGCCCGGCCTTGGCGGCCTCGACAGCGGCCCAGTGCAGATTGTCGAGGTAGGTCGGCTGCACGGATTCGCGCTCCGTGTTCTCGGGCACGAGCCCTGCCATGACGTGGATGCGCGGGCACGAGAGCGCGACCGCGTAGTCGATGGCCTTCAGGAGCCCTTCGCGGAATTCGGCTTCGCGCCCCGGCACGCAGGTCAGCCCGCGATCGCCACGATCCCAGTCGCCGGGCGGGGCGTTGAAAAGCACCTGCTGAAGACCATTCGCCGACAGCCGCGCGGCGAGTTCGCGGGGGTCGTAGGCATAGGGGAAGAGATATTCGACGGCCTTGAATCCATCCCTTGCGGCGGCTTCGAAGCGATCGAGAAAGTCCAGCTCCGGATAGAGCATCGACAGATTGGCGGCGAATCGGGGCATCAACAACTCCACGAAATTTCAAACGGCATTCCCAACCCAGGGACGCCACGGAACCGGCTCCGCCGGTCCGTTGGCATCGCCCCCGGAGAGGGGGTGCCAGAGCCACACGAAGTGGGCGAGGCTGGGGGCCACATCACCACCTCGCGCCAAAGTTGCGACGCAGCTCATTGATCTGCGTCTCGTCCAATGGCTTCGGTGCGCCTTGCGGCGAGGCGCGGCTCATGAACCAGAGTCTGGCCGTTTCCTCCAGCTCTTCGAGCACCGCCATCGCCGCGGCCGGCGAGTCGTGCCACACATTCGGCCCGAGCCGTTCGAGCACCACCGCACGGATGGGCGTGCCTTGCGCGCCGTAGCGCTCGACGATCTGCGCGACCAGCGCCGCCGCCTCCGGCGCACCCGGGCGGTGATAGGGCACGACCGGCACATGGCCGACCTTCATCACGAAGTACGGCGTGAGCGCGGGCAGCAGTTCATGGTCCGGCGCGTCGAGCGTGAGCGCCACGCAGTGGGTGCTGTGGGTGTGGATCACGCAGCGCGTGCCGGGGTCGAAGTTCGTCGCGGCACCGTAGATGCGGGCATGCAGCGCGATGGTCTTGCTGGCGAGGTCGCCGTGGATCTGCCGCAAGCTGCCATCGAGCCGCGCGAGCCGCGCCGGGTCGAGATGGCCGAGGCAGGCATCCGTCGGCGTGATCAGGAAACCATCATCGAGCCGAACGCTGATGTTGCCGGCCGTGGCGTGCACGTAGCCGCGCTCGAAAAGACTGCGGCCGACACGGCAGATCTCCTCGCGTAGTTGGGCGTCACTCATTCGATCGATGTGAAGGATTTGGAGAAGAAGTCATCGGTGCCGAAGTTACCGGACTTCAATGCAATATGCAGACCAGCGCCGCCGGCCGCTTCGCTGCGCGCATGGCACCACGGCACGCCGGGATCGATCTGCGCACCGATCTGCAATTGCGCGATGCCCAGGGCCTGCACGCACGCGCCCGAGGTTTCGCCGCCCGCCACCACGAGCTGGCGCACGCCGCGCTCGACCAGCCCGCGCGCGATCGCGGCGATGGTGCGCTCCACCATCGCGCCGGCTTCGTCGACGCCGAGGCGTCCCTGCACGGATTTCACGGCCGAGGCATCGGCGGTCGAATAGATGAGCACCGGCCCGCGTTCGAGCAAGGGTGCGGCCCATTCGAGCGCCTGCGAGGCGACATCGATGCCGGCGGCGATCTGCAATGGATCGATCGCGAGCGCGGGACGCCCTGCCGCCACGAAGTCCGCGACCTGCCGGTTGGTCGCGAGCGAGCAGCTTCCGGACACCACCGCGCGCAGTCCGCCGGCCTTGGGCAACGCGCTCGCGGCGGACGAAGGCGCGATGCCGAAGTTCGCCGGCAGGCCGATCGCCACGCCCGAACCTGCGGTGACCAGCGGCATGTCCGCCAGCGCCGGGCCGAGTCGCATCAAATCGTCGTTGGAAACCGCATCGACGATCGCGACGCCCACGCCCTCGGCGCGCAGTTGCTCGAAGCGCTCGCGGATCGCCGCAGGGCCGCGCGCCACCGCCCCGTAGTCGACGAGCCCCACCTTGCGCCGCGTCTGCGCCTGCATCACGCGCACGAGGTTCGCGTCGGTCATCGGCGTGAGCGGATGGTTCTGCATGCCGCTCTCGCTCAGGAGCACGTCGCCCGCGAAGAGATAGCCCTTGAAGACGGTGCGCTTGTTGTCCGGAAACGCCGGCGTTGCGATGGTGAAGTCGCAGCCCAGCGCGTCCATCAGCGCCTCGGTGACCGGGCCGATGTTGCCGCGAGGCGTGCTGTCGAAGGTCGAGCAGTACTTGAAGTAGATCTGCCGGGCGCCTTGCGCCTGCAGCCAGCGCAGCGCCTCCAGCGACTGGGCGATGGCGTCTTCCGGCGCGATGGTGCGCGACTTGAGCGCGACCACCACCGCATCGACATCCGCATCCAGCGGGGCGGACGGCACGCCGATGGTCTGCACCGCACGCATGCCCGCGCGCACGAGGTTGTTCGCGAGATCGGTCGCGCCCGTGAAGTCATCGGCGATGCAGCCGAGCAGCACGCTCATTTCCTGCCCTTCGATGGCGGCAGCTCGATGCCCGGGAAGATCTTGATGACCGCGCTGTCGTCCTCCTTGGCGTGACCGGCGGTCGACGCCTGCATGAACATCTGGTGCGCGGTCGATGCGAGCGGCAGCGGAAACTTGCTGGCGCGCGCGGTGTCGAGCACCAGCCCGAGGTCCTTCACGAAGATGTCGACCGCCGACAGAGGCGTGTAGTCGCCCGCGAGCACGTGCGCCATCCGGTTCTCGAACATCCAGCTGTTGCCCGCGCTGTGGGTGATGACCTCGTAGAGCGCCTCGGCCGACACCCCCTCGCGCAGCCCGAGCGCCATGGCTTCGGCGGCGGCGGCAATGTGCACGCCGGCCAGGAGCTGGTTGATGATCTTCACCTTGCTGCCCGCACCCGCGCGGTCGCCGAGCCGGTACACCTTGCCGGCCATGCCGTCGAGCACCTCGCCGGCCTTCTCGTAGGCCTGCGGCTTCGCGGAGCTCATCACGGTCATCTGCCCGCTCGCGGCCTTGGCCGCGCCGCCGGAGATCGGCGCATCGATGTAATGGATGCCGAGCGCGCCGAGCCGCTCTTCGAGCGCGACCGACCAGTTGGGGTCCACCGTCGAGCACATGATGAACACGCTGCCCGGCTTCATCGCCGCCGCCGCGCCGTGCTCGCCGAAAAGCACCGCCTCGGTCTGCTGCGCGTTGACCACGACCGAGACGACCACATCGCACGCACCCGCCACCTGTGCCGGCGTGCCCCACGCCACGCCGCCATGCTCGGCGAACTGCAGCGCGGCACCCGGCCGCACATCGCACACATGCATTTCGAAGCCGCGGCCACGCAGCGTTGCTGCGATGCCGGCGCCCATGGCGCCCAGGCCGATGAGTCCTGCCTTCTTCATGGAGATTCCCGTGGAAGTCGAATGGAGGCCGGCACGGCGTGAAGACGCCGCGCGGCACGAACCCTCGATCTTAGGAATCCACGCCCGCGCCGTACAGCCGGACTAACCCCTTTTCCGCTCAGCGCGCGGCCAGCGCGTGGCGTGCCGCACGCACGACGCTCTCTGCATCGACGCCGAAGAAGCTGCGCAGCGCCGCGCGCGTGTCGCTGCGGCCGAAGCCGTCGGTGCCGAGCGTGAGATAGCGGCGGCCTTGCGGCACGAAGGCGCGGATGCTTTCGGGCACCGCACGCACATAGTCGGTCGCCGCGATCACGGGGCCCGTGCCGCCCGCGAGCTGCTGCGCGATGAAGGGCGTGCCCGCATCGGGAACGCCGGCAAGCGCGCGTTCTTCGCACGCCTGGCCGTCGCGCGCGAGCTCGCTCCAGCTCGTGATGCTGAACACCTCGGCCTCGATGCCTTCGGCGGCCAGCAGCGCGGCGGCCTTGTTGACTTCGGTGAGGATCGCGCCGGAACCGAGCAGCGTGACCTTCGCCTCCTCGGCGCCGCTGAAGCGGTAGCAGCCGCGCAGCACCTGCGCCTCGGCACCGGCTGGAAGATCCGGCTGCGCGTAGTTCTCGTTCATGAGCGTGACGTAATAGAACACGTCCTTCTGCTCGACCATCATCTCGCGGATGCCCGCATCGACGATCACCGCCATCTCGCCGGCGAAGGCCGGGTCGTAGGCCTTGCAGTTGGGGATGGTCGCGGCGATGAGGTGGCTCGATCCGTCCTGGTGCTGCAGCCCTTCGCCGCCCAGGGTGGTGCGGCCCGAGGTCGCGCCGAGCAGGAAGCCGCGCGGCCGCTGGTCGGCGGCGGCCCAGATCTGGTCGCCCACGCGCTGGAAGCCGAACATCGAGTAGTAGATGTAGAACGGCAGCATCGCGAGCCCGTGCACGCTGTAGCTGGTCGCGGCCGCCGTCCAGCTCGCGATCGCGCCGGCTTCGCTGATGCCCTCTTCGAGGATCTGCCCGTCGGTCGCTTCGCGGTACGACAGCACCGAGCCGATGTCCTCCGGCGCATAGCGCTGTCCCACGCTCGAGTAGATGCCGACCTGCTTGAAGAGGTTGGCCATGCCGAAGGTGCGCGCCTCGTCCGCGACGATGGGCACCACGCGCGGGCCGAGCGCCTTGTCCTTCATGAGATTGCCCAGCATGCGCACGAAGGCCATGGTGGTGCTCATCTCCTTGCCCGCAGCGGCGACGGCGAACTGCGCGTAGGCCGCGATGTCAGGCTTGGCCACCACCTCGCACGCGGTCTCGCGGCGCGGCATGCTGCCGCCGAGCGCGGCGCGATGGCCGAGCAGGTAGTGCATCTCAGGGCTATCGGCGGCAGGCCGGTAGAACGCGGCGGTGGTCGCCTGCTCGTCGGAAAGCGGCAGGTTGAAGCGGTTGCGGAACTCGATGAGATCCGTGTCGTCCAGCTTCTTCTGCGAGTGCGTGGTCATCTTGCCCTGCCCCGCGCTGCCCATGCCGTAGCCCTTCTTGGTGTGGGCGAGGATCACGGTCGGCTGGCCGCGATGCGCGGCCGCCGCGGCATAGGCGGCGTGGATCTTCACGAGGTCGTGGCCGCCGCGCTTGAGGCGGTCGATCTGCTCGTCGGTCCATCCTTCGACGAGGCGCGCGAGTTCCGGGTCCTGGCCGAAGAAGGTCTCGCGGTTGTAGCGGCCGTCCTTGGCGGCGAAGGTCTGCATCTGGCCGTCGACGGTGTTCGCAAACGCGCGCGTCAGTGCGCCGTTCACGTCGCGCGCGAAGAGGCCGTCCCAGTCGCTGCCCCACACCAGCTTGATGACGTTCCAGCCCGCGCCGGCGAAGAGCTTTTCGAGCTCGTCGATGATGCGGCCGTTGCCGCGCACCGGCCCGTCGAGCCGCTGCAGGTTGCAGTTGACGACCCACACGAGGTTGTCGAGCTTCTCGCGCGCCGCGAGCGTGAGCGCGCTCATCGATTCGGGCTCGTCCATCTCGCCGTCTCCGAACACGCCCCAGACCTTGCGGCCTTCGCAGTTCAGCAGGTTGCGATGCGTGAGATAGCGCATGAAGCGCGCGTGGTAGATCGAGCTGATCGGCCCGATGCCCATCGAGCCGGTGGGGAACTGCCAGAAGTCCGGCATGAGGTAGGGATGCGGATAGCTGCTGAGGCCGCGCGCGTTGCTGTTGGGCGCGGTCAGCTCCTGGCGGTAGTGCATCAGGTCGTCTTCGCCGAGCCGGCCTTCGAGGAAGGCACGTGCGTAAACGCCGGGCGCGCTGTGTGGCTGGAAGAAGACGAGGTCGCCGCGATGCGCCGGCGTGCGCGCGTGGAAGAAGTGGTTGAAGCCGGTTTCGAACAGGTCCGCGGCGCTCGCGTAGCTCGCGATGTGGCCGCCGAGTTCGCCGTAAGCCTGGTTGGCGCGCACCACCATCGCGAGCGCGTTCCAGCGCATCAGCGATGCGAGCCGCTCTTCGATCGCGAGATCGCCGGGGAACGGCGGCTGGGCTTCGACCGCGATGGTGTTGACGTACGGCGTCGACAGCTCCGGCTGCCAGCCGATGCGCTGCGCGCGCGCCATGCGCGCGAGTTCGTCGAGCATCCAGCGCGCGCGTGCCGGCCCCTGCGTTTCCGCGAGCGCGACGAAGGCCTCGCGCCACTCGGCGGTTTCTACGGGGTCCGGGTCGTGCAGGGCGGTGTCGAGCAATGCGCGGAGCTGGTCGGGCGGGATCGGGGCGTTCATGACCGAACTCTAGGCCGCAGCCCATGGAATGGGATGCTGTTTTCTACACCGCCTCAGGGATATACGCAGCATAAAATGCTGTGATTCCCACATTTTTCAGCATTCAATGGAACTGGACGCGATCGATCTGCGCATCGTGGATGAGCTGCAGCGCGACGGCTCGCTCTCCAATGTCGAGCTGGCGCGCCGCGTCCACCTCTCGCCGTCGCCGTGCCTCGCACGCGTGAAGGCCCTGGAGCACCACGGCGTCATCCAGCGCTACGTGGCGCTCGCCAGCGCGAGCGCGCTCGGTCTCGGGCTCAACGTGTTCATCTCGATCAGCCTCAAGACGCAGAGCAAGCAGTCGCTCGCCGATTTCGAACAGCGCATCGCCGAACACGATGAAGTCATGGAGTGCTACCTCATGACCGGCGACAGCGACTACCTGATCCGCGTCGCGGTCGCCGATATCGCTGCGCTGGAGAAATTCATCCTCGAACAGCTCACGCCGATCAGCGGCATCGAGAAGATCCGATCCAGCTTTGCGCTCAAGCAGGTCCGCTACAAGACGGCGCTGCCGCTGCCGCAATAGGCACGGCCCCTCATCCCAGCGCCCTCAGTTCCCGCAACGCGACGGACAGCATCGCGGCGTCGGGCGCGGGCACCGCACGCAGTTCGCCCATCAGCTGTGCCGCGCGCTCGAGTGCCCGGCCGTTCGTGGCGTGCCACGCCTCGACCAGCGCCGTCGGCGACTCGATCTCGCCGCCGCCGGCCAGCACCGCGCCGGTGATCGAACGCTGCAGGCTCGACAGGTCGTCGAGCATCGCGCCTTTCGCGAGCATCTGCCAATGCTGGTCGCCGGGCAATGCCGCGATGCGGTCGCGCAGCCACGGTATGCCGAGGCGGTTCGCGAGATCGAAGTAGATGGCCGCCACCAGGGCCGCCGGCCATCGGGCACTGCCGGCAATCTCGGCGATGTCGAGCGTGGCGTACAACGAGTCGAAGGTGACGACGCGCTCCGCCAGTTCGCGTGGCACGCCGGCCGCCAGGTAGTGCGAGACCGCAGCGTCGACGCGGGCGCGCTCGTCGGCGTCCAGCAGTTCGGCCAGCCGTGCCGACAGCGCCTCGACATTCGGCGTGAAGTGCTCGATGGTCGATTCCATGTCCTCGTTCAGGCGCCGCGAGCGCAGGAACCACTTGGTGCCGCGCTCCAGTTGCCGGCTGGTGCCGATCAGCAGGCTCGACTGCACGGCGTCGTCGACGCGGTTGTCCAGCGCCTCGATGGACAGCCACAGCGGCACCATGCCGAAGATCTCGCGGCTCAACAGGTAGGCACGCACGACCTCGAACGCGCGAGCGCCGGTGGTCTCGACCAGGCGATGCACGAAGGTGCTGCCGACGCGGTTGACGGCGCTGTTGGTGACGTGGGTGGCGATGATCTCGCGCCGCAGCGGATGCCTGGGCATGTAGGCCGCGAACTTCTCGCCGAGCAGCTTCGGGAAGTAGCGCGCGAGCGCCGTCGCCACCCAGGGATCGTCGGGCAGCGGCGACGCCAGCAGTTCGTCGTAGAGCCAGATCTTGCTGTAGGCCAGCACCACCGCACGCTCGGGACTGGTCAGGCCCTGGCCCTGCGCGCGGCGCTCGGCCAGTTCCTCGTCGGACGGCAGGAACTCGATCGCGCGGTCCAGGCGCCCGGACTTCTCCAGGTACTGCATGAAGCGGGTCTGCGCATCGAGCAGCTGCGGCGCGATGCGGCCAGTGACCGACAGCACCTGGGTCTGGAAGATGTTGTCGCGCAGCACCAGGGCGGCCACGTCGTCGGTCATCTCGGGCAGAAGCGCATTGCGCTGCTTCTCGGTGAGCTCGCCTTCGGCGATCGGCAGGCCGACCAGGATCTTGATGTTGACCTCGTGGTCCGACGTGTCCACGCCGGCCGAGTTGTCGATCGCGTCGGTGTTGATCCGCCCCCCCGCCCGGGCGAACTCGATCCGGCCCAGCTGCGTGCAGCCGAGGTTGCCGCCTTCGGCGAAGACTTTGCAGCGCAGCTCCCGGCCATCCACGCGCAAGGCGTCGTTGGCGCGGTCGCCCACCTGCGCATGGCTCTCGCTCGTGGCCTTCACGTAGGTGCCGATGCCGCCGTTGTAGATGAGGTCGACCGGCGCCTTGAGGATGGCGTTCACCAGTTCGGTCGGCGCGAGCGCATCCGCGGAGATGCCCAGCACCTGCTTCGCCTGCGGCGTGATCGGGATCGACTTGGCGCTGCGCGCGTGGATCCCGCCGCCCTCGGAGATCAGCGATGCGTCGTAGTCGGCCCACGATGAGCGCGGCAGCCTGAACAGGCGATCGCGCTCGGCGAAGCTCTTCGCCACATCGGGATCCGGGTCGAGAAAGACGTGCCGATGGTCGAAGGCCGCCACGAGCCGGATGTGGGGAGAAAGCAGCATGCCGTTGCCGAACACGTCGCCCGACATGTCGCCGATGCCGGCGACGCTGAAGTCGGTCGTCTGCGTGTCGATGCCCATCTCGCGGAAATGGCGCTTCACCGATTCCCAGGCGCCGCGCGCCGTGATGCCCATGGCCTTGTGGTCGTAGCCCACCGAACCGCCGGAGGCAAAGGCGTCGCCGAGCCAGAAGCCGTATTCCTTGCTGATGCCGTTGGCGTAGTCGCTGAAGGTGGCCGTGCCTTTGTCGGCGGCGACCACGAGGTAGGGATCGTCCTCGTCGTGGCGCCTGACCTGCGGCGGCGGCACGATGGTGTCCCCGCCCCGGTTGTCGGTGATGTCGAGCAGGCCGCGCAGGTAGTCCTGGTAGCAGGCCACGCCTTCGCGCAGGTAGGCGTCGCGGTCGCTCGCCGCAGGCGCGCGCTTGAGCACGAAGCCGCCCTTGGACCCCACCGGGACGATCACGGTGTTCTTGACCATCTGCGCTTTCACGAGGCCCAGCACCTCGGTTCGGAAGTCTTCCGGCCGATCCGACCAGCGCAGCCCGCCGCGCGCGACGCGCCCCCCGCGCAGATGCACGCCCTCGAAGCGCGTCGCGTACACGAAGATCTCGAACATCGGCTTCGGCGCCGGCAGGTCGGGCACCTTCGACGAATCGAACTTGAACGACAGGAAGCCGCGCGGCCGCCCGCCCGCGTCGCGGCGCCAGTAGTTGGTGCGCGTGGTGGCCAGGATCAGCGCGAGGTACTTCCGCAGCACGCGGTCTTCCGACAGGTTGGCCACGTTCTCCAGCGCGGCTTCGATCTCGCGCACCTTCTCGCCGGCCAGCCTGTCGGCGCCGGCAACCGGCGCCGGATCGAAGCGCAGCTTGAACAGCTCGACCAGCGCGCGCGCAATGGGCGCGTTGGCCACCAGCGTGCTCTCCATGAACGGCTGGGACAGCGCGAAGCCGATCTGCCGCATGTACTTCGCGTAGGCGCGGAGCACGACGATCTCGTTCGCGGGCAGGCGCGCCGCGAGCACCAGGCGGTTGAAGTCGTCGTTCTCGACCTCGCCGCCGAGCACGGCGGCGAACGCGCCCTCGAAGACCGGCCGCAGCGCGTCGACCTCGATCTCGGCATCGCCCACCGCGCTGCGCAGGCCGAAGTCATGGACCCAGATCGGCGACCCGTCCTGCGGGGCGATCCGGTACGGATGTTCGTCCAGGACCCTCATCCCCAGGTGTTCGAGCATCGGCAGACTGGTCGACAGGATGAGCGGATCGCCGCGCCGCAGCACCTTGAAGCGCAACATGCCGGGCGCCGCTTCAAGCGGCCGGTAGAGGTTCATGCCGAGCGGTCGCGCGTCGCTCAGCCGCTCCATCAGCTCGATGTCGTGCACGGCCGCCCGCGCCGCGAACTCGTCGCGGTAGCCGGCCGGGAAGGCGCTGCCGAGCTGGCGCAGCAGCTCGTTGCCGCGCGCTTCGCCCGTCGCCTCGATCAGCGCCGACTTCAGGTCGTCGTCCCAGCGGCGGGCGGCCGCGACCAGGCGCTGTTCGACCTCGTGGACGTCGAAGGGCGGGATCTGGCCGGGCCGGGTGCGCACGGTGATCTGGATCAGGGCGAGCACCGATTCCGACACGTGCACGTTGAACTCGGAACTCGTGCCGTTGAACGCCTGCATCAGGATCGCCTGCCATTTCTGGCGCAGCTCGGTCGTGTAGTTCTCGCGCGGCGCGTAAATCATGCACGCCACGAAGCGCTCGAAGGGATCGCGCCGCACGAAGAGGCGGAAGCGTTGCCGTTCGCCCAGGTGCAGGATGCCCATGGACGTGGACAGCAGCTCGTCCGTGCCGGTCTGGAACAGCTCGTCGCGCGGATAGGTCTCGAGGATGTTGACCAGGGCCTTGCCCGAGTGGCTGCCTCTGGCGAGACCCGCGCGCTCGATCACGTCGGCCACCTTGCGCCGCAGCAGCGGAATCTCGGCCGGGTTGGCGCTGTACGCCGCGGAGGTGAAGAGCCCGAGGAAGCGATCCTCGCCGCACACCTGGCCTTCGGCATCGAAGCGCTTGATGGCGATGTAGTCCAGGTAGCCGGGCCGGTGCACGGTGGAGCGCGAGGTCGACTTGGTGACCACCAGCAATTCCGGCCGGCGTGCGTAGGCGCGCACCTCGGGCGGAAGAGCCGCGTAGGCGGCGGCCGGATCCTTGATGACCTCGCGCAGGATGCCCAGGCTCGAATCCGGCACGACCTTGAGCGCGTCCTCGCCGTCCACCTTCACCAGCTCGTGGCTGCGGTGTCCGAGGAAAGTGAAATGGTCTTCGGACAGCCAACGCAGGAACGCCTGGCCCTCGGCCAGCTCCTGCGGCGGGATCGGCGGCGCGCGCTCGTCGAGGCCCTGGACGATGGCCAGCAGCCGCTCCTTCATCGCCTTCCAGTCGGCCACGGCCAGCCGCACGTCGCCGAGCACGCGCGCCAGGTCGGCAGCCAATGCCTCGAGCCGGCCCGGATCGGCCACGCGATCCACCTCGACATGGATGAACGACTCGCGGCGCGCATCGGACGAAGGCGCTTCCGTCGGCAGGCCCTGCAGCACGCCGTCACTGCCGCGGATCACCGCCACCAGCGGATGGATGATCAGGTGCAGGGTCAGCCCATGGCGGTTGACTTCCATCGTCACCGAATCGACGAGGAAGGGCATGTCGTCGTTGACGATCTCGACGATGGTGTGCGTCGACTGCCAGCCGTGCTCCGCGATCGTCGGATTGAACACGCGCACCCGGGCGCGCCCCGGCTCGCGCTTGCGCGCGAAGCTCCAATGGGACAGCGCGGCGCCGTAGAGATCGGCCACCTGGCGATCGGCCAGGTCTTCAGGGTCCACCTGACCGAAGTACCGACTCGCGAAGCCGGCGAGCAGGTCCGCCTGGTCCGCGACGACCCGGGTGCGAATCAGGTCGACGACCTCGTCTAGACGCTCTCCTGCGCGTGCTGTCCCCAGTGCATCGGTTTCCATGCTCGCCCCCAATTTGCCGCGTTGTCGAGCCACTGTGGAAGCGACCGACTTGAAAAGCAAGGGCATTCCCGCCTGCACGCGAAGATGGCGACGACGCGCCCCGAGGCTCGGGCGGTTGTCCGCAGCCGTACGGGGTGCAACAAAAGTTTCATATTGCATCGCTATGGTCAGACTCCCGTCAGTCAACCCATCACGATGAAACATCTGCCTACGCCTGCGTCGCCCATTGAATCGATCGATCCGGACGACCTCGACAACAACACCAGCTCGAACGCCAGCCTTCAGGAAGTCATCGCCACGCGCATGCATCGCCGGCATCTGCTGCGCGGCGGCGTCGGCGCTCTGACCGCAGCGACGCTCGGCCCGTTCGCACTCTCCGCCTGCGGCGGCGGTGGCAGCAACAACGGATTCGTTGCCCCCGTGTCGGCAGCGCCTTCACCAGCGCCCGCACCGGCACCCGCCCCGGCGCCCGCGGCCGCCGATCCCAAGCTCGGCTTCAATGCGGTCGCCAAGGACCTCGCCGACCGCGTGACGGTGCCGGCCGGCTACACCGCCACGGTGATCTACGCCACCGGCGACTCGATCGACCCGGCCGTGACCGACTACAAGAACGACGGCTCCGACGACAACTTCGGCCGCCGCAGCGGCGACCACCACGACGGCATGCATTACTTCGGCCTCGACGCCGGCGGCAAGCCCACGCTCACGTCCAATGACCGCGCGCTGATGGCCATCAACCACGAGGCCATCAACGGCACGGTGGTCTTCATGCACGCGAGCGGCCAGACCAACGCCGGCTCCAGTGCCGGTCCGCGCCCCGAAGCCGAAGCGCTCAAGGAAGTCGAGGCGCACGGCGCATCGGTGGTCGAGATCGCCAAGTCCGGCGGCAAGTTCGCGGTGGTCAGGAATTCGGCGTTCAACCGCCGCATCACGCCGCGCACGCCGATGAGCTTCGGCGGCCCGGCGCGCGGTTCGGCACTGCTGAAGACCAAGTACTCGCCCGCCGGCACCGACACGCGCGGCATGATCGGCAACTGCGCCTCGGGCTACACGCCCTGGGGCACGTACCTCACCTGCGAGGAGAACTTCGCCGGCTTCTTCCGTCGCGGCGGGGCCGATGACGCGGCGCGCACCGCGAAGGAACTGGTCGCCTTCAAGCGCATCGGCCTCGCGCAAGGCGCGGGCGGCGGCCAGCGCTGGGCGACCGTCGTGCCGGTCGACGGCACGAGCACCGAGTACGCGCGCTGGGACACGAGCAAGCTCGGCGCCTCGACCGACGGCACCGACGATTTCCGCAACACCGTCAACACCTTCGGCTGGGTCGTCGAGATCGACCCGTACGACCCGACCTCGACGCCGGTGAAGCACACCGGGCTCGGCCGCTTCGCGCACGAAGGCGCATGGCCGAGCAACCCGGTGGTCGGCAAGCCGCTGGCCTTCTACATGGGCGACGATTCGCGCAGCGAATACGTCTACAAGTACGTCTCGAAGGCCGTCTGGGACGCCGCCGACGCGAACCCCGCCGACCGCCTCGCGACCGGTGCGAAGTACCTCGACGACGGCACGCTCTACGCCGCGAAGTTCAACGCCGACGGCACCGGCACCTGGCTCAGGCTGGACCTGAGCAATCCCGCCATCTCGGGCAACGGCACCTACGCCTTCGCGGATCTCGCCGACGTGCTGGTCAATGCGCGCCTCGCCGCCGATGCGGCCGGCGCCACCAAGTGCGACCGCCCCGAGTGGACCGCCGTGAATCCGAAGAACGGCGAGATCTACATCACCATGACCGAGAACCCCGATCGCGGCTCGGTCGGCACCACCAGCAGCAACAACGTGTCCAACCCCGACGTGGAGCCGGCCTTCCCGCGCTACTGGCTCGACAACAAGGGCGTCTCCACGCAGAACGCGTCGGCCACCACGCTCAAGGGCAACGTGAACGGGCAGGTGATGCGCATTCGCGAAACCGGCAACGACGCGTCGGCGACCACCTTCAACTGGGACATCTACCTCTTCGGCAGCCAGGCCAAGGCGGATGCCGGACTCGATGACGTCAACTACCAGAAGAACGTGAACCTGTCGGGCCTCTCCGACTTCAACGACCTCTCGAAGCCCGACGGCTGCTGGTTCTCGCGCGCGAGCGGCATCCTGTGGATCCAGACCGACGACAACGCCTACACAGACGTCAGCAACTGCATGCTGCTGGCGGCCGTTCCGGGCCAGTGGGGCGACGGCGGCAAGATCGACGTGGTGAACCAGGCCAACGGCAAGCCCGGCGCGGCCGGCACCGGGCCGGTCACGGTGACCACCTATGCGGGCAAGAAGATGAACGACACCATCTTCAAGCGCTTCCTCACGGCCCCGCTGGGCGCGGAAGTGACCGGCCTCGCGGAGTCGCCCGACGGCAAGGCGCTGTTCATCAACATCCAGCACCCGGGCGAGAACACCGCCGCCGCCAACATCGCGGACCCGAGCAAGTACGAGAGCCACTGGCCCGGCAACGGCGCCGGCGTGGCGGCCTACGGCCCCGGCGGTGCGACCGCAAGGCCGCGCTCGGCGACGGTGATGATCACCAAGGACGACGGCGGCGTCATCGGCTTGTAATAGTTCGCCCCCAGCCTCGCCCACTTCGTGTGGCTCTGCACCCCCTTCCGGGGGCAACACCAGCGGCCCGGCGAAGCCGGTTCCGCGGTGTTCCACGAACGGGCCTGGCTTCGCGGCCCTCTGCTACTGCTTTGGCCAGAGGGCCCAGAGGCGCAGCGGCTGGTTCATGCGGGCCGCCACCCGGCCCGCTTCTGCGCCAGTTCCAGCAAAGTAGTCGGCGCGAACAGCGCCAACGATCGCACTGCCGGTGTCCTGCGCCACCACCAGCTTCGCCAGCGAAAGCGCCGGCCCCGGGGATGCGAGCCACACGGGCGTTCCATACGGAATGCTGTCGCGGTCGACCGCGATCGAGCGCCCCGGCGTCAGCGGCACACCCTGCGCGCCGACCGGGCCGGAAGCCGCATCGACGTCGCTCAAGGCTTCCTCCCGGAAGAACACATAGCGCGGATTGCTCCACAGCAAGGGCTGCAGCCGCTGCGGGTTCTGCGCCACCCATTGCTTGGTGTCGTCGGGCCACGCGCTGATCTTCGTCACGCCCTGGCTGATGAGCCATTGCTGCACGCTGCGATAGGGCTGCTCGTTGGTCGCCGCAAAGGCCACGCGAATCACGTGCTGCAGGCCGTCCGGCTCGGTCATTCGCAGGCGCCCGGAGCCCTGGATGTGCAGCATCAACACGTCGATCGGATCGGCGAGCCACGCGATCTCGCGGCCGCGCAGCGCGGCCTGGGCCTGCGGCAGCGTGTCGATCTCCTGCCGCGTGTACCAGGGCCGCTTCGGGACCAGCCCCGCCGGCGCCTGGTAGAGCGGGTAGATGTTCGTCGCCGTCGGACGGCGCGTCGCATCGAACACCGGCTCGTAGTAGCTGGTGAGCTTGCCGTCCGTCGGGCCGGTGTAGGCCTCGACGCGATAGGGCTGCAAGCGCTGCATCATCCATTCGCGCTGCTGGTCGTTCTCGGCCAGCGACAGTTGCCGCACCTCGCGGCACAAGGGCGCGAAGGCCGCGTTGGGCCGTGCGCAGTTGGTGATCATCGCGATCCAGCCTTCGTGCAGCGCGTCGTCGTTGAAGCCCGGAAGCTCCGACCATGCGACAGGCACCCAGCGGCTCTTGGGATGCGAAAGCGAACCGGTGAGCGGTCCGAGGTCGCGCGGCGGCGGCGTGGTGGCCGGCGGCGTCTGCGACGTCCATTCGGGCTGCCGGGTGCCGGTGGAGCAGGCGGCGAGCGTTGCTACGATCGCGAGCCCGACCAGCCACTGGAGTCCATTTTTCATGGGTCTGATTTTGCTTGAAGCCCTCGCCGCCGGCGTCGTGTTCATCCTCATCGTCTGGTGGACCATGTTCTCGGGGCGCAAGCACGGCGAGCTGCAGGACGACGAGCCTGAAGCGGACGATGCACACACGCGCGACGAGTCGCGGAAGCGCAACTGACGTTGTGGTCCGATGCCGCGCCGGGACGTCGGCGCACATCCCGTGCGCTACGCTTTCAATAGCACGATCACCAGTGTCGGCGCACCCTGTGGACGGCTTGTGCGCGTCTCGTGTTACATGCGGAAACCGCGGCAACGGCTCGAAGCCCCTGTGGTCTCCGGATAATCGACCGGCCTTTTTCCATCACCTCAAGGAAGGACTCCAATGAAAAAAATCGTACTTGCCACCAGCGCCGCGGTCTACGTGCTCGCGGGCTGCGCGAACATGAGCGACTCGCAGAAGAGCACGGCCACCACCACGGGCATCGGCGCCGGCATCGGCGCACTGGCGGGCGCAGCGATCGGCTCCGCCACGGGCCACAGTGCAGGCACCGGTGCAGCGATCGGCGCACTGGCGGGCGCGGGCGGCGGCTACCTGTGGTCGCAGCGCATGGAGAACCAGAAGCGCCAGATGGAAGCCGCTACGCGCGGCACCGGCGTCGCAGTCACGCAGACGCAGAACAACGAGCTCAAGCTCGCGATCCCGAGCGACATCTCCTTCGATGTCGGCCGCTCGGTGATCAAGCCGAACTTCTCGCCGATCCTCGACCAGTTCGCGCAGGGCCTGCGCAACAACCCGAACGCCGAGGTCCGGATCATCGGCCACACGGACAGCACCGGCACCGATGCGATCAACGATCCGCTGTCGATCCAGCGCGCGGCCGCCACGCGCGACTACCTCGTGTCGCGGGGCGTCTCGCCCGCCGCCTTCAAGATCGACGGCCGCGGCTCGCGCGAGCCCGTCGCCGACAACAGCACCCCAGCCGGCCGCGCCCAGAACCGCCGCGTGGAGATCTACGTCGGCGAACGCCAAGCGCAAGGCTAAAGACTCGCACCCCAAACCCAGGAACCCCCGCGGAACCGGCTTTGCCGGGCCGCTGGGGTTGCGCCCGGAGAGGGGGTGCCCGAGCCATATGAAGTGGGCGAGGCTGGGGTGAGCTAAATCCCCCTGAGCAGGTTGGCCAACTCCACGGCCGACTTCACTTCCATCTTTTCGAACACGCGCGCGCGGTGGACCTCCACCGTACGCACGCTGATCGAGAGCTGATCGGCGATCAGCTTGTTGGGCAGCCCCTCGATCACGCAGTTCATCACGTCGCGTTCGCGATCGGTGAGTTCGTCGATGCGCCGCTTCAGCACCTGGCGCGTGCGCTGGGCTTCGATCGCGCGCACCGAGGCGCCGAGCGCATGCTCGATGCGGTCGACGAGCGCGTTGTCCGAAAAAGGCTTCTCGCAGAAGTCGAAGGCGCCGCGCTTGACCGCATCCACCGCCGTCGGCACGTCCGCGTGGCCGGTCAGGAAGATCACAGGCAGGGTCTCCAGCAATCCACGTTCGGCGAGGCGGTCGAACAGGACCAGCCCGCTGGTGCCGGGCATGCGCACGTCGAGCAGCAGGCAATGCGGCTGGGCACGCAGCGGCTCTTCGGCCAGATACGCTTCGAAAGCCTCCGCGCTCGGAAAGCTCTCGCTGGCGAGACGGCGCGAGCGCAGCAGCCAGGCCAGCGCCTCGCGCACGCTGGCATCGTCGTCGACGATGAAGATCAAGGCATCGATGAGGGGTTGCATAAGAGTGGCAGTTTCCAACGAGCGCAGCGCAGTCCAGGGCACCCGCGGAACCGGCTTCGCCGGGCCGCCGGGTGCGCCCCCGGAGAGGGGGAGCGCCGAAGGCGCATGGGGGTGAGCGTCATTTCACCGGGAGCGTGAAGCGGAAGACCGTGCCGCGCGGTTGCTGCGGCTCGAAGATCAGCACGCCGCCGTGCTGCTCGACCACGGTGCGGCACAGGCTCAGGCCCAGCCCCATGCCGTCCGAGCGCGTGGTAAAGAAAGGCGTGAACAGGCGCGCCGCCACCTCGTCGCCGATGCCGGCGCCGAAGTCCGTCACGGAGAACTCGAGCCAACGGCGCGCATCGGCCGCCGTGCCCGCGTCGCGGCCACGGCCGATCGCGCCGGCGCGAACCACCTTGATGCGCAGCACGCGTTGGGTCAGCTCCGGTACGTCCATGGCCTGCATGCCGTTGCGCGCGAGATTGAGCAGCACCTGCTCGACCAGCGTGCGATCGCAATAGACCATCGGCAGACGCTCGTCGAGCACCACTTCGATATCCACGCCGAGCTTGCGCGCCTGCAGCCGCACCAGCGGCAGCACCGCATCGATGAGCGCCTGCGGCGCGACCGCCTCGCGCGTGCGGTCGCGCCGCCGCACGAAGTCGTGCACGCTGCGGATCACCTGCCCGGCGCGGTCGGCCTGCTCGGCGATGCGTTGCACCGCCATCGCGACATCGTCATGGTCACTGTCGCCCGACGGGCCCTTGGCCTGGAGCAGGTTCAGCGAGCCGGTCGCGTAGCTGGCGATGGCCGCGAGCGGCTGTGTCAGCTCATGGCTGAGCAGCGAGGCCATCTCGCCGACCGTGGCGAGCCGTGCGCTGGCCTGCAGCCGCTCCTGGCTCGCGCGCGACAGCTCCTCGCTGCGGCGCTGCTCGCTGATGTCGATGAACGCGCTCATCCAGCCGGTCTGGAAACCATGCGCGTTGATGAGCGGCGCCTCGAAGATCAGCACCGGGAAGCGACGGCCGTCCTTGTGCATGAAGACCGACTCGAAGCCCTCCCGCGGCGGCACCGCGCCGGCCAGGCGCACGGCCTGCCGGTGCTGGTATTCGTGCGCGAGTTCGGTCGGCCAGTAAGGCGCCTCGCGATCGCTGTTCATGAGCTCTTCGGCGCTGAATCCGACCATCTCGCAGAACGCCGGATTCACGTAGGTGATGCGCCCCTGCAGGTCGCGCGCACGCAGCCCGGTGATGACCGAGTCCTCCATCGCCTTGCGGAAGGCGAGCGCGTCGGCGAGGTCCTCCTCCGCACGCTGGCGGCGCCGCGTATCGCGCGCGAGCAGCACCAGCACCGACACCAGCGCGATCGAGATGCCGGTGACCAGTGCGGTGAGCACGTTCGGGAACAGGTCCGGCACCGCGCGCCAGCCGTCGACGCGCAGCATCACCGGCGCGCCGGGCAGGTCGATCAGCTGCTGGGCGGTGAAGACGCGCGTGCCCATGCGGCGCTGCGCGCCGATCGCGACCAGGCGCGTGCCGTCGATCTCGGTGAAGGCGACTTCCTGGCCCCGGCTGAGCGTCGGCGCGACGAGCTCGATCAGGATGTCGCGCAGCGAGTAGGCCGCCACGAGGTAGCCGCCGCCCTCGACCGGCAGGCACATCTCCATGACCTCGAGGCCGCTGCCCTGCGCGATCGCGATGTAGTGGCTCGGCGAGAACGCCGGCGCGCCGAGCTTGCGCGCGGTGACGCAGGCGAGCGAGACGTCGGAGAAGCTCTCCGAGCGGTGCTGGTCATCGAAGATGCGGCGGCGATACGGCGTGTCGGACGCCGCCAGCGTGCGCATCATCGGATCGAGCCACTCCAGCCGCAGCCACTCGCGATGCTCGCGCAGAAGCGCCGCGGCGCGCACTTCCCACTGCTGGGCATCGACGCCGCCGGCCAGCGAGGCGCGCAGGGTCTGCGCATTGCGCTGGAGGTCGCCGCGAAGGTCCGCCACCGCATCCGCGGTGTCGCGCTCCAGTACCGACTGCGTCTGCTCGATCTCGTGCCGGCCCGCGAGCCAGACCACGGTGACCAGCAGCGCCAGGACGAGCATCGCCAGCAGCACCCACAGGAACCACCGCCGCCACACCGAGCGCAGGAAGCGCAGCCGCGCGAACGCGGGGCGCAACGCGCGGGAGACGGGCAAGGTTGGCGCGGACACCGGCTCGCTTTGCTTCAGAGCACGCAGTGGGACAGGGCCGGGAGCTGCGCGCGTGCACGCTCGACCTGCTGCGCATCGATGTCGAACAGCACCACGGCCTCGTCCACGGCCTGCTGCGCGACGACGCTGCCCCACGGGTCCACGACCATCGACTGGCCCCAGGTCTGCCGCCCGTTCTCGTGCTTGCCGCCCTGCGCGGGGGCCACCACCCAGGCGAGGTTCTCGATCGCCCGCGCACGCAGCAGCACTTCCCAGTGGGCGGCGCCGGTGGTGCGGGTGAACGCGCTGGGCACGAGCATCAGCTCCGCGCCCTCGCGAGCGAGCGTCCGATAGAGCTCGGGAAAGCGCAGGTCGTAGCAGACGCTCAGGCCCACGCGCCACATGTGGCCATCGCGCGATGGCAGGTCGAACAGCACCGGCTTGCTGCCCGGCGCGATCACGCGGCGTTCGTCGTAGCGCTCGCGACCGTTGTCGAAATAGAAGAGATGGATCTTGTCGTAGCGCGCGACGCATGCGCCATCGGGCGAATACACGAGCGAGCTGTTGAACACGTGGTGGTCGTCGTCCGTCTCCAGCGGCAGCGTGCCGCCGACGATCCAGAGCCCGAACTCGCGCGCGGCATCGCCCAGGAAGTTCTGCACCGTGCCCGTGCCGGCGGTCTCGCGCAGCCCGAGCTTGTCGGTATCGCGCGCGCCCATCATGCAGAAGTACTCGGGCAAAACAGCCAGTTCGGCGCCCGCCTCCGCGGCCTCGGCCAGCAGCGCATGGGCGCGCGCGAGATTGGCCTCGCGCTCGATGGACGACACCATCTGGATTGCAGCGACTCTCATGTGCGGTGACTCCTTGTTCTCATCGCGGGGCCGGCGTCGCGGGCGAGCCCGCGGCTTCGGACGCCAGCCGGCGCGGCACCCGGGTGATTTTCGGGTCGGTCCAGGTGCCGTCGATCTTGAATTCCTGGGTCGCGGCCGCGACCAGCGGCCTGCTCAACACCATCTGCGCCAGAAAGGTGCCCAGCCCGATCGCGGGATTGATCGCGGTCGCCACGAGCGCGGCGGTGCCGGCGTTGATCTCGGGCACGACCACCACGCGCAGGCTTTGCGTCTCGTGCGCGAGGTCGGCGGAGCCGTCCATCAGCACGGCCGCGTTGACGCCCTTCATCTGCAGATTGTTGGTGGAGGCTACACCCTGGTCGATCTTCACGTCGCCACGCAGGAAATCGAAGGCGAAGCCCTCGCTGAACACATCGCGGAAGTCGAGCGTGAGCCGGCGCGGCAGGGCCTGCAGACTGAGCACGCCGAGCAGCTTGGCGATGCCCGGATCGGCCTTGAGGAACTGCCCCGATTCGACGTTGATCTGCAGCTGCCCGGCCAGGCTCGGGTAGTCGAGCGAGAAGGGCGAGCCGTTCCAGCTCACGTCGCCTTCCAGCCGGCCGCGACCGCGGCGGACCACGTCCTTCATGCCGAAGCGGCCGAGCAACCCGCCGGCATCGGCGATCTCGAGCTTGAAGTCCATGCCGGTGCGGCGCGCATCGCGGCCGCCCCCCGGGGCGCCCGCGCCCGGCGCCGCCGCCCAGCTGCCCTGCGCGGTGAAAGTCGCATCGGGATTGATCATCGCAAGCCGGTTGAGGCGCCATTCGCGCCCCAGGCCGCCGCGGTTGACCGCGTCGATCTCGGCGCGCCCGAGCCGGTGGCCGAAGAGCTCGAAGTCATCGACCACGATGTCGAGCGCCGGCAGCGTGCTCGGCTGCTCGTCGAGCAGGGACTCGACCGCGGTGGCCTCGGAGCGCGCGATCTTCAGCCGCGCCAGCCGTGCATACAGGCGCCCGGCCTGCGCGTGGCGGTATTCCGCATAGCCGCTGAGTTCGGTCGCGTCGATGTTGGCGCGCCAGACCGGTCCGTCGCGCGTGCCGCCGAGCACCACGTTGTGGAGCGTGCGGCCGCCGAAGGCGAGCTCCTGCGCGCGCAGCGCGATCTGCGTCGGCAGGAACTCGTCGGCGGCGTCGCCGCCGCCCGCATCCGATGCCCTGCCCGCCGAACTGCCGGTCGTTTCGCCGAAGAGCGCCTGCCAGGCCGCGATGTCGAGCCGTTCGAAGCGCAGATTCGCAAACACGCCGCGCTCGGGCGGCGCGGCCGATTCGCCGGCGGCCAGTCCCACGCCGATGCCGCCGCGCAGCACCCGCGCGTCGTCGCCGGAGATGTCGCGCACGTAGGTCGCCGAAGCGGCGCGGCCGAGTTCGGCGGAGATCTGGTCGATCACCACCGGCTTCGCGCCGCCCGGGCGGTTCTCGCGAGAAACGACTTTCTTCTCCACCCGCAGGGGCATCGACTCGTCGGGCGCCTTGGTCAGCGGATGCGGCAGTTGCAACCCCAGCCCCTGCAGGCTGCTGGTGACCAGGAACTCGGGCGTGCCGTCGCGGAGCGAGAGATTGGCCGTGTAGGCGGTGCTGCCGGACGCGTTCTTCGCAAGGCGCGCGATCCAGTCGACCTCGCGCGTTGCACGCAGTCCTTCGGCCGTCGCGGTGCCCTGGGCGCGGAAGCTCATGTCGCTCGACGCGCCGAAGCGGCCGCTGCCCTCGAGGCGCACCGCACCGCCCGCCGCGCGGGCCTGGATGCCGGCGAGCGAGAAGCCCGCCTCGGTGAAATTGAGCGTGCCGCGCGCCTGCGTCAGCGACGGCGCGGATGGCGCGAGTTGGACTTCGTTGTCGAGCAGCGCGACGCTGGCCTGCACCTTCGACTTCTCCATGGCCGCGAGCGGTAGTTCGAGCCGGAGCTTGTAGTCCGCCTGGCCGGTGGCGCGCATGGCGGCCAGCGTCGATTCGGCGGGCCCGGTAAGCGGCGCGCCGGCCTTGAGCACTTCGCCGAGCGGCCCCTTGGCCTGCGCGTCGACCCTGAGCAGCGCCGCATGGTGCGACATGTCGGCGATCTGCGCCTCGGCCTTCGTCACCTCCACCCCTGGCGCACCGACGATGCGACCGCGCGCATTGCGCACCAGCATGCCGGCGCGTTCGAAGACGAGTTCGCCCGACAGGGCCGTCAGCGCAGGCCACGCGACGGTGGTTTGCACCGGCGGCACGTACGCATAGGTCACGTCGGCCACGCGCGCGGCGATGCGGAAGTCGCCGTGCTTCGGGTCCATGAAAGGCATGTCGTAGAGGTCGCCGCGGACCTTGAAGTCCACGGAACTCGCCGTGCCCTTGGTCACCGCGTCGCGCACGTAATCGCGCGTCTGCTTGGGAATCACCAGCGGCAGGTAGCGGTGCACGCGCGTGCCGTCGGCGCGGTTGAGCTTGCCCTGCAGATCGAGCACGCCCGGGTAGCGCCCGCGGCCATGCGACATCGCCGGATCGCTGGTGCGCCAGTTCGCGGTCGCCTCGCCTTCCGCATCGGCGTTGGAAAAGCGCAGGCCCGCGACCTGCAACTGGACCGCGGGGCCGTCGATCTTCCACTGCAGCTGCGTCGAGAGCTGATCGATGGGGATCACCGGCTCTTCGAACACGCCCGGGAAGTCCAGGGAACCCTTGGCGATCGACGCAGTGGCGTGGCCGCCAGCCTGGTTTGCATCGAACTCGACCGTGGCTCCCTGTACGCCAGGAACCCCCACGGGCGGCCGAGGCGGCTCCGCGGCCGCCGTACTCGCCGCGATCGCCGGTGCGCCGGCGTGCTGGCCGTTGCGGGGGGCCGCGGGGCGGGCGGGCCCGGCCGCGGACTCGGCATGTTCGCCCGGCTGCGATGCCACGCTGAAGTTGCTCACGCGGCCGCGCAACTGGTATTTGTCGGGCGCGCCGGGCGGGCCTTGCCAGTTGGCGTCGATTCGCTCCACCAGACCGCGCAGGCCATAGGAATCGATGAGCTTGCGACTCGCATCGCCGATTGGAAGCCGGTCCGCGATCAGCGCCAGCGCCGCGAGATCGAGCCGGTCGGCACGGAAGGCGCCCCGTTCGGTCACCCTGCCTTTCGCGGGTGTGTGCTGCAGCCAGACGTTGCCGCCGGGCCAGCGGATGCCGTCGCTGGTCTCGAACTGCAGGTTGGTGGTGGAGAACTCGAAGGTGCCCTCGTCGAGCCGGCCGGCCAGGCGGCCGCTGACATCGCGCAGCACCAGCGGCTGGAGGTCCTTGGCGAGCGAGGCGTCGACTTTCCTGAGCGCGAGATCGGCGACCGCCCCCGAAAGCTGGCCGTCCGTGACGTCGGCCCAGAGACGCAAGCCGCCGCTGCCTTCGCGGATCCGGGCATCGAGGTCCACGTAGCGCCCGAGCCGCGTCACGTCGATGTAGGGGAGGTTGGCGAAGAGCTGGCCGTCCCAGGTCTTGAAGTTCCCCCGGCGCACGGAGAGAAGCGGCTGGCGCAAGTCGCCGATCAGCGTGAAGCGCTGGCCCCAGCCGGTCGGCGGCGTGGCGTCCATGCGCATCGCGTGTCTGCGGCCGCCGTTGCGGGCCACGAACTGCACGTCGGTCAGCAACAGCGGCTCGGTCTTGCGGGCCTCGTCGATCCAGCGCACGGTGCCGCCCTGCACGAGGACTTCGCGCTGCGCGAAGAACCAGTCGGCGCCATCGCCGCCGCCGCTGGTCTGGGTGGACATCTCCAGGCCCGCGATATGCAGCCGGCCTTCGGTGTCGCGCCGGACGTCGACCTGCGGCTGCTCGATGTAGAGCTGCTCGAAACTCAGGTTCCAGAGCGAGCGCGGCGAGACGCTGCCGATCACCCGCATGAGCCGCAGGGCTTCCTGCCCCCGTGAGTCTTCGAGGACCACGTCGCGCAGTTCGACGGTCGGAAAGAAGCTGCCCGAACGCGCCTCGATCGAGCCGATGCGCACCGGTACGCCGATGGCGCGTGTGGCCTGCGCCTCGAGCGCGCCACGGTAATCGCCGATTCGCGGCACAATCCAGACGTGTAGGACAACGACTGACAGCGCCAGCAGCAGCCATGCACCGACCAGAAGCCCCAGCAGCCAGCGCGCCGCGACAGCGGTGACCTTGAGCAGACGTGAAGGGGAAGACGTCGTGTCGTTCATTGAGGATCGCGCTGTGCCGGGAATTATGACTGCCAGCCCCCAACCGGGTTCCACCCACCCCCACCCCGTGTCGCATCGGCCATCGCCTCTCCCCAGCCTTCCCTCGCCCCTCTCGGGCCATTCGCGATTCGTCCAGCGCTTGCGCCGGCGCTATGCCGCGGAACTGCCGTTGCTGCCGCCGGGCGCACCGGTGCTGTCACATATGGCCGCGGCATACGAATCCCTTCGCGGCCGAGGGGTCAATGTCGCCGATGCGCTGCGCACCGTGCGGCAGCTCGTCATGGAGCGGCTCATCGCGCTCGACTGCGACGAACAGGCGCCGCTCGCGGTCGTGACCACGGCGGTCACCGAACTGGCCGAATTCGCCCTCGACGTCGCCTGCCACGAAGCCTGCGCGGAGCTCGACGCGATGCACGGCTCGCCGATCGGCCCCAACGGCGAGCGCGCCCAGCTCTGGGTCGTCGGCATGGGCAAGCTCGGCGCACGCGAGCTCAATGTCTCGAGCGACATCGACCTGATCTATCTCTACGACCAGGACGGCGAGACCGCCGGCGATGTCGACGGCCGCGGCAGGCTCTCCAACCAGGAGTACTTCGCACGGGCCGTCAAGCGCATCTATGCATTGGTCGGCGACACCACCGAGCACGGCTTCGTGTTTCGCATCGACCTCGCGCTGCGGCCCAACGGCAACTCGGGCCCCAGCGTGGTCTCGCTCGATGCGCTGGAAGAGTACTTCCAGGTGCAGGGCCGCGAATGGGAGCGCTTCGCGTGGCTCAAGAGCCGCGTGGTCGCACCGCGTTCGGTGGTGACCAGCGGCTCGGCTCAGGCATTGCGCGGCGTGGTGCTGCCCTTCGTGTTCCGCCGCTACCTGGACTACAGCGTGTTCGATTCGCTGCGCACGCTGCACCGCCAGATCCGCGAGCAGGCATCGCGCCGCAGCGCGGGCCGGCCGGAGCGCGCGAACGACGTGAAGCTGTCGCGCGGCGGCATTCGGGAAATCGAATTCACCGTGCAGCTGCTGCAGGTGGTGCGCGGCGGCCAGTTCCCGGAGCTGCGCACCCGCCCGACGCTCGATGCGCTGCAACGCCTCGCGCGTGCCAGCCTGATGCCGCAGGAAACGGCGGATGCGCTGGCCTCTGCCTATGAGTTCCTGCGCCGGGTGGAGCACCGCATCCAGTACCTGGACGACCAGCAGACGCATGTGCTGCCGGTCAACGACGACGATGTGCGGTGGATCGCCGAGACGCTCGGCTATGCGGACTGCTGCGCCTTTCTCGCGCAACTCGACACGCACCGCGAACTCGTCGCACAGGAGTTCGACAAGCTGCTCGGCGGCAAGGCGCCCTGCAAAGGCTGCAACGGCGGCGGACGCAGTACGCCGCCGGCCGACCTTTCCGACCTGATCGAGGAGTTGCCCGGGGCCTTCGCGGAGCGCATCAAGGCCTGGCGCGACAACCCGCGAATTCTTGCGCTGCGCGACGAAACGCGCGCACGGCTGCGCCAATTGGTGCAGCGGACCGGCCAGTGGCTGCGCGAGCCCGACAGCGAAGCGCCGGGCAAGGTCGGCCACCACGTCGACGGCGCACTGCGCTGGGCCGACTGGATCGAGCCCCTGCTGCGGCGCGAGAACTACATCGCGCTGCTGGTCGAGCGTCCCGCGGTGCAGGAACGGCTTCTGCGCCTGCTGGGTTCGGCCAAATGGCCGGCGCGCTACCTGATGCAGCACCCGGGCGTGATCGACGAGCTCGCGAGCGACGAGATGCTGTCGGGCCGCTTCGTGGTGTCGGAGTTCGAGCGCGAGCTGGAGGCGCGCCGCGAGTCGCTCACGCGCACCGGCGAAGCGGACGAGGAGCGGCTTCTGAACCTGCTGCGCCACGCGCATCACGCCGAGGTGTTCCGCACGCTCGCGCGCGACGTCGACGACCGCATCACCGTCGAGCAGGTGGCCGACGACCTGAGTGCACTGGCCGACTCCGTGCTGCGCGTGACCGCGCGGTGGTGCTGGCCGCATGTGCGCAACCCGCACCGCGAGCAGCCGCAGTTCGCGATCATCGGCTACGGAAAGCTCGGCGGAAAGGAACTGGGCTACGGCAGCGATCTCGACATCGTGTTCGTCTACGACGATGACGACGACCGCGCCGGCGAGGTCTACGCCGCCTACGTGCGCAAGCTCATCAACTGGCTCACGGTGCAGACGCGCGAGGGCGACCTCTTCGAGATCGACACCGCGCTGCGGCCCAACGGCAATTCGGGGCTGCTCACGACGAGCTTCGAGGCTTACGAGAAGTACCAGCTCGGCCGCGGCAGCAACACCGCATGGACCTGGGAACACCAGGCCATGACACGCGCGCGCTTCGTGCTCGGCGAGCCGTCGCTGGGCGAGCGCTTCGATCGCGTCCGCGAGGCGGTGATCACCGCGCCGCGCGACCGGGAGGCGCTCAAGGCCGAGATCGTCGCGATGCGCGAGAAGGTGCGCTCGGCGCGTCCGGTGAAGCCGGACCGCTTCGACGTCAAGCACAGCGCGGGCGGCATGGTGGACGCCGAGTTCGCGGTGCAGTTCCTGCTGCTGTCGGCGGCCAAGGACCACCCGGAGCTGATCCCCAACGTCGGCAACATCGCCCTGCTGCAGCGCGCCGAAGACGCGGGCCTGTTGCCCGAAGGTGTCGGCCGGAAAGCGGCCGCAGCGTATCGCGAGCTACGTCGGGTGCAGCATCGGGCGCGGCTCAACGAGGAGCCGACGCAGGTTCCGCTGACCTCGCTCGTGACCGAGCGCGAAGCCATGCTGGCGCTATGGAAGTCGGTCTTTGACTGAGGCGCCGCAACGCTCATCCCAACGCGCCCTGGCGTTGATCGCCGGCGCGACGTTTCTCTTTCTCGCCGGCTGCGCGAGCGGCCCGCGCGGCGGCCGCGACGGCGCCGAGGCCACTCCGCCGGGCAATATCAGCCAGGTTCCCGACGCGGAGCCGCGCCTCGAGGCCATCCGCAGCAACGGCGGCACCAGCAAGCCGTATGTGGTGATGGGCAGGTCGTACGTTCCCATCGTGGACGACCGGCCGTTCCGCGAGAGCGGGCTCGCGTCCTGGTACGGCACCAAATTCCATCGCCAGTCGACCGCGAGCGGCGAACCCTACGACATGTACGCGATGACTGCGGCGCACAAGACCCTGCCGCTGCCGAGCTACGTTCGGGTGCGCAATCCGGCCAACGGGCGCGAGGTGATCGTGCGCGTGAACGATCGTGGGCCTTTCCACGACGATCGCGTCATCGACCTGAGCTACACCGCCGCACTGAAGCTCGACCTGCTGCGCGGCGTCGCGCCCGTGGAGATCGAGCGCATCACGAACGAGGACATCCGGACCGGGGCATGGCGGCGCGGCAATGCCGACACGACGCAGTTCGCGCAGCAGCCGACGCCGGTGGCCAGGCCGATCCAGGTCGCCGCGACAGAGAGCGTCGCCGTGCCCCTGGCACTGACCGCCCCGGTCGCAGCGACACCGCGCGTAGAAACGATGGAAGTGACGGCGCTGCCGCCAATGACGCCGCTCGCTGCGCCAGGGCCGGCACCCCTGGATGCGTCGCCGCTGACTGTCGGTGCGCAACCGACGGCGGCCCCGTCTACCGGGTTCTGGGTGCAGCTCGGCGCCTTCAGTCAGCGCGAAGGGGCGGTGCGCTTCCAACAGCAGGTCGCACGCGAGATGCCAGGGCTGGCTGCGTCTCTGAATATCTTCAGCGAGCGTGGCGTCCACCGCATCCAAGCCGGCCCCTACGCAACACGCGATATGGCGCGCGATGCGGCCGAGCAGGCCCGCAACGGACTGCCACTGGCACCCGTCATCGTCGAACGCCGCTGATCGGGATCTTGGCCGGCGCAGCCGGGCCCATTCGCGAAACACCGCGAAACCGGCTTCGCCGGCCCGCTGGTGTTGCCCCCGGTAGGGGGTGTCCGAGCCACACGAAGTGGGCGAGGCTGGGGGCGAGCTCCCTATGCGCCTTGGTACTCGGGCTTGGGGCCGAGCGAGGTGGTGATTTCCTTGCGGTAGCGGTTGAGTTCCTGCACCGTCTTGAAGCTGCGGTTCATCAGCAGGCTCAGGTTGTGCAGGATGCGGTCGCCGACCTTGGTTTCCCAGACGGCATCGAACTTGATCTGCTTGTCGAGCCAGTGTTCGAGCCAGTTGGGGTCGGGCACGCGGCTCTGGATGGTGTCGTTGGGGAACAGCGCCTTGTTGACGTGCAGGTTGGTCGGATGCAAGGCCTGCGCGGTTCGACGCGCGCTCGCCATGAGCACGCCGACCTTGGTGAAGGCGGCGCGCGCCTCGTCGCCGAACTTCTCGAGCGCGCGGCGCATGTAGCGCAGGTAAGCGCCGCCGTGGCGGGCCTCGTCCTGACTCAGCGTGGTGTAGATGTGCTTGATGACCGGCTCGGTGTGCCACTCGGCCGCGCGGCGATACCAGTGGTTGAGGCGGATTTCGCCGCAGAAGTGCAGCATCAGCGTCTCCAGCGGCGGGGCGGGGTCGAAGTCGAAGCGCACGTCGTGCAGTTCCTGCTCGGTCGGGGCATGCTGCGGGCTGAAACGCTTCAGGTATTCCATCAGCACCAGGGAGTGCTTCTGCTCCTCGAAGAACCAGATGGACATGAACGCGGAGAAGTCGCTGTCGTGCCGGTTGTCCCGCAAGAACATCTCGGTGGCAGGCAGCGCCGCCCATTCCGTGATCGCGTTCATCTTGATGGTCTGGGCCTGTTCTTCAGAGAGAAGCGACCCGTCGAAGGACTGCCACGGAATGTCCTTGTCCATGTCCCAACGGACGGATTCGAGTTGTCTGAAGAGTTCCGGGTACAGCATAGGGTTCTTTCTTGAGCCGCAGGATTTTAATCGGGGGGGTTTGGCGGCCCCGTGACACGCGAGCGATGATGCGGGTTGCGCACCGGGACGACACGGCAATCCGCACCGCCATTTGCGCCGCTTTTTCGAAGGGAATTCGCCATGCGAAGCTCGATCCGGATCTGTCTGATGGCCCTGATTTCCGGCTGCGCGGCCGCGAGCGCCGCCGCCCAGGACGCCACACCCTCCACCTGCCCCGCGATTTTGCAGCACACGTTCGCGCGGCTCCAGGACGAAAAGCCCCAGGCCCTGTGCCAGTACGCCGGCAAGGTGGTGCTGGTGGTCAACACGGCGAGCTTCTGCGGCTTCACGCCCCAGTACAAGGGCCTTGAGGCGCTCGACCAGAAGTACCGGTCGCGCGGGCTGGTGGTGCTGGGCTTTCCTTCGAACGACTTCGCGCAGGAGTCGGGCTCGAACAAGGAAATCGCCGATTTCTGCGAAAGCACCTTCGGCGTCAAATTTCCGATGTTCACCAAGAGTTCGGTGCGAGGCCCCCAAGCGAACCCGCTGTTCAAGGAGTTGGCGCAGGTTTCCGGAACCACGCCGAAGTGGAATTTCTACAAATACCTGATAGCGCGCGACGGCAGGGTCGTCGAGTCCTATTCGAGCCTCACGTCGCCGGATGACCGGGGCTTCATCCGCGACGTGGAAAAACAACTCGCGGTCAACCCGGATTGACAATCTCTTTACCGAAGCGTCACAAATGTTTACCTCTACGCAGGGAACCGGGTCGCGGGGGCACGCTCATACGGTTTCGGGTGCGAAACACCCGGCGGTTTTCATGTTGCGAGGTCTTCCAGGCGCCTGCCGTTTGGCTGAAATCCCGAGGCGATTCTTCTCCTCCTCCCTCCCTCCCTCCTTCGTTTCGGGGCGCCTCGCAACATTTTTCATTCGACTCTCCGGCGCTTGATCCAGCGGCCGGACAACAAAAAAGCCCCGCGATGCGGGGCTTTCTGCCTTGTGGACGCCGAAGGCGTCAGGGCTGGGTATCGGCGAAGCTCGGGCGCAGCATCAGCTTGTCGTAGAGCTTGGCGAGATTGGCGTGGTCGGCGCGCCAGTCGATCTCCGGGAAGCGGTAGGTGATCCATCCCAGCGCACAGCCAACCGCGATGTCCGACAGGCTGAGGTGGATGCCGCTGCAGAAGGGCTTGTCGCCCAGCCCCTTGGACATGGCCGCGATGCCTGCAAGCACCTTGGCCCGCTGGCGATCGATCCACGCCTGGCTGCGCTCGCCCTCGCTGCGCTTGGGCCAGGTGACCTCGAGGCGCCACAGGACACCGGCATCCATCACGCCGTCGGCCAGCGCTTCCCAGGTCTTGACCTCGGCGCGCTCGCGGCTCTGCTGCGGGATCAGCTTGCCGACCGGCGACATCGTGTCGAGGTACTCGACGATCACGCGCGAGTCGAACATCGCTTCGCTGCCGTCCATGATCAGGCAAGGCACCTTGCCGAGCGGGTTGGCACTGGAAATCGTGGTGTCGTCAGACCAGACGTCTTCGAACACGAACTGGTAGTCGAGCCGCTTCTCGGCCATGACCACGCGCACCTTGCGCACGTAAGGGCTGGCAGCGGATCCGATCAGTTTCATGCGGGCATTCCCCCCATCAGGGTCATCGTTGTAGCGCTTTGATTCTATGAGAACGAGGCCAGCGCCACGGCCGGACGGATCGCCTTCTACCGGGAAGCCACGGCCGACCGAAATTGCCGGGAACATGGCGCGACCTAAAATTGGCGCATGACTTTCTCCACTGTTTCCGCCCTTTCCCCGCTCGACGGCCGCTACGCGGCCAAGCTGGCGGCCCTGCGTCCGCTGATGAGCGAACAGGGTTACATGCACAGGCGAGTGCAGGTGGAAGTGGCATGGTTCATCGCCCTTTCCGACTGCGGCTTCGCCGAATTCAAGCCCCTCACCGGCGGCGCCCGCAAGTACCTGCTCGGGCTCGTCTCCAACTTCTCCGAAGCCGACGCGATCGCGATCAAGCAGATCGAGAAGACCACCAACCACGATGTGAAAGCGGTCGAGTACTGGATCAAGTCCAAGTTCGAGGCCCGCCCCGAGCTGCTTGCCGCTTCCGAGTTCGTGCACTTCGCCTGCACGAGCGAGGACATCAACAACACCAGCCACGCCCTGCAGATCCAGGCGGCGCGCGAGAAGGTGGTGCTGCCCGCGATCGACGGCCTCATCGCGACGCTGCGCGAGATGGCGACCAAGTTCGCCGACGTGTCGATGCTTTCGCGCACGCACGGCCAGACCGCCAGCCCGACCACCGTGGGCAAGGAAATCGCCAATGTCGCCGTGCGCCTCGCCAAGGCGCGCGAGCAGATCGCCGGGGTGAAGCTGCTCGCCAAGATGAATGGCGCCGTGGGCAATTACAACGCGCACATGGCTGCGTGGCCCGATTTCGACTGGGAAGCCTTCAGCCGCAAGGTGGTCGAGACGCCGGCGCCGCTGGGCCTGGGCCTGACGTTCCAGCCCTACAGCATCCAGATCGAGCCGCACGACTACATGGCCGAGATCTTCGATGCGGTGGCGCGCCTCAACACGATCCTGGTCGACTTCTCGCGCGACATCTGGGGCTACGTCAGCCTCGGCTACTTCAAGCAGCGCCTGAAGAAGGGCGAGATCGGCTCGTCGACGATGCCGCACAAGGTCAATCCGATCGACTTCGAGAACGCCGAGGGCAACCTCGGTCTCGCGAACGCGATCCTGCGCCATCTGAGCGAAAAGCTGCCGATCAGCCGCTGGCAGCGCGACCTGACCGACAGCACGGTGCTGCGCAACATCGGCGTGGCGCTCGGCTATGCGACCCTGGCGTATGCAAGCCTCGCGACAGGTCTGGGCAAGCTCGAGCTGAACGAGGAAGCGCTCGCGGAAGACCTCGACGCATCGTGGGAGGTGCTCGCCGAGCCCATCCAGACCGTGATGCGCCGATTCGGCGTGCAGGGCGCTTACGAGCAGTTGAAGGAAGTCACCCGCGGCAAGACGGTGACCGCCGAAGCGCTGCACGGGCTCATCCGTTCGCTCGAGATTCCCCAAGCGGAGAAGGAGCGCCTGCTCGCCATGACGCCGGCCAGCTACATCGGCAAGGCAGCCGAACTGGCCCGGCGGGCATGAAGGCCCCCCCCACGCTCGGCACTTCGTGTCCTCGCTGCCCCCCGAGGGGGCTGATTCGCCTTGGGGCGCCCCGGCGGCGAATGAACGCCCCCACGCTCGGCACTTCGTGTCCTCGCTGCCCCCCGAGGGGGTTGATTCGCCTTGGGGCGCCCCGGCGGCGAATCTGATGGCACTTAAATCCACCATCTTCAAGGCGAATCTCGCCGTCGCGGACATCGATCACGGCTATTACGCGGACCACGCGCTGACGCTGGCGCGGCATCCGAGCGAGACCGACGAGCGGATGATGATTCGCCTCGCCGCGCTGGCGCTCAACGCGTACAAGCTGCAGGACGTCTGCAACGGCGACGGCACGCTGGCGTTCGGCGCCGGGCTGTCGAATCCGGACGAGCCGGACGTCTGGCTGCGCGATTTCACCGGCGAGACCAAGCTGTGGATCGAAGTCGGACAGCCCGAGGACAAGCCGATCGTGAAAGCCTGCGGCAAGTCCGAAGAGGTGATCGTCTACGCCTTCAACCATGCTGCCGAAATCTGGTGGCGCGGCATCGAGGGCAAGCTGACGCGGCCGCAGAACCTGTCGGTGTTCCGCATCCCGACTGCGGCATCACAATCGCTGGCCACGCTGGCGCAGCGTTCGATGCAATTGCAGGCGACCATTCAGGAAGGCGTGCTGATGCTCGGCGACGGTACGCGCCACGTCGACATCGAGCCGGTTTTGTTGCTCCCCCCCAGGCTTGCTCGCTCCGCGTAGCCGCCCACCCCCTACCGGGGGCGCAGTCAGCGGCCCGGCAAAGCCGGTTCCGCGACTGCCCACGAATGGGCGTGCGCTGCGCGCCACCCGAGGCCCCGGCGCTCACGGCCGGCGAAGCCCGGCCTGGAACACCGCGGAACCGGCTTTGCCGGGCCGCTGGTGTTGCCCCCCGGAAAGGGGGCTGAGGGCCGCGGCTCCAAGCCTGCCTGCGCAGGCTTGGACGTGCGCGAAGAGCCGCCGCCTCTGGCGGCCGCACGACAGAACCACACGAAGTGGGCAAGGCTGGGGGCCAGCTAAATGCGCGGCATCATGGCGCCGCATCGCCAGCACTGCTCAAAGCCGCCTTCCACGAGTTCACCGCACTGGCACTGCCAGCGCCGTTGAGGCCGGTGCCGCAATTCGTGCAGCAGGCGTTCGGCGAGATCGAACTGCTCTTCGTCCTCGATCCAGACCTCCGGCAGACATTGATCGGGCGGCAACTGGCCGGCTGCGGCGCCCAGGTATTCGCGCTGTACCGAGGCATCGACGCCGCCCTCGCGCAGGGCGTGCACCCACAGGGTCGCAATGGCGAGATTGGGGGCTTGCGCGATGCGGCGCATGGGCTCAGCCTGCGTTCTTGTCGCTTTCGGGAACCGGCTCGCCGTCTTCGTCATCCGGGCGGATGTGTTCGGCCTCACGGGCACGCTCCGAATACCGGTTGAAGCGCCAGGCCGAATCCTGCATCGTGATGCGGCGCCAGGTCGAGCGCTTCTCCGCCGGCGTCATGGCGGGCCAATGCTGGACTTCGTCGAAGCTGCGTCCGCAGCCCTTGCACTCATCGTCGCCCTGGCTGGTGGAGCAGATCGCGATGCAGGGCGTGTCGGGCGTGGTCTGGTACCAGGCGAGCCAGGCGTCCCAGGCCTTGGCGGGAAAGCCGACTTCGTCGACCTCGTCTTCGTGGTGGAAGATCATCAGCGCATAGACCTCGGCCAGAGCCCGCAGCTCGGGTGCGAGGGTGATCCCGTCGGGCGAGGGCTTCCGGTCGCGCCAGTAATTGATGGCGGCCTCGATGTCGGTGATGTGAATGGCGGCCATGGGTCGAAAAATGCAAGGCGGCGATCATAGTCCGGCTATTTCCCGGGATCCGCAAAGGATTTGCGCGCTAGCGAATGCATAGCAGCCGAGCCTTTAGCCACGCGGAATTCCGGCGCCTTTCTTTTAAATCCCTCCGCGCGTCGGGTTGCCACGATGCGGCGGCGATGCTCTAATCCCGCCCACGAAGGGGAGTAGCTCCCGCCCGCCTTTCCGAGAAGCGGGTATCGCCAGGTCGTCAATACGAAGCACAACACTTCCGGCCTGTCGGGCAGCCCCACGCTGTCGAGCAAGACCTTCGATTTGACCTGTGCGGGTTCGATCGAAGCGATTGCATGTTCCACGAGGGCGAGGGTCCTCATCCGAGCGCTTCAATCCGACCTACACGGAAGGAATCGAAACGAACAGAGGACTTTATGGAACAGTTTCTGACCCCCGAGTTCTGGGTCGCGGTCGGCCAGATCATCATGATCGACATCCTGCTCGGTGGCGACAACGCCGTCGTGATCGCGCTTGCCTGCCGCAAGCTGCCACCGGCGCAACGCACGAAGGGCATTCTCTGGGGGACCGCGGGCGCGATTCTTCTGCGCGTCGTCCTGATCTTCTTCGCGCTCACCCTTCTGGCGATCCCGTTCCTGAAGCTGGCCGGCGCGCTGCTGCTGGTGTGGATCGGCGTCAAGCTCCTGGCCCCGGAACATGACGACGCCCACGGGGACATCGCCGCGAGCGACAAGCTCTGGGCCGCGGTGAAGACCGTGATCGTGGCCGACCTCGTGATGAGCGTGGACAACGTGATCGCAATCGCCGGCGCCGCGCAAGGCGCGGGCGAGGGCCACCAGATGCCGCTGGTGATCTTCGGTCTGCTCGTGAGCATTCCGATCATCGTCTGGGGCAGCCAGTTGGTCATCAAGCTGATGGACCGCTTCCCGATCATCATCACGCTCGGCGGCATGCTGCTCGGCTGGATCGCCGGCACGATGGCGGTGTCGGACCCGTCCATCGCGAACCCGGCCGACTGGACCTGGGTGCCGAAGCTGCCACAGAGCGACCTCGTCCGCTATGCAGCGGGTGTCATCGGCGCGCTACTGGTGCTCGGGATCGGCAAATGGCTGGCCGCCCGCCGCACCAAGGTGGGCGAGACCGTCACGGCCTGATCAGTCCCCTGGACCCAATGTCTCTGCCACTCCAACCAACGAAAGAAGGAGCACTCATGGAAAAGGTCATTCTTTACGTCGACGACCCCGCCTACGCGCGCGAGTTTCTCGCCCGGATGGCGGCCTCGCAGGCCGATGTCCTGGTGCGCCACTGGGTGCTGGTGGCCTGCGCCCCGCGCATGACGCACCGCATCAGCAAATGGGTCAGCCACAGCGCGCGCGAGAACTGGCGCAGCAAGTGGTTCGCGAAGGTGCAGGAACAACTCCTGCCATTGCTGCAGGCGCGGGCAAGCCAGGTCACGCCGGTCCTCGCCAAGGGGCCGCTGACGGACCTGACCAAGCGGCTGAAGCTCGAACACGGTGCAGCCCAGGTGATCGACGCGCGCCGGCCGAAGGTGGGCGTCGACCTCGAGCCCGTAGCACCGGATGTGGCACCGCCGGGGCAATCGAGCTGGGCTCTCCCGGGCGCAGTGGTCGGCATGGGTGCGCTGCTGCTGCTGGCGAACGAGCTGTCCGAGTAGGCACGCGCCGGGCGAATGCGTCTTCTCATCAAGTGGTTGCTGAGCGCGCTCGCGCTGCTGGCAGTCGCCTACGTCTACAGCGGCGTGCAGATCACGACCTACACCTCGGCGCTTCTCGCTGCCGCGGTGATCGGTCTTCTGAACATGTTCATGCGCCCGGTGCTGGTGGTGCTGACCTTGCCGGTCACCATCGTCACGCTGGGACTTTTCCTGTTCGTGATCAACGCACTACTCTTCTGGGCCGCTTCGGGGTTGCTGTCCGGCTTTCACGTCGACGGCTTCGTCGCCGCGCTGATCGGGTCGCTGCTCTATTCGATCCTGGGGCTGATCATCGAATCCGCGCTGGGCGGCTTGTTCGCCAGGCGCTGACCTCGATCACCTGTTGGCGCGCATGTCTGCGGCCTGCTCCTTCACGAGCGCCTCCACTGCGCGCGCGCGCGTGTCGATGATCGAGGCCTCGTAGTTGTCCACGGTCGCTCCCGGCGCTCGTGCGCTGGCGCGGATCAGGTCCTGCGCCGCCTTGAGGCGGTCGCGCGCCGCCGGATAGTCCAGGGTCGCGACGTTGGCCTCGGCATCGGCGCGGATCGCTCGAACGGCGTCGTTCTGCGCGCCATAGAGGCTCGACAAGGTCCGCCATGCGGTCGCGTCGCGTGGATGCGTCGCGACCCAATCACGCAAAGGCTGAACCATCGGCGCCGGGTTGCGCGTCGCCGCGGCGGCCTGCGCGGCGAGCAGCATTTCCGGCCGGTCCTGGGCCTTGGGATTGAGCAGCGCCGTAGCGGCCGGCGCGGCGCCTGCCGCCAACTCGATCTCCGCCGAGAGCAGGCGCGCCAGTCGCGCGGCCGCGGGATCCCCGGCGGTGCGCGTTTGCAGCTGCTGCGCCAACGCACGTGCCGTCTTGTAATCACGAAGCTCGCTCGCGGAGAGCGCCGCCGCGTAGAGCAAGCCGGCCTGCTGCGCGGGCGAGCTCCGGGCGAACTCGCTGCCGGAAGGCACATCGACCCACTGGCGCAGCACATCGACGCCCGGTCGGGTCAGCACGCGCGCGCGGGCGGAGATCATCGAGTGATCCATGAGCAGGGGCAGGGGCGTCTTCGTTCCGGGCTGCATCTGGAAACGCGCCTGCATGTCCGCGATCCGCTCGCCGGTCAGCGGGTGGCTGCGCAGGTAGGGGTACGAGCCGTTGTCGTTCAGACGCGAGGCGTACTGGAGCTTTTCGAACATCGACGCCGCACCCTGCGGCGCAAAGCCCGCCTGGCTCATCACGCCGAAGCCGATGCGGTCGGCCTCGCGCTCCATGTCCCGCGAGAAGCTCAGCTGGTTCTGCATGAACGCGGCCTGGCTGCCCATCATCACCGCCTGGCCGGCGTCGGGCTGACGGCTCTTGCTCGCCGCGATCATGCCGAGGATCATGCCCGCGAGCATCAGCGGCAGCTGCTTGTTCTGCGAGGTCATCATGCGCGCGATGTGGCGCTGGGTGACGTGCGACATTTCGTGCCCGAGCACCGTGGCAAGTTCGTCCCGGCTGCCGACCACCGCGATCAGCCCCAGGTTCACGCCGAGGTAGCCGCCCGGCAGCGCGAAGGCGTTGATCGTGCGGTCACGGCCCAGAAGAATGGTCCAGGCGAACCGCTCTTCCAGTTCCGGCGTGAGCTCACCGCGCATCCGCGCCGCGCCCAGCAGTTTCTGCCAGATGTCGTTCACGTATTCGAGCAGCACCGGGTCATCGATGTAGTCGGGGTCGCGGTAGAGCTCGCGGGCAATCGTGTCGCCGAGATGGCGCTCGGCCGCGGCGGTCATTTCGCCGTCGCCCATGCTCGGCAGCTGGGCCGCCGCCGGGACCGGGATCAGCAGTTGCGCGGCGATGGCCAGGGCGGCGCACAGGGCACGCAGCGGACGGCGGCCGCCAGAGGGTTGCCTGGGGTGGAAATCAGAGGATGCAGTCATCGGAACGCGGCATTCGTCATCGTCTCGGCCCCGTATGATGCGGCAGTCAGCGGAACGTTCACAATGAGCACACTCACCCATTTCGATGCCCAGGGTCGGGCCCACATGGTCGACGTGGCCGCCAAGCCGGCCAGCCACCGCGTGGCAGTGGCGACCGGCCGCATCGAGATGCAGGCCGCGACGCTGGCGCTGATCGAATCCGGCACGGCGAAAAAGGGCGACGTGCTCGGCGTCGCTCGCATCGCCGGCATCCAGGCGGCCAAGAAGACCAGCGACCTGATTCCGCTGTGCCACCCGCTTGCATTGACCCGGGTCGCGGTCGACTTTGCGCTGGCGGACGGCCCCGTACCGCAAGTCACCTGCACCGCGACGGTCGAGACGGTGGGGCCGACCGGGGTCGAGATGGAGGCGCTGACCGCGGTCCAGGTGGCGCTGTTGACCGTCTACGACATGTGCAAGGCGGTGGACCGGGGGATGACGATCACGGACGTTCGCGTGCTGGAGAAGCATGGGGGCAAGTCGGGGAGTTGGGTGGCGGGGCGCTAAACACACCGCCCGGCACCATCTCATCGCCTCTGTCTTCGGGAGACGGCGCCCGGCCCAGCCCATACCCCTTGGCGGCCGTTGGCAGGCCATTCCCAGCCGCCGCAACCACATCTCTCTCCCAAACAAGACATTTCACGCAAGCGTGCGGGAGTTGGCCTGCCAACGGCCAAAAAAGACGGACGGTGGCCGGCCGCTGATCAGCGGTGCATTCCCACCAAAAGGCGGGCAACACAATCAGAAACATCTGATTTTCCGCAGGTTGCTCCCGCAACCCGAAAGCCCGCACCGTGAAAAAACAGCTCTGCTCACGCACCGCCGCCGGACGCGTTGACGCCCGGGGCTTCACGTTGATCGAAGTGATGATCGTGGTGGCGATCATCGGCATCCTGGCGGCCGTGGCGCTGCCGGCATACAACGACTACATCCGGCGCGGTCAAGTCCAGGAAGCCTTCGGGTTCCTGTCCGATTACCGGGCGAAGATGGAGCAGTACTACCAGGACAACCGGAACTACGGTTCCAGCACGGCCTGCGCATCGGATTCGACGGCGAACACGTGGAACAGCTTCGCCCCGAGCAGTGCGAAGTACTTCAATTTCAGCTGCGCCACCAACACCGGCACGGGCGACACGACGCAACAGACCTACACCGTCACTGCAACGGGCAGCGCCGGCCAGGCGCTGGGTAACGTGTACACGATCAACCAGAACGGTGATCGCGCCACCACGAAGTTCAAGGGCACGACCGTGAGCGGCGTGAGTTGCTGGCTCACCAAATCAACCACCTGCTGACCACGGGCGAAAAGATCATGCGCCAACGCGGCTTCACGCTCGTTGAAATCGTCGTCACCGTCGCTGTGCTGGCGATGATCCTCGCCGTCGCGGCACCGAATGTCGCGAGTTGGATGGGCAACGCGCGCATACGCAACGTCGCCGACACCCTTCAGAACGGACTTCAGATCGCCCGCGGGGAGGCGGTGCGCCGCAATCAGAACGTTTCGTTCTGGCTCGTGGCGCCAAGCAACCCCAGCGTCCTGAGCAACGACTGCACGTTGTCGAGTGTCAGCGGCTCCTGGGTGGTGAGCGTGAATTCACCGGTTGGCCACTGCGCCGACGAACCGTCGACGACCTCCTCGCCCATGATCGTCACGGGCCGCGCCGTTGGTGACGCGGGTGGCAGCGTCAGCGTTGCCGCCTTGCAATCCGACGGCACCACCGCCGCTACGACCGTCACGTTCGACGGATTCGGCCGTGTTGCCAACGCCGACTCCATCCGCAAGATCGACGTCAAGGGCACCAAGAACAGCTTGGATCTGCGGCTCGTCCTCTCCTCGGCCGGGCTGGTTCGCATGTGCGACCCCCGCGTCTCCGACAACACCGATCCGCGCAAGTGCTGAAGCGAGGAATGAAGATGCACACCCGAAACCTGAACCGAAGAAGGCAGCGCGCGTCTTCCGGCGGTCGCGTGCGCGGCGTCGCGATGATCGAAGTCCTGGTCGCGATGCTCATCTTCATGCTCGGGGTGATCGGCCTGGTCGGCCTGCAGACCGCGATGACGCATGCGCAGACCAACGCCAAGTTCCGCGCCGATGCTTCGCTGCTCGCCAACGATATCGTCGGCCGCATGTGGGCCGACCTGACGAACATGGCGAGCTACAACGGCTCGGGGTGCGCCTCCAAGCCCATGTGCAAGGAATGGCAGACGAAGGTGAGCAACAGCCTGCCCGCCGGCACCGGCGCCGTCACGGTCGATGCAACGACCGGAGACGTGGCGGTCACCATCACCTGGGCCGTACCGGGCGGCGAGTCGCACCAGTACGTGACCCACACCACCGTGGCACAACCCGGGGGCTGATCGATATGCGCAAGTCCATCCTCACACGCGCCGGCCAGAGCGGATTCACGCTGGTGGAACTCATGGTCGGCCTCGTGCTCGGCATGTTGACGGTCCTGGTGATCGCACAGGTCCTGGTTCTCGCCGAGGGCAAGAAGCGTTCGGTGTCCATGGGCAGCGACGCGCAGGTGAACGGCGCCATGGCGCTCTACACGCTGCAGCGGGAAATCCAGATGGCGGGCTACGGCGCGACGCAGAGCCTGGACGCATTGGGCTGCCCCGTGAAGGCGCAGTTCGACACCAATGCGGCATTCACTTTCACGCTGGCGCCCGTCGTCATCGAGGACGGCGCGAACGGCGCATCCGACAAGATCACCATCCTGCGCGGGCGCTCGACCGGGTTCTCCATTCCCGTCGCACTCGCGGGCGCCCATACCAGCACCGACAACCACTTCTCGGTCAATGCCTCCTTCGGCACGACGGCCGGAACCTGGATGATCGCAGTGCCTGCAGCGCAGGACGCGACCCACTGGTGCAGCCTGTTCAGCGTCACGAACGACACCTCCGACGTGACCACCACGCTGAGCGCGACCGTGGTTCCGCACGTACTGACCAGCAGCAGCAAATGGAACCAGAACAGCGTGCTTCCCGCCGCCGGTTACCAAAAGGGCGACTACCTGCTGAACATGGGGTCGTTCGTCTCGCGGACGTATTCCATCAATACGACCAACAACGCCGAGACGCTGCAGGTCGAGGATCTCTCGCTTGTCAATGGCCTGACCTCGCCGCAGGACCTCTATCCGCAGATCGTGAATCTGCAGGCGCTCTACGGAAAAGGGACTGTCGATCCCAGCGGCAACGTCATCGTCGATACCTATGACAACGTGACGCCGCTGACCAATGCCGACTGGCGCAGGGTGGTGGCCATCCGCATCGCCGTGGTGGCCCGCAGCGCGGAGTACGAGAAGGACATCGTCACCACGGCCACGAATTCACCGCAGTGGGATGTCGGTTCCACAGCCACGATCGCCGGCACGGCCACGTGCCACGGCACCAGCAAGTGCATCGCGCTCAAGGTGGACCAGCTCACCGATTGGCAGCACTACCGCTACAAGGTCTACGACACGATTGTCCCGCTGCGGAACGTGCTCTGGAACTCCTGATCAAGCACCATGAACCTGCCGAATCCACCCGTTTCATCGAGTCGACGCAGCGAGCGCGGCGTGTCACTGCTGTTCGCGCTGCTCGCCCTGGTCGCTCTTTCGCTCGCGACGCTGGCGCTGGTCCGCTCCGTCGACACCAGCGCGCTCTTGCTGGGCAACATCGGCTTCAAGCAGGACGCGACAGCCGCTGCGGACCAGGCTGCAAGGCAGGCCATCAATTGGCTGACCGTGAACAGCACCACGTTGAACACCGACATGTCCGCCAACGGCTACTACGCCAGCACGCAGGAATTCGCGTCGGATGGTGTCACCGTGAAGCCACCAGTCGACGCGACGGGGCAGCAACTCGCCACCACGGCCAACCGCCAACTCATCGACTGGGACGGCAACAATTGCAAGAGCACACTGGACGGCAGCTACAACGGATGCGCCATCCAGACGGCGAGCGCCGGCACGATCAACGGCAACGCCGCGCGGTACGTCATCTTCAGGCTGTGCTCGAAGGCCGGGGACTTCACGACGGACAAGACCATCAACTGTGCGCAAAGGGCCACGACCTCGGACTCGTGCGGGGCCAAGGGGGCACAGGACTACGCCAATCAGTCGCTGGACTGCTCGGCAATCACTGCTTACTACCGGGTCCTGGTCCGCGTGCAGGGTGCGCGCAACACGACCAGCTTCACCGAAACGATCGTGCATTTCTGACGAGGGAGCGCCAACCTGCGCCCACGGAGAGAGGAACCCACTGCCATGAAGACCACTTCAATAGCTCCCCTGGCCCTCGCGCAGCGAAGGCACCTCGCCCCTTGCGCGAGGCTGACGCTGGTGTCCGCGCTCCTGATGGCGTCATGGGCTCCGTGGGCCCAGGCCGGAGAGACCGACCTGTCGAACCAGCCGCTGGCGACGCGTCCCAACGTGCAGGCCAAACCCAACCTGCTGTTCATCCTGGACAACTCGGGCAGCATGGGTTCGGCCTACATGCCGGACGACATGAACGGCACCAGCACCTACGGCTACTACTCGGCCCAATGCAACGGAGTCGCGTACGACCCGACGCTGACCTACTCGCCGCCGCTCAACGCCGACGGAACCTCTTTTCCCAACGCAAGTTTCATCGCCGCGAAGGACGACGGGTTCTCGTCGTCGAGCACCACCAAGGACCTCACCAACAGCTACTACTACGTCTACAACGGCAACAACGGGACCAAGCAACCGAAGATGGGCTGGACCTATGACAGCAATGGTCCTCTGAACACGACTTTCTACCAGGAGTGCAACACCTCGGCCGGAAGCTCCAGTACGGTGTTCTCGAAAGTCACGTTGACCAGCGGATCCGCCGCCGAGGCCCAGAACTACGCCAACTGGTATTCGTACTACCGCAAGCGCTACCTGCTGATGCGAACCGCCATGGGGCGCGCGATCGCGGCACTCGACTCGAGCTATCGCGTCGGGTTCAGCACGATCAGCGACAAGTCCGCAGTGGACGGCACCAACAACTTCCGGGACGTCAAGGATTTCGACGCGACGCAGAAGACGAACTTCTACACCAGCCTGTACGCCGCGACCCCGAGCGGCAACACGCCACTGCGCGGCGCGCTCTCGAAAGCCGGGCGCTACTACGCGAACAAGGTATCCGGACAGACCTACGATCCGGTTCAGTATTCCTGCCAGCGCAACTATGCACTGCTGTCGACCGACGGCTACTGGAACACCGGCCTGGAGAGCACGAGCTCGCCGAAGTTCGGGCCGTACAAACTCGACAACTCGACCTATGTCGGCAATCAGGACGGCGCCGAAGATCGCCCTATGCTGGACGAGACGGTCAACATCCTCACCAAAGTGACGACCTATTCGTCGCCGGCTACGCGGAGCGAGGTCTCCAACCAGCAGTCGCGAACCATCAACTGGACGAAGATCACCAGCGCGACGAGTACTGGCCCGGGCACTCAGAACAATGGCGGCACGACGACAGCCAACTGCACCAAGAAGAACTACTACCTGGTCACCGTCAAGCAAAGAACCGCGACCGAAACGCAGACACAACAGTTCACCACGCCGCAGGTCGGCACTTCCTCCTACACCGTCACCGTCGTGACGACGAATGGTGTCGTGACTTCCACGACCCAATCCACACCCACGATTGGCAACTGGGCCAACGATCCCAACAACCCTGCAACGGTCGCGATCACCGACACCAACAAATCGGGCACGACCAGCCCCACCACGAGCGATCCGATCGAGCCTCCCGCGAACGCCTATTCGGCAGAGACTACCTCCGTCTCCTGCGACAAGGGCCCCATCAACCTGCCGAGCGTCGGCTCTACGCACGTGGATGGCAGTTGGTCTCCCGGATTGACCTACACCTACACATCGCCCCAGGTCTCTTCCGTGGTCACCTCGAGCACGAGCCAGACGCCTTCTACTTCAGGCGGCGCATCCAACACGCTTGCGGACGTCGCCGAGTACTACTACACCACCGACCTGCGGGACGCCTCGCTCAACAATTGCACGTCAGGCTCCTCCGGCGAGAACGTCTGCTCCGACATCGTTCGCCCCGCCGGCGGCGACACCAACACCAAGCAGCACATGAACACGTTCACCATCGGGTTGGGCGTGAGCGGAACCCTGCCCTACGACCGCAACTACCTGACGCAGACCGTCGGGGCTTTCGCGGACCTGAAGAGCGGTGCGCTGAACTGGCCGGCGCCAGCAGAAACCTCGAACGGCGGAAACGCCACCAACGTCGACGACCTCTGGCACGCCGCCGTCAACGGCCGCGGCCAGTACTATTCGGCGCTCAATGCGGGGCTGCTGGCCGACGCGATCAACGGCGTGATCAACAGCGTGCAGCAGGTCGCCGGCTCCGCGTCTGCGGCGTCGACCAGTTCGCTCGAACTCGTCGCGGGCAACAACAACCAGGTCTATGGCGCCAGCTACACCACGGTGTCGTGGACGGGCGACCTGAAGGCCTATCCGCTCAACGCCGCCGATGCAACGATCACGACGACGCCAAGCTGGTCTGCGCAGGCCAAGCTCGACGCCATGGGGGTGTCGAGCCGCAAGATCTACTTCGCCGGGACCGGCGGACTTCAGGCCTTCACCTACGGCAACCTGAGCACGGCCCAGAAGGCGTATTTCGACAACCTGTGTTCCCAGTCCGTCGTGGCATCGCAGTGCTCAACGCTCAACACCGCCGACAAGGCGCTTGCCAATACCGGCTCCAACCTCGTCAACTACCTGAAGGGGGACCGGACCTACGAGACCGTGGTCACGACTTCTTCCACGGGCATCAGCACCACGTCCGCGGCGCTCTTCAGAAAGCGGGATCATGTCCTCGGTGACATCATCAACGGAGCCCCGGTGCACGTGGGCAAGCCGCCGTTCAAGTACGGGGATGCGGGCTACGCGGACTTCGTGACGGCGCAGAGCACCCGCATGAATGTCGTCTATGTGGCGGCCAACGACGGCATGCTGCACGCCTTCCAGGCCGACGCAACCTCTTCGGGCGGCACAGAACTCTGGGCCTACATCCCCACCGCGGTGATGCCCAACCTCTACAAGCTGGCCGATGCGAACTACGCGAACAAGCACCAGTACCTCACCGACGGTGCACCGGTCATGGGCGACATCAAGGTCGGCAACAACTGGAAGACCATCCTCGTGGCCGGACTCAACTCCGGCGGCCGCAGCTACTACGCGCTCGACATCACCGATCCGAACAACCCGGCGACCCTGTGGGAGTTCACCGACGCGAACATGGGCCTGACCTATGGCAATCCGATCATCACCAAGCGTGCCGACGGAACATGGGTGGTGGCCTTCACCTCGGGCTACAACAACACGAGCGGCGATGGGCAGGGGCACCTCTATGTGCTCAATGCCAACACCGGCGCCAAGCTGTTCGATATTTCGACGGGTGTCGGCAGCAGCAGCGATCCGAGCGGCCTGGCGAAGATCAACGCCTGGATCGACAGCACCTCGGATAACACGGCGAAGCGCTACTACGGCGGCGACCTCCAGGGCAATTTGTGGCGGTTCGACATCGACAAGCTCGTGGCGCCCAACCAGGCCGCCCAGAAGCTCGCCAAGTTCCAGGTCAACACGACGACGACGCAACCCATCACCACCAAGCCGGAACTGGCGCAGGTCTCCGGCAAGCCGGTGGTCGTGGTCGGGACGGGCCGCTACCTAGGCGTCACGGACATCACGGATACGACGCAGCAGTCTGTCTATGCCGTCAAGGATCCGCTGACGGCGACGTCCTGGGGCGACGTCCGCGCCGACACGGCCGATTTCGTGAAGCAGACCTTCACGCTGGACGGGGCTGCCGCGACTGCGGTCAGTGCCTCGGTATCGAACAACTCAGTGGACTGGGCGACGAAGGGCGGCTGGTGGGTTGATATGCCGCACACCGGCGAGCGCGTGGCGACGAACATGGGGCTGCAGTTCAATTCCCTCGTCGTCTCGTCGGCGATCCCGACCGGCGATGCCTGCTCGTCGGGGGGCTCGTCATGGCTGTACTTCCTCAACGTGGCCAATGGCGGCGTGATCACCAACAACCCTGTTGGCCAGCAGTTCAGCGCCAACGCGCTGATCGTCGGTCTGAGCTGGGTGAAGGACACGAACGGCAACGTCCGCGTCATCGTGCAGGGAAGCGACGGCAGTCTGGGAACGAAGACGCCGCCGAACAAGCCGACGACGGGGACCGGTAGCGCGCATCGGACTTCGTGGCGCGAACTGTCGGATTGAAGCGTCGACGACCGGAGCAGTTGCGGCACCCTGGGGCGTCCGCTGGAATGAGGGAGCGCGCGCACGCGAATTGAGGCACGCATTGCCGGTGTGCGCGGCGGCATCCCTTGCGATCCATCTGCTGTTGATCGATCTCGGGCTGCCTTCCTCCGGACGGGCGCAAGTCCCGGTCGCTTACGCGGGCTCGGCCGGAACGCTCCACGCCAGGCTTGTCCAAACGCCGGTGTCTCGAAATGCGACTCAGGCTCCGGAGACATTGGTGCCTGCGCCCGATGCCGCCGCGACGGCAGACCTTGTCAGCCGCAAGACAAAACCGCCGGTCGAACGATCCGGGGCGTCTCTCGGGCCGGCGCACGAGGCCTCGTCTGACCAGAGTGCGATAACACCGGAAACATCCGGCTCGCCAGATGTCCTGGCGGTTGCGCGATATGCAGCCGAACAAGAAGGTGAATACATTCCCCACTCCCAACTCTCGGTCGTCCCCGTTGTTCAGGGACCCGTCATCGTCAGCGCGCCACCTGGGGTGACGGAAGCCACCCGGCTCACGGGCGTTCTTGCGCTGTTCATCGACGAGGATGGCAAGGTCCAGCGCATCCAAGGGGATGAGCCAGACTGCCGGAAGCTCTTGAGGAAGCCGCACGCGAAGCCTTTATGGGTACCAAGTTCTCACCGGGCCAGCTCGATGGAAAGGCGGTGAAGTCTCGGGTGCGGGTGGAGGTTGTGTCGACAACACGCCTGTGAGCGATCAGCATTGACGGGGCAGGCGACCTGATTTGTGAACCGGTCCGAGCGAGGCGAGATGGTGATCGATGAGCCGAAGGATCCTAAAAGCCCGCGGCGAACTGCGCGGCATCATCAACTCCACGGCGACGCCGGAAGACACACACATGGACATCACCGAACCTACGCCGACAGGCTGCCGTTCGCGGCGTTCAGCCTCATCAAGGGATTGCTTGAGGTCACGGAGCGCATCGCCGCTTCGGGCGAATTTGGACACTCGAGCGCCATTGGAAAGGTGCGCTCGCTGTTCCCTCGATAGGCGCGAGCCATTCCGCGCCGGCTGATAGAGACAACTGGGTTCGGCGACTTGGGGACTTGAAACGAAAAAGCCGCCCTCGGGCGGCTCTTGGTGTGTGCTGCCAGCTCGATTACTTGCAGGAGCCCGGCAGGTAGCGGTTGTCCAAGGGATTCGTGGCATCCGTCAGGCACTTCCAAGCTGCAATGACTTTCCCGCCATCTTTCGTTCCGTCCATGGCCGTCGCCTGAGCTGCATCAATGTACGGCGTCAGCGAGATGGAGTCCTTGTTAGCCACCACCGAACCGCCCAGCGTGGCAGCGTCGCCTTGAACGGTAATAACCCCGTTGGCGTCGACCGCAAGTTTCTTGACGTACTTGCTAGCGGTCGTCGAGCAGGCGTTGGGGAGGCTGGCGCTGATGTCGGCCTGCGATGCGCTTTGGTACATCTCGGTGACCGAGGTGCGGCAGGACGAGGCGGCCAGGACCATCTCCGATACCTTGGCGCGGACGGTGTAGTCCTGATAGGCCGGCAGGGCGACGGCGGCCAAGATACCAATGATCGCCACAACGATCATCAATTCGATAAGGGTGAAGCCGGCTTGTGCGCGGCGTGCGATGGAACGACGGTTCATTTCACTACTCCTGGTTGGTTGCTAGGGACCCCGAGGAGAGCCCCCGGTGCGCTGAAGTAACCGCAGCATCCATGCCATGCGCGCCACCGTCGTCTGAAGCCCCAGTCGGGAGGAACTTGTTCTCGTTCTGGTTACAACGTGTGACAAACCTTGTTGCGAAGACCGAACAAGAGGTGACGTTTTTTGTCACTCCTGCCAAAGCTGGTCAGATTTCGAACGTGCCAGCGGCCTGAAGCCACCGAATATCCCAGCCCCGGTTGCCGTCCGGGCACGTGCCTTTGGTGAGCTCCTCGATCTGGCTCATGATCTCGCCGGTTTCCGCGGGCTTCGTATGGGTGATGTAGATCGGAAAGTCCTTGCCTGGGGCGATCTGCGCCAACTCGCCGGCCAAGGCACATGGCGACAGGTGCAGGCTGCGCTGCGCCAGCACCTTTTCGCGGTTGCTGAACGCAGTCTCGATCACGAGCATGCCGACATCGAGCTGGTTCACGCGATCCCAGAACGGCGCGTTGCGCTCGGTATCCCCGCTGAAGATCCAGTGGGGCCCGCCCTGGGCCGGGCGCACGGCGAAGCCGCAGGCGGGCACGGTATGAACCGCCGGCAGTACTTCGATGTTCTTGAGCGCGCTGCTGCCCAGCTGCAGCTGTTGCCCGATCACCAGATCGTGGAAGCTCACGAACGGCGCCTCGCGGCTCGGAATGCTCGCGAAATCGGGCCAGATGACGTTGTTGAAGACATGGGCCCGCAAGGCCTCGATGGTGGCGCGAAGCGCATGCACCCGCAGTGGTTGCGTGCGGCGGCTGGCGATGGCGTCCAGCATCAGCGGCAGGGCTGCGACGTGGTCGAGATGTGAATGCGTGAGCACCACGTCGTCGATCCCGGCCATCTCGTCGAGGGTGAGGTCGCCGACGCCGGTGCCAGCGTCGACCAGCAGGTCGCTATCGACCAGGAATGAAGTCGTGCGGCAGTCCTTGGCGATGGCGCCGGAGCACCCCAATACACGCACCTGCATTTCGCTAGACCTTGACCTTTCAGCTCGTCGGCTGTTATTTCGATTCGAACCGGGTCGCACCGTCCCAATCCGGGTCTTTTGGCTGCAACGCCATTGAGGCTAATCGCTGTTCGTACAGCTGGTAAAGGACTTTTTTGGCATCCATGGCAAGCAGGGGCGCAAGCATAGCTTGGCCGCGCTGCCAATCCTGGGCGCGGTAGGCCGAAATCACGGCGTTCCAGCGTTCGAGCGCCTCCTGGCCCTCCGCGGTCGGCGCACGTGCTGCATCGACTGGCGTGAAGATCCGCACCGCGTTGAGCTTGCCCTGGACCCTGACGCAATCGAGTTCCTGCCAGCCGATCGACGGCGCGAGCATTTGCGTCGCTTCCGTGGCGACGATTTCGACGCCGTAATGCACCCCGAGACCCTCGATCCTGGAGGCGAGATTGACCGCGTCGCCGACGACCGTGTAGCTGCGGCGGATGGCGGAACCCATGTCGCCGACGCTCATGACGCCGGAATTCAGGCCGATGCCGACGCTGATCTGCGGCCGGCCGGTTCGGCGATGGACTTCGTTCAGCTCCCGGACCGCCGCGACCATGTCGATCGCCGCCCGCACCGCCAGCTCGGCATGGTTCGGGGTGTCCACTGGCGCGCCCCAGAACGCCATGACGCAGTCACCGATGTATTTGTCGACCGTTCCGCGATGCGCGCTGATGACCTCGGTCAGACGGCTGAAGACATCGTTCAGGAAATCCTGCAGGTCCAGCGGCGCCATGTGCTCGGCCATCCGGGTGAATCCGCGCATGTCGCAGAACATCACGGTGAGTTCCCGGCTCTCTGCCCGCATGCTGTAGCGGGCGGGATCGACCTGCATTTCGGCGACCAGTTCGCGAGGCACGTAGGTGCCGAACAGGCTGGCCAGACGCCGGCTCGCGCGGGCCTCGACCAGGTAACCCCAGCTCATGTTGAGGACGAAGGCCGCACCGATCATGGCCAGCGTCGCGCCCAGGGGCAGCACCAGGTTGGCCCGCATGAAGAGCAAGCTGTTGATGCCGATCACGACCGCGACGGTGAGCACGGCGATCGCCACCGCACGCTGCACCGTACCGAGCGAAAGTCCGAACGCCAGCACGAGGCCGGCAATGATCAGGACGATTGATTCGTAGCCCACGGCATAGTCGGGAACGCCATGGAGCCGGCCGTCGAGCAGACCGGAAATGATGTTGGCATGCACTTCGACGCCCGGAAAGGCCGCGCCCGCCGGCGTGGAGCGGAGATCCTCCAGCCCCGGCGCGCTGGATCCCACCAGCACGATCTTGCCCTTGAGTTCGCCGGGCGCCAGCGCTCCGTGGATCACGTCGGCAGCCGGGATGTGCCGAAACGATCCTCCGCTTGCACCGCCGGGGCCGCGATAAGGAACCAGGATGCTGGCACTGGCGTCCAGCGGCACGCGAAGCTGCCTGGCGCTGTTCGAGAGCGCGAGCGATTCCATTGGCGGTGCGCCGCCCCCGCCGCCCGGCGCGAAGATCGGCACCAGCGCCCGGGAATCCGTGGCCGTGCGGAACACGGCAAGTGCGAGAGACTCGTAATAGCCGGGCTGTCCGACCTGCCCGACGTAGCGCGCAATGAGCGGCACGGAGCGCACGACACCGTCCTGATCGGCATCGAGCAGCACATTGAGAAAGCCTCCTGCCGGAGCGCGCTCGGCCAGCTCCGGAATGCTTCCGACGAACCCGTTCCATCGCGTCGCATAGTGACGACCATCTGGAAAGCTGTCGGGCGGCAAGACCGGTGCCGGGAGTTGCCCCCTCGCCTGCGACACCTTGGTCCGGGTGAAGTAGAAGCCGAGGGCGACGGGGCGCCCGATAAGCGCGCCGGCAAGAACGGCATCCGGATCCACCTTCGGCGCGAAACGCCTGATGGCCTCCACAGCTTGAGGTTGCCCGGCGAACGGACCCTCCTCCAGGTGCGGCAGAAAGTCGTGCGCGGAAAATGAGTCGGGCTCGACGAACAGCACGTCAAAGCCAAGCACCGCGGCTTGTTGGCGGTCGATCACTTCGGTTGTGAGCTTTGCCAACTGGTCACGGCGCCAGGGCCACTGCCCCATTTGCTGCAAGCTCGCGTCGTCGATGTCGACGATCACGATGCGCGGATCGAGCGTCCGCGGCATCGTGGCGCGCAGGCGCGTGTCGTAGATGAAGTGATCGAGAGCGTCCAGGAAAGTCGATTGCCACAAGCCGCCCGCGTGCGCCAGGGCGAACACGACGGGCACCAGCGTGATGGCGATCCGCGCCCAGTGCTGGCGCAGCGCACTCATTGCGGCGAGCTCTCGGGCGTGACGGGCCCCAGCGAACGGTCAGCTGACGACGAACTGCATCCGCGTGCCGCCGAGTTCGAGCACGTCGCCATCCTGCAGCGCAACGGCCTCACTGCCGAGCGGTTCGCCATTGAGCGCCGTGCCGCCGTCGATCGGCGCGACCACGTAACCATGCAGGCGGCGGGTGACTGCCGCCACGGCCACGCCGGGCTTGCCGATGGTCGTCACGACCTTCTGCAACGACAGTTCGCGCCCCGCCCCACTGCCTGAGAGAACACGAATGACCGCGACGCCTGCAGTTCCGCCGCCAAGTGGGGCCTGCACCGTGGGCGCGGATGAGAGGGGAATCGGTCCAGAGGGCGCCGGCGGGACGACCGCACGCGTCGCGACGGATGCATCTGCGGCGCCGGAACCCGCCACATAGCGCACCTTGTACTTGCCGACCTCGATGACGTCGTTCTGCTCAAGCGCCTGCTTCTTGATCGGTCGTCCGTTGACGTAGGTGCCGTTGGTGCTGTTTAGATCTTCCAGGTAGACATCGCCGCCGATCATGTGCAGCACGGCATGCTCGCCGCTGATGGCGAGGTTGTCGACAACGATGTCGTTGTACGGGCGCCGTCCCAGCGTGGTGCGGTCCTTGGCGAGCGTCACTTCCTTGATGACGACCCCGTCGATCGAAACGATCAATTTCGGCATGGCCGACTCCTGGATATCCTTTTTTTGTTCACACCGGCCCTTTTTGTGTTCCTCGTCTATGCGGGTGTCTCGGGCACTCCTGCTCCACATGCCCGGGCCAGGACAACTGAAATATTGTCCCTGCCCCCATTTTCATTCGCAGCTGCAACCAAAAGTGTTGCTTTTTCCGGGAGCGCGATATTCTGTAACAAAAGTGTGAAAAGCTGCGCGTCCGGAACCATCTCGCTCAAGCCGTCCGAACATAGCAGAAAGAGATCGCCGGGCCGAACGCTGTGTTCATGCATTTCGAGCTCGACCTGCCGCTCGATGCCAAGCGCCCGCGTCACGAGGTTGCGATGCGGGGACTGGACCGCCTGCTCCGGTGTGATGGCGCCCGCATCGAGCTGCTCCTGGAGCAGCGAATGGTCGCGCGTGAGCAACTCGAGCTTTTCGCCGCGCAGGCGATAGCAACGGGAATCGCCGATGTGGCCGACGATGACCCGCTGCTGGCCGAAGGTCGCCAGCACGAGGGTGGTCCCCATGCCCTGGAGCTGCACATTGGCGATGCCCGCTTCGAGGATCGCCGCATTGGCCTCATCGGTGCCCGCCTGCAGGGCGCGCCGGATCGCCTTGGGATGCGCGTGCGGGCCCGCATGCGCCAGCCACCGTCCGAAGCTGGCCTGGAGAAGCGCGATCGCCATGCCGCTCGCCACTTCGCCGCCGTTGTAGCCGCCCATGCCGTCGGCCAGAAGAACCAGCCCCAGGGACGCATCGAAGGCAATGGTGTCTTCGTTGTTGGCGCGTACCCGGCCCGGGTCCGTGAGCGCGGCGAAATCCCACGACAGCGCGCCGGCTTCGACGGATACGGGCGCGCTCGTGTTCGACATGGGTGTATGGACGGTGTGGTTCAGGTGGCCAGCTTCCCGGCCTGGCCGCGCTTCTGCAGCCAGCGGCCGATCAACACCACGAAGACGGCACCCGCCACGGCCCCGGCATAGTGGAGCCACGGATTCGCTGCCAGGACATCGCTCAGGATGGTATCGCTCACGATCGTCTCGCCGCCGACCCAGCCGATGAGGGCGGCGCCAAGCATGACGATGATCGGGAAACGTTCCATAAGCTTGATCATGAGCGTACTGCCAAAAATCACCAGCGGAATGCTGATCGCCAGCCCAAGGATGAGGAGCACCATGCTGCCCTGGGCGGCCGCGGCGACGGCGATCACATTGTCCAGACTCATGACGAGGTCGGCCAGCAAAATAGTGCGCACGGCGGCCAACATGCTGCCGTATTCCTTGTCTTCGCCCTCGCCCTCATCTTCTTCGCTGAGCAGTTGCGTCCCGATCCAGAGCAGCAGCGCGCCGCCGACGATCTGCAAGTAAGGAAGCGCCAACAACTTTGCCGCCACAACCGTGAGCGCAATGCGCAGCACCACCGCGGCACCGGAGCCGAACAGCACCGCCGTGCGTTGCTGATGCGGCGGCAGCGAACGCGCTGCCATCGCGATCACCACGGCGTTGTCGCCGGACAGGATGATGTTGATCCAGACGATCTTGAGCAGTCCGATCCAGAAGTCCGTCGTTTGTAGAAATTCCATGTCTCGTTATCCCACTGTTGTTTGATTAAAAAAGCGCCCGCAACCTGGATTGCGGGCGCCTTCGTTCTTGTGGTTAGAACGCGAGCGGCAAACTCAGATCAGCGCCTTGAGCCGCTTGGCCAGTTCCGAGAAGTTGCGCGTGACGGTGAAGCCGCACTCTTCCATGATCGCCAGCTTGGCGTCCGCGGTGTCGGCGCCGCCGGAGATCAGCGCGCCGGCATGGCCCATGCGCTTGCCGGGAGGCGCCGTGACGCCTGCGATGAAGCCGACGACCGGCTTCTTCATGTTTTCCTTGCACCAGCGGGCGGCGTCGGCTTCGTCGGGGCCGCCGATTTCGCCGATCATGATGACGGCGTCGGTGTCGGGATCGTCGTTGAAGGCCTTCATCACGTCGATGTGCTTCAGGCCGTTGATCGGGTCGCCGCCGATACCGACAGCGCTCGACTGGCCGAGGCCGATCTCGGTGAGCTGCGCCACGGCTTCATAGGTCAGCGTGCCGGAGCGGCTGACCACGCCGATGCGGCCCTTGCGGTGGATGTGGCCGGGCATGATGCCGATCTTGATCTCGTCGGGCGTGATCAGGCCGGGGCAGTTCGGGCCGAGCAGCAGCGTCTTCTTGCCGCCGGCGGCTTCCTTGGCCTTCATCTTGTTGCGCACTTCGAGCATGTCGCGAACCGGAATGCCTTCGGTGATGCAGATCGCCATGTCGAGGTCGGCCTCGACGGCTTCCCAGATCGCGGCGGCGGCGCCGGGTGGCGGCACGTAGATCACCGACACGGTTGCGCCGGTCTGCTGGGCGGCTTCCTTGACCGAGCCGTAGATCGGGATGTTGAAGATCGACTCGCCGGCCTTCTTCGGATTCACGCCGGCGACGAAGGCGTTCTTGCCGTTCGCGTATTCCTGGCACTTCTCGGTGTGGAACTGGCCGGTCTTGCCGGTGATGCCCTGCGTGATGACTTTGGTGTCTTTGTTGATGTAGATCGACATGACTGTTCCTTACTTGACCGCTGCCACGACCTTCTGGGCCGCTTCCGCCATGGTGTCGGCGCTGATGATCGGCAGACCGGAGTCGGCCAGGAGCTGCTTGCCTTCGGCTTCGTTGGTGCCCTTCATGCGCACGACCAGCGGCACTTGCAGGTTCACGGCCTTGCACGCGGCGATCACGCCGGTGGCGATGGTGTCGCACTTCATGATGCCGCCGAAGATGTTGACCAGGATGGCCTTCACGTTCTTGTTCTTCAGCATGATCTTGAAGGCTTCGGTGACCTTCTCGGGGGTGGCGCCGCCGCCCACGTCGAGGAAGTTCGCCGGCTCGCCGCCGAAGAGCTTGATGGTGTCCATGGTGGCCATCGCGAGGCCCGCGCCGTTCACCAGGCAGCCGATGTTGCCGTCGAGGCTGATGTAGGCGAGGTCGAACTTGCTGGCTTCGACTTCGGCCGGGTCTTCTTCGTCGAGGTCGCGCAGCGCCACGATCTCGGGGTGGCGGAACAGCGCGTTGCTATCGAAGTTGAACTTGGCGTCGAGCGCGACGATGTTGCCCTTGCTGTCACGGTTGAGCGGATTGATCTCGACCAGCGAGGCATCCGTTTCCATGTAGCAGGTGTAGAGCTTCTTGAAGACGTCCACGGCTTGGGCGGTGGAGTCGGCCGGGATGCCGATGGCGTCGGCGATCTTCTTGGCCTGCGCATCGCCGAGGCCGGTGAGCGGGTCGACGAACTCGGTGACGATCTTCTCGGGGGTGGAGTGCGCCACTTCCTCGATGTCCATGCCGCCTTCGCTGGAGGCGATGACCGCGACCTTCTGGGTGGCGCGATCGGTCACGACGGAGACGTAGTACTCCTTCTGGATGTCGGCGCCGTCTTCGATGTAGAGGCGGCGGACCTTCTGGCCTTCAGGGCCGGTCTGGTGAGTCTTGAGCTGCATGCCGAGGATCTCGCCGGCCAGCTTCTTCACGTCCTCGATGGTCTTGGCGACCTTGACGCCGCCACCCTTGCCGCGACCACCTGCGTGGATCTGCGCCTTGACAACCCAGACGGGGCCGCCGAGCTTCTGGGCGGCTTCGACCGCCTCCTGCACTGTGTACGCCGGAATGCCTCGCGGCACAGGCACGCCGAACTTGGCAAGAATTTCCTTGCCTTGGTACTCGTGAATCTTCATGAGGGTGTCTCTCGGAACGGGGTTTGGAGAACGGGAGAATTGGCTGTTGCCCACAGGCCACGGCGCCGAAGGCGGGGGCGGCGGACAGCCAAGGACTGTATCATGGTGCGCCGCACCACGGCAGAGCCTTCTTTGCGGTCAATACGTACTTTCTCCAGAGGCCCCACCATGCCCAAGGTCTTCATCGACGGCGAAGCCGGCACCACCGGCCTGCAGATCCGCGAGCGGCTCCAGAACATGCCGCAGGTCGAACTCGTCAGCATCGCTCCCGAGCTGCGAAAGGATGTCGCCGCCAAGCGCGAGCTGATGGCCGGCGTGGATCTCGTCGTTCTCTGCCTGCACGACGATGCCGCCCGGGAATCGGTGGCGCTCATCGATCAGCTTTCCGGCCGCCGTCCGAAGATCATCGATGCCTCGACGGCGCACCGCGTGGCCGACGGTTGGGTGTTCGGCTTCCCGGAACTCGCGGCGGGACAGAAGGAAGCCGTCGCCAAAGCCGACCGCGTCGCGAACCCCGGCTGCTATGCGACCGGTGCGATCGCGATCGTGCGCCCCCTGGTCGATGCCGGCCTGCTGCCGCGCGATTTCCCGATCGCCCTGCCCTCCGTCAGCGGGTATTCCGGCGGCGGACGCACGATGATCGAGGCGTACGAAAAGGGCGAAGCCCCGCTGTTCGAGACCTACGCGCTCGGCCTCAAGCACAAGCACATCCCGGAGATCATGAAGTACACGGGCCTCACCCGCCGCCCGGTGTTCATCCCCTCTGTCGGCAATTTCAAGCAAGGCATGCTGGTCCAGTTGCCGCTGCATCTCGACGACCTGCCCAATCGGCCGAAGGCCGGTGACCTCCAGGACGCGCTCGCGGCGCACTACGCCAGGAGCAACACGCCCGAGCAGTTCGTGAAGGTGCTGCCGCCGACCGCGGACGGCAAGCTGGACGCGCTCGCGCTCAACGACACCAACCAGCTCGAGATCCGCGTGTTCCCGAACGAGGACCATCGGCATGCCGTGGTCATCGCCCGCCTCGACAACCTCGGCAAAGGCGCGAGCGGGGCCGCAGTGCAGAACCTGCGGCTCATGCTGGGGATTTAGCTCGCCCCCAGGCTTGCTCACTTCGTGTAGCCGCCCACCCCCTACCGGGGGCAACACCGGCGGCCCGGCAAAGCCGGTTCCGCGGTGTTTCGCGCACGGCCGGGCTTCGCCGGCCTAGTCTTCGGGGTCGTATTTCAGGACTTTGGCGATCACACCGGTCGCGAAGCCGCGGGCCATCATGAATCGCATCTGACGCGCCCGCTCGGTCGCGTCCTGCGGCGGCGCGCCGAAGCGTCGGCGCCAGACGTCGCGCGCACGCTCCAGCTCCGTCTCCTGCAGGCTGGCCACCGCCTCGGAGACCGCCTCGGGCGCGATGCCCTTGTGCAGCAGCTCCTGGCGCACACGCGCGGCGCCGAGCCGGGCCGATCGCTGATGCAGCACGGACTGCACCACCCTCGCCTCGCTGATGAAGTCCTTGGCCGCCAGCTCGTCGAGTGCCCGGGCCAGCGCGCCGGGCTCTTCCTCGTACTTGCGCAGCTTGCGCTCGAGCTCGGCGCGCGAGTGTTCGCGCTGGCTCAGCAGGCGCAGGGCGCGGCCCTTGAGCGACGGGCCCGCCCTTCCCTCTTCCCTTTTACTTGTCACCCTTCGCAGGCTTTTCGGGTGCTGCCTCGGCCGCCGATTCGGCCAGGAGCGGAATGCCCAGCGATTCGCGAACCTTGTTCTCGATCTCGCGCGCGAGCTCGCGGTTCTCGCGCAGGAATTCGCGCGCGTTGTCGCGTCCCTGCCCGATCTTCTCGCCGTTGTAGGCATACCAGGCGCCCGACTTGTCGATGAGCTTGGCGTTGACGCCCATGTCGATGATCTCGCCCTCGCGGCTGATGCCTTCGCCGAACAGGATGTCGAATTCGGCCGTCTTGAAGGGTGGCGACACCTTGTTCTTGACCACCTTGACCTTGGTCTCGTTGCCGATCGCCTCGTCGCCCTTCTTGATGGTGCCGATGCGGCGGATGTCCAGGCGCACGGAGGCGTAGAACTTCAGCGCGTTGCCACCGGTGGTGGTTTCGGGCGAGCCGAACATCACGCCGATCTTCATGCGGATCTGGTTGATGAAGATGACCATGCAGTTGGTCTTCTTGATCGTGGCCGTGAGCTTGCGCAGGGCCTGGCTCATGAGGCGGGCCTGCAGGCCGGGCAGCGAGTCGCCCATTTCGCCCTCGATTTCGGCCTTGGGCGTGAGCGCGGCGACCGAGTCGACGACGATCAGGTCGACCGCGCCGGAGCGCACCAGCGAATCGACGATCTCGAGCGCCTGCTCGCCGGTGTCGGGCTGGCTGATGAGCAGATCCGGCAGGTTGACGCCCAGCTTCTGCGCGTACTGCACGTCGAGCGCATGCTCGGCATCGACGAAGGCGCAGGTGCCGGCCTGGCGCTGCATCTCGGCGATGACCTGCAGCGTGAGCGTGGTCTTGCCCGAGGATTCCGGTCCGTAGATCTCGATCACGCGGCCGCGCGGCAGTCCGCCGACGCCCAGTGCGATGTCGAGCCCCAGCGAACCGGTGGAGACCACCTGGATGTCTTCGATCACCTCGCCCTCGCCCAGACGCATGATCGTGCCCTTGCCGAACTGCTTCTCGATCTGGGCCAGCGCCGCCTGAAGGGCCTTGGCCTTTTCGCTGTTGGGGCCCGAGAGGCTTGCGCCCTTGACGACTGCGTCCATGTGAAAACTCCTTGAATATCAATGGGTTGTGCTGGATTCATCCCGCTGCGCTTAATCACAGGCTGGATGCTTGAACAGTAGTGTAGGGGTCAATGGATTGGCGCTGGCTCGTTTTTTGGTCAGTTTGATTTACTATCAAATCACCATGGTCGATCAACTCTCTTCCATAGACCACGACGCCTGGCGCCAGACCCACCTGGGCCGGCTGCTGGGCCATGCCATGCGCCGCTTCGACGAGCGGGTGCTCAGCCTGATGGCGCACGACGCGGACGTGCCGCTGGCACTTTCCAACCTGGCGGCACGCGCACAGGTCACTGCGGCGCACATTCACATCACGCGGCACCTGTCGCGCGATGGCTCGCGCCTGACCGAACTGGCCGAGCGCGCCGGCATGACCAAGCAGGCGATGGGCACGCTGGTCGACCAGTGCGAGGCCTGGGGCCTCGTCACGCGCGAGCCCGATCCGCTCGATGCACGCGCCCGTCGCGTGATGTTCACCGCCGACGGCCTCGCATGGCTCGAAGCCTTCCGCAACGCCGTCGCCCAAGCCGAATCCGAGTTCCGCGCGAGCGTCGGCGACGAGATCGCCACCGTAGTAACCATCGGCCTGGAAGCCTACGCAGCAGCCTAAAATTTGGGCGCGACGAAACCCAGAAACCCCGCGGAACCGGCCCCGCCGGGCCGCTGGGGTTGCCCCCGGAAGGGGGTGCAGAGCCACACGAAGTGGGCGAGGCTGGGGGCGAACTCAGGATGCGAATACTCATTGCGGAAGACGATCAGGTGCTGGCCGACGCCCTGCTGCGCAGCCTGCGCACCTCCGGCTCGGCGGTCGATCACGTGGCGACGGGCTCGCAGGCCGATGCGGCCCTGATGACCAACAGCGAATTCGACCTGCTGATCCTCGACCTCGGCCTGCCGAACATGCACGGCCTCGAAATCCTCAAGCGGCTGCGTGCACGCGGCTCGCAGCTGCCGGTGCTCGTGCTCACCGCCGCGGACAGCGTGGAGGAGCGCGTCAAGGGTCTCGACTACGGCGCCGACGACTACATGGCCAAGCCCTTCTCGCTGCAGGAACTCGAAGCCCGCGTGCGTGCCCTCACGCGCCGCGGCATGGGCGGCACGAGCAATGCCATCAAGCATGGTCCGCTGGTCTACGACCAGGCCGGTCGCGTGGCGACCATCGACGGCAAGATGATCGAACTCTCCGCGCGCGAACTCGGCCTGCTCGAAGTCCTGCTGCAGCGCGCCGGCCGCCTCGTCAGCAAGGACCAGCTCGTCGAGCGCCTGTGCGAATGGGGCGAAGAGGTCAGCCTGAACGCGATCGAGGTCTACATCCACCGCCTGCGCAAGAAGATCGAAAAGGGCCCGGTGCGCATCGCGACCGTGCGCGGCCTCGGCTATTGCCTCGAGAAGATCCCCTCGTGACGAGCCGCTCGCCGGCTTGGTGACCGTCCGGTGAAACTTTTTCAGCGCGCCCAGCGCTCCCTGTTCGGCGAGATCCTCGACTGGATGCTCACGCCGCTCTTGCTGCTGGTGCCGGTGAGCATCGGCGTGACGTGGCTCGTGGCGCAAGGCATCGCCAATGCGCCGTTCGACCGGGCGCTCGAATCCAACATCCAGACCCTCGCGCGGCTGGTCGACGTGGACCATGGCCGCATCCAGTTCGTGCTGCCGCAGCCGGCGCGCGAGATCCTCGGCGGCGACGAGGCGGATCGCGTGTACTACCAGTTGCTCGACGAGCACGGCGGACTGCTCAGCGGCGAGCCTGACGTCCCGCCGCCCAGTTCCGACGAGCCGCCGATGCCCGGTGTGGTCTACCTGCGCAACGGCCTGATTCAGGGGCAGCAAGTGCGCATCGCGTCGCTGTGGATCGCCGGCATCAACCCCGAGGCGCCGATGGCGCTGCTGCAGGTGGCCGAGACGCGCGAGAAGCAATCGGTGCTGGCCACGGAGATCATCAAGGGCGTGCTGCTCCCGCAGTTCGCGATCCTGCCGCTGGCGGTGCTGCTGATCTGGCTGGCGCTCGTGCGCGGCATCAAGCCGCTGTCGGTGGTGGAAGCACGCATCCGCGAGCGCCGGCCGGGCGACCTGAGCCCGCTGGACGAATCCTCGGTGCCGCTCGAAGTGGTGCCGCTGGTGCTCTCGGTCAACGACCTGCTGCGCAAGCTCAACGATTCGATCGGCACGCAGAAGCGCTTCCTCGCGGATGCGGCGCATCAGTTGAAGACGCCGCTTGCGGGGCTGCGCATGCAGGCCGACCTCGCGCAGCGTGAAGGCGCGAACGCGGAAGAACTCAAGAAGTCCCTCAAGCAGATCGGCCGAGCCAGCGTGCGCGCGACGCACACGGTCAACCAGCTCCTCTCGCTCGCCCGCGCGGAAGGCAACGGCGGCAGCATCGGGCGGCAGTCCTGCGACATCGCGCGGCTCACGATCGAGGTGGTGCGCGAGGCGGTGCCGCGCGCGATCGACAAGCGCATCGACCTCGGCTACGAAGGCGCCCAGCCCGGCGCACCCGGCGTGGCGATCGACGGCAATCCGACCCTGCTCAAGGAACTGGTGCGCAACCTGGTCGACAACGCGATCAACTACACGCCGTCGACGCCGGAGCGGCCGGGCGTGATCACCGCGCGGGTGCTGGCCGATCCCTTCGGCCGCATCGTGGTGCTGCAGGTCGAAGACAACGGCCCCGGCATTCCCGAAGCCGAGCGCGAGCTCGTGTTCGAACCGTTCTACCGGGTACTGGGCAACGAGGCCGACGGATCGGGCTTGGGACTGCCGATCGTGCGCGAGATCGCGCGCCAGCATTTCGCGACGGTGCGGCTGGAGGACGCCCATCCGGGCCGGCATCCGCCGGGCACGCTCGTGAGCCTGCGCTTCGACGGCAACGAGGGCGAACGCCGCGCCGGCAGGCCGCACTGAGCGGCGTTGGGCGTGTTCACCCTAGACCTTGCCGGGATCGACCTTTCGGATCTCCAGCATCTGCGGACGCACCTGCTGCTGAAGGCGCTGCGGTTCGCGCTCACTGAAGCGCGCGGGCTGCGTGCCGAACAGCGCGAGCGCGCCTTGCGACCATGCGTAGTAGCCGAGGTTCGCGACGACGAGGAGAACGACCAGCAGTCGAAGCATCGTCACGTCGAAGGCGCAGGGCGCACGCTGACTTCGGCGCTGGTGATCGTCTTCATGCCGGAAGCCGTCTGTACCAGCAGTTCACCGCCCCAGCCCACGCCCTCGCAGCGGCCTTCGGTGCCGTCGCTGAGCCGCACTTCGCGTCCGCGCAGCACGTCGCGCGCGGCGAAGCGCGGCGCGAAGGGGATGAAGCCCCGCGCATCGAAAAGCTGCACGTTCTCCACCAGCGGCACCGCGATCTCGCGCAGCACCTGCGCCGGCGTCGCCTGCGGACGCCACTGCTGCAGCCAGGCCGGTGGGGTGCGCATGCCGGCGGCTTCTCGCGGGCCGATGTTGATGCCGATGCCGATCACGAGGTAGCGCTCCGCCGCGTCAGGCTGGAGGAGGGCGGTTTCGATCAGGATGCCGCCGAGCTTGTGCTCGCCGACCCAGAGGTCGTTGGGCCACTTGAGCCCCAATCCCGCGGCATTGGAGGGATCGAGGCTTTCCGCCACGCTCACGCCCACCGCGAGCGACAGCCCCGACCAATCGCGCGGCGCGAGCGGCAGGCCGAGCGAGAAGGTCAGGGATGCGGGTTGCTGCGCATCCTGCGCGCTTTGCCAGTCTCGTCCCAGCCGGCCGCGACCGGCGGTCTGCCGCTCGGCCACCAGGAAGACAGGGGCGTGGTTGCCATCGCGCGCCCGCCGCATGAGTTCGCTGCTCGTCGAATCGATCTCGGAAACGATCTCGACGCTCACCCCCGGCAGCTTCGGCGCCAGGGCCTTGACGATCTCGTCCTCGAACCAGGGCGCGGCCATGTTCAGCGCTTGCCGGACTTCAGGGAATTGGCGCTCTTGTCCTTGTCCTTTTTCTTCTTCTTCGGTTCAGTGCGGGCTTCGACTGCGTCCTTCTTGCCCTTGCTGGCGCTTTTGGCTTGCCTGTCCTTCTTCTTGCCCTTGCTCTTCTTGTCGTCGGCCTTGGGCGCGAGCAAAGTACCGCGGCAGTTCTTTGAGCCGCACCAGCAGGGGAATTCGGCCTTGAGCTTCTTGGTGTAGGGTTCGTCGATGATCAGGCCGTAGTCGTAGCTGAGTTCTTCGCCCGCCGCGATGTTGCGCAGGGCCTTGATGAAGACGCGGCCGTCCTGCTCGTCCGCTTCGCAACTCGGGTCGCAGGAATGGTTGATCCAGCGTGCCGCGTTGCCCTTCACGCCGCCGTCGATCACCCGCTCGTCATCGATGTGGAAGTAGAACGTGTGATTGGGCTGGGACGGATCGTGCGGATGGCGCCGGAGCGCTTCCTTCCAGGTGATGACCTCGCCCTTGTATTCGATGAGCGTTTCGCCCTCCGCGATATCCTGCACGGCGAAAACGCCGTTGCCATGGACGTCGGAGCGCCGGGTCTGGATGCGGCGGCCACCACCTGAAACGAGGGACTTGGAAGGCATCGGCGAAGTCTGATAGTTTGAATATGTACGCATGCGCGTGCGTGCGCGCACGCGAGAAGCGCCAGATTGTAAGGATGACGAGTCAATGAAGACTTTGGTGATAGCAGAGAAGCCATCGGTGGCCCAGGACATCGTCCGGGCACTCACGCCCGTGGCAGGCAAGTTCGACAAGCACGAAGAGCATTTCGAGAACGAGAAATACGTTGTCACGAGCGCCGTGGGCCACCTGGTGGAAATCCAGGCCCCGGAAGAGTTCGACGTGAAGCGGGGCAAGTGGAGCTTCGCCAACCTGCCGGTGATCCCGCCGCGCTTCGACCTGAAGCCGGTCGACAAGACCAAGACGCGTCTGGCCGCGGTGGTCAGGCAGGCCAAGCGCAAGGACGTGACCGAACTCGTGAACGCCTGCGACGCGGGACGCGAAGGAGAGCTGATCTTCCGCCTCATCGAGCAGTACGCCGGCGGCAAGTCGTCGCTGGGCAAGCCGGTCAAGCGGTTGTGGCTGCAGTCGATGACGCCGCAGGCCATTCGCGACGGCTTCGACCAGCTGCGCAGCGACCAGCAGATGAAGGGCCTCGCCGACGCAGCGCGCTCGCGCTCGGAAGCCGACTGGCTCGTCGGCATCAACGGCACGCGCGCGATGACGGCGTTCAACTCGCGCGACGGCGGGTTCTTCCTGACCACGGTGGGCCGCGTGCAGACGCCGACGCTCTCCGTCGTGGTCGAGCGCGAAGAGAAGATCCGCAAGTTCGTGAGCCGCGACTACTGGGAGGTGCACGGCACCTTCCTGGCCGAAGCCGGCGAGTACCTCGGCAAGTGGTTCAACCCCGACTGGAAGAAACCGCCCCCCGGCCCGGACGGCACGCCCGACCCCGAGCAGCGCGCCGACCGCGTCTGGAGCGAACGCGAAGCGCTCGAAGTCGCCGAGGCCGCACGAGGCAAGGTCGCGAGCGTCACCGAAGAGAGCAAGCCCACGACGCAGGCATCGCCGCTGCTGTTCGACCTCACCTCGCTGCAGCGCGAGGCCAACAGCCGCTTCGGCTTCAGCGCGAAGACCACGCTGGCGCTGGCGCAGAGCCTCTACGAGCGCCACAAGGCGCTGACCTATCCGCGGACCGATTCGCGCGCGCTGCCCGAGGACTACCTCCCGGTGGTCAAGCAGACGATGGGCATGCTGGCGGGCAGCGGCATGCGGCACCTGGCACCGTTCGCGCAGCAGGCGATCGACGGCAACTACGTGAAGCCGTCCAAGCGCATCTTCGACAACGCCAAGGTCAGCGATCACTTTGCGATCATCCCGACGCTGCAGGCGCCGAGTGGCCTTTCCGAGGCAGAGCAGAAGCTCTACGACTTCGTCGTGCGGCGCTTCCTGTCGGTGTTCTTCCCTAGCGCCGAGTACCAGGTGACCACGCGCATCAGCACGGTGGAGCACGTGGGCAAGAAGTACCCGTTCCGCTCCGACGGCAAGGTGCTGGTCAAGGCGGGCTGGCTGGCGATCTACGGCAAGGAAGCCCAGGACGAAGAGAAAGAAGACGACAAGGATGGCAAGCGCCTCGTGCCGGTGAAGCCCGGCGAACAGGTCAAGGTGCAGTCGGCCGAGATCAAGGGTCTGAAGACGCGGCCGCCGGCACGCTATTCCGAAGCCACGCTGCTCGGCGCGATGGAAGGTGCGGGCAAGACCATCGACGACGATGAACTGCGCGCCGCGATGACCGAGAAGGGCCTGGGCACGCCGGCCACGCGCGCGGCCATCATCGAAGGCCTGCTGACCGAGAAGTACATCCACCGCGAAGGGCGCGAGCTGATCCCGACCGCGAAGGCCTTCCAGCTCATGACGCTGCTGCGCGGCCTGGGCGTGGAAGAACTCTCCAAGGCCGAGCTCACCGGCGAGTGGGAATACAAGCTCGCGCAGATGGAGCACGGCAAGCTCAGCCGCGAAGCCTTCATGCGCGAGATCGCCGAGATGACGCAGCACATCGTCAAGAAGGCGAAGGAATACGACCGCGACACCGTGCCGGGCGACTACGTGACGCTGCAGACGCCCTGCCCGAATTGCGGCGGCGTGGTGAAGGAAAACTACCGCCGCTATTCGTGCACCGGCAAGCCAGGGCAGGAGCCCTGCGGCTTCTCGTTCGGCAAGTCTCCGGCGGGCCGCACCTTCGAGTTCGAGGAAGCCGAGCAGCTTCTGCGAGACAAGCACATCGGGCCGCTGGACGGCTTCCGCTCCAAGGCGGGCTGGCCCTTCACGTCGGAGATCGTGCTGCGCTACGACGACGAGGCGAAGAACTGGAAGCTCGAGTTCGACTTCGGCGACGACAAGAATGCCGAGACCGGCGAGATCGTCGACTTCGCGGGACAGGAATCGCTAGGACCGTGTCCGAAGTGCGGCGCGCGCGTCTTCGAGTACGGCAGCAACTACGTCTGCGAGAAGTCCGTGCCGACCCACGAGCACCCCACGCCGAGTTGCGACTTCAAGACCGGCAAGATCATCCTGCAGCAGCCGGTGGACCGCGCCCAGGTCGAGAAGCTGCTCGCCACCGGCAAGACCGACCTGCTCGAGAAGTTCGTCTCGATGCGCACGCGCCGCGCATTCAAGGCCTTCCTCGCCTGGAACAAGGACGAAGGCAAGGTGACCTTCGAGTTCGAGCCGAGGGAAAGCAAGTTTCCGCCGCGCAAGACCTTCGCGAAGGCGGCGCCCGCGGCCGCGAAGAAAGCGGCGCCTGCCAAGAAGGCACCAGCGAAGAAAGCTGCGGCACCGCGCAAGCCCGCCGCGGGCCTGAAGCCCAGCGATGCGCTGGCCGCGGTGATCGGCACGGAACCCGTGCCGCGCACCGAAGTCATCAAGAAGCTCTGGGACTACATCAAGGCCAACGGCCTGCAGGATGCCGCCAACAAGCGCGCGATCAATGCGGACGCGAAGCTGAAGCCGGTGTTCGGCAAGGACCAGGTCACGATGTTCGAACTGGCGGGCATCGTCGGCAAGCATCTGAGCTGATGGAAGGAGTCGTTCGAATGAAGCCCTCTGTGATCGCACTGCTCGCGCTGTGCATGTGCCTGCTCGCGGGCTGCGCGTCGCGAGGCTCGGCGGGCGCCGGCGCCGCGTCTTCGGGCGGAAGCGGCATCACCGTCTTCGGCGAGATCGACGCGGGCGTCAACGGCGCCCGCAACCAGAGTCGCTGAGCGGGCGCGCTCAGCGCATCAGCAGCGCCTGCCGCAACAGGCGCGCGGCGCGGTTGCGGATGCGTCCCGGCGCGGCGCGCAGCGGACTGTGCTGGCTGACCTTGGCGGTCGCACACGCCCACAGGAAGTCCTCGAGGATCGCCGTGTCGTCGAGCGTTTCGGTGCTGCCGTACTTGTGGAACTCGGGGTGCCACTGCGTGGCCGCGATGTAGCTGCGTCCCCGGTCGGGCTTGCGGCGGATGGCCTCGGCGACGTGGTCCGGAATGCTCCACGCATCGACCTCGAAGCCCGGCGCGAGGTCCTTCACGCCCTGGTGGTGGATGCTGTTGACGCGCGCGGTCTCCATGCCCGGATAGAGCTTCGACATCCGCGAGCCCGGCGCGACGTGGATGTCATGGAAGTTCTGGTCGTACGCCACCGGGTCGCGGTGCCGCTGCGCATTGGGGTGCTGGGCCTCGATGTCCTGGTAAAGCGTGCCGCCGAAGGCCACGTTGATCAGTTGCAAGCCGCGGCAGACGCCGAAGATCGGTTTGCCGACCTGCTCGAAGGCTTCCACCAGGGCGAGGTCGTAGAGGTCGCGGATCCGATCGCCGATCCACGCATCCTTGAGCGGCACTTCGCCATAGCTGCCGGGCCAGACATCGGCGCCACCGTGCATCACCACGCCATCGAGCCATTCGGCGTAGTGCGACAGCTTGGTGTCGCCGCGCGCGGTCTCGCCGGTGGGGCAGGGGACCATCACCACCATCGCGCCCGCGGACATGAGCCAGTGCGCAATCGACTGCTCCACGTACTGGAGCGTCTTGTTCGTGAACAGAGAGCGCGCCGGGTCCGCGTGGGAGAAGCAGGCTGAGAGGCCGATCTTCAAACGGCCGGATACGGTTTGTGCCATTCGTCTTTCGGGAAACGTGCGGCTGAGCCACGCTGTTGACTTCGCGTTTCATTCTGAAACGATTCTGCGGCTGCTGCACGGCGGAGACGACCGCATGGCGAAGTCAGACGACGCTCGCAACTCAGGCGCAATGGCATCATCGCGAGCCCAACGCAGGAGACAAACGAATGAAGACCATCAAGGGGCCGGCCATCTTCCTGGCCCAGTTCGCGGGCGATGAAGCGCCCTTCGACTCCCTCGACGCGATCGCCGGCTGGGCGGCGGGCCTTGGCTACAAGGGCGTGCAGATTCCGAGCTGGGATGCCCGCCTCTTCGATCTGAAGCGGGCCGCCGAGAGCAAGACCTACTGCGACGAAGCGAAGGGCACGTTGGCCCGGCACGGCCTGGAGATCACGGAGCTGTCGACGCACCTGCAGGGGCAGCTCGTCGCGGTGCATCCGGCCTACGATGCGGGCTTCGACGGCTTCGCCGCGCCGGTGGTGCGCAACGATCCGGTCAAACGGCAGCAATGGGCGGTCGAACAGCTGCACCACGCCGCACGGGCTTCGGCCAACCTGGGACTGACTGCGCACGCGACCTTCTCGGGCGCGCTCGCATGGCCGTATCTCTATTCGTGGCCGCCGCGTCCGCCGGGCCTGATCGAGGAGGCCTTCGACGAACTGGCGCGCCGCTGGAAGCCGATCCTCGACCGCTTCGACGAGGCCGGCGTCGACGTCTGCTACGAAATCCATCCCGGCGAGGACCTGCACGACGGCGTGACCTACGAGATGTTCCTCGAACGCGTGAACAACCATCCGCGCGCGTGCCTGCTGTACGACCCGAGCCACTTCGTGCTGCAGCAGCTCAACTACCTCGACTACATCGACCACTATCACGAGCGGATCAAGATCTTTCACGTGAAGGACGCCGAGTTCAACCCGACCGGCAAGCAGGGCGTCTACGGCGGCTTCCAGTCGTGGCTCAACCGCGCGGGCCGCTTCCGTTCGCTGGGCGACGGGCAGGTGGACTTCGGCGCGATCTTCTCGAAGCTCGCCGCCTACGACTTCCCGGGCTGGGCGGTCCTCGAATGGGAGTGCTGCCTCAAGCACCCCGAGGACGGTGCGCGCGAAGGCGCCGAGTTCATCGCCAACCACATCATCCGCGTCGCCGACCGCGCCTTCGACGACTTCGCCGCAGGGAACGTCGACACCGCCGCCAACAGGAAGATGCTCGGGCTTGCCTGAGCGCCGCGTCAAATGCCTTCAGGTTTGCGCAGGGTCCGCATGCGATCGATCGAGTGCACCTTGATCTTGCGCACTTCCGAGCCCTGCTGCACCGTGAGTTCGACGTCGCCTTCGGCCAGCGGCCGCTTCCAGAGCTGCTTGTAGAAGCCCTCGAGGGTGGTGACCTCGATGCCGTCGATCTCCAGCACCACGTCGCCCGGGCGCAGTCCGGCTTCGACCGCCGGTCCCGCGCGATCGACGCGCACGATCTCCACATGGCCGTCGCGCTCGGACGACGAGACGCCGAGCCACGGCCGGATGCTTGCGCGCGTGCGGCCGTTGGCCTGCAGTTCCGCGAGCACCGGCCTCAGCAGGTCGACCGGCACGAACATGTTGCCCGGCAGCGTCCGCTCGGGACCTGCGGCCTCCAGCACGAACAGGCTGCCGATGCCGAGCAGGTCGCCACGGCTGTTGAAGAGCGCGGCGCCGCTGTGGTTGGCCACCGGCGGACTGGTGAAGATCGCGCTTTCGATGTGGTACTCCCAGTAGCCCGAGAACGGCCGCGTCGCGATCAGCCGGGTGAAGCCGACTTCGGTGCCGCGGCTGCTCCCGGTGGCGACCAGCAGTGGCTCGCCGACCTTCAGGGTCGCGACACCGGCCATCGGCACCGGCTCGATGCCCCGAAGCGGCACCAGCGGGCGCACGAGGCCGAAGCCCGTCGCGAGGTCGTAGGCCACCTCGCGTGCCGGCAGAACGCGATCATCCTGCGTGACGACTTCGATGGTCTCGGCTTCGAGCAGCAGGTAGCCGATGGTGAGGATCAACCCGTCCGGCCCGATCACCACGCCCGAACCCGACCGCCGCTGGCCGAGGCTGTCGGCGGAGGTCGCGCCTTCGGTCGCGGTGACATTGACCGCCACCACCGCGTCGCCAGCACGCTTGAGCGCGCGCACCTGCGCATTCATCGCCGCGGTCTCGGCCGGCGTCGCGGCCATTGCCGAGACGCCGAGCAACGCGGCCACGCAGAGGGCAAGGCTGCCGAGCCATCGAAAGCGATCCCGGACAAGGCCCGGCGCCAGCGAAGATCGAACGATTGATCCTTGCGTCCGCATGACCGCGCTCCTTGGAACGATGGTCCCTCATGGTGCGCCGCCGGGGCGCGGCCCGCAAGTCCGAACGACTCCCGCCGCGGCCGTCTATCGCGGATTGAGCGAGGCCCGCGCGCCCGGCACCTCTTCGCGAGTCACCAGCCAGATGCCGGCGCACACCAGCAGCAGCGCGAGGGCGTTCTTCCATTCGAGAAAGCGCTCGTCGAGGAACAGCGCCGACAGCAGCGTCCCGAATATCGGCACCATGAAATTGAAGACCGTGACCATGCTCACGCGGTTGTACTTGAGCAGCGTGGTCCACAGCGAGAAGGCGGCGGATGAGAGCACCACCAGATAACCCAGCAGCACCAGCCCGCCGAGCGTCGGCTCGCGCAGGGCGCCGCCCAGGGCGAAGCCGATCAGCAGCAGCGTGGCGCCGCCGATCGCGAGCTGGTAGCCGGTGAGCACCACCGAATCGATGCGCTGAGAGAGCTTCTTGCCGTAGATGCTCGCAGCCGACAGCACCAGCGCCGCCAGAACGACGGAGCCTTCGCCGAGCAGCGTGAAATCGAATTCCATCGCGCCGCGCCCGAAATTGACCACCATCACGCCGACGAAGCCGACCACGCAGCCGAGCACCTTGTTGAAGCTCAAACGGTCGTTGTGATAGATGAAGTGCGCCAGCAGCACGCTGAAGAAGGTGCCGGTCGCGTTCATGATCGAGCTCTTCACGCCCGTGGTGTGCGCCAGCCCCAGGTAGAAGAAGAGGTACTGCAGACTGGTCTGCGTCAGGCCCAGCAAGGTCATCTGACCGAGGGAGCGGCGGTCGAAGCCGAAGATCGCCTTCCGGCTGAACGCTGCGACGACGAGCAGCACCAGCCCGGCGAAGAGAAAGCGATAGCCGGCGAAGAGCAGTTGCGACGGGATGTCGTCCGGCGCGATCTGGAAGAGCACATAGCCGTTCTTGATGGCCGGAAAGGCGCTGCCCCAGAGCAGGCAGCACAGGGATGCAAAAAGAAAAACGACCTTGCGGTCGCTGAAGAAAGCGCGGTGATTTGGCGAACTTGTCATACAACGAGGCGAGATTATCCACGAAGCCGCCTTGGTTGTACGACGACCAAGCCCGGAGCGGGCGCCCCGAAAAGCAACAGTTATGCCAGTCGAGTAGAATGGCGGGTTCGTTTCGATACCGCGCGACGAAGCATTTCGTCAGATCGCCGGCAGGGTCCGCATTCGGTTCCAAACCGCGAGACCCGTGGATGTCCAGGCCGGCTCCTTCCGTGCGTTGGTGCGTCAGCGACGCGCCGATGCACGTCGCTCACGGCCTTCGTACCTTGTTGAAGCGAACGGCGCGCTGTCCGCTTGGGTGGGCGCATGGGCCCGGCCGGGCCGCGCTTGAACCGGCCGACCGTTTTCCTGTCCAATCACGACAACCATTCAAAGGTAATTCATGCCCAAGGAAGAACTGATCGAAATGAACGGTGCAGTCACCGAAGTGCTGCCCGATTCCCGCTACCGCGTGACCCTCGACAACGGCCATCAGCTGATCGCCTACAGCGGCGGCAAGATGCGCAAGCACCACATCCGCATCTTGGCCGGCGACAAGGTCTCGCTCGAACTCTCGCCCTACGACCTGACGAAGGGCCGCATCACGTTCCGTCACCTGGAACGCCGCGGCCCTCCGCCAGTCACGGGCGGCAACAACTCGCAGCGCCGCTGATCTCGCAGTGACCGGTCCGGCCGCCGATTTCGCGCAGCTGCCGCTTTCGCCACAAACGCTGGCGAACCTGGCGCAGCTCGGCTACGCGCAGATGACGCCGATCCAGGCGGCCAGTCTGCCGCCGGCGCTGCTCGGCCGCGACCTCATCGCACAGGCCAAGACGGGCAGCGGCAAGACGGCCGCGTTCGGGCTCGCGCTGCTGGCGAATCTCAATCCGCGCCGCTTCGCGGTTCAGGCCCTGGTGCTGTGCCCGACGCGCGAACTCGCCGATCAGGTCACGACCGAGATCCGCCGCCTTGCCCGGGCCGAGGAAAACATCAAGGTGGTCACGCTCTGCGGCGGTGTCGCGATGCGCGGGCAGCTCGCCAGCCTCGAGCACGGCGCGCACATCGTGGTCGGCACGCCCGGCCGCATCATGGATCACCTCGAGCGCGGCAGCCTCGATCTCGAAGCGCTCAACACGCTGGTGCTCGACGAAGCCGATCGCATGCTCGACATGGGCTTCTTCGACGACATTGCCAAGGTTGCGCGGCAATGTCCTGCAAAGCGGCAGACACTGCTGTTCTCGGCCACGTACCCGGAAGGCATCGAACGGCTCGCCGCGCAGTTCATGAAGGACCCGCAGCAGATCACCGTGCAGGCGCAGCACGAGGCCGGCAAGATCCGTCAGCAGTGGTACGAAGTGCAGGGCGAGGAGCGCCTTCACGCAGTGAGCCTGCTGCTCAACCATTTCCGTCCGCTCAGCACGCTGGCCTTCTGCAACACCAAGCAGCAGTGCCGCGATCTCGTGCAGGTGCTCCAGGCGCAGGGATTCAGCGCCCTGGCGCTGTTCGGCGAACTGGAGCAGCGCGAGCGCGATCAGGTGCTCGTGCAGTTCGCCAACCGGAGCTGCTCGGTGCTGGTGGCCACCGACGTCGCGGCACGCGGGCTCGACATCGCGCAGCTCGAAGCGGTGATCAACGTCGACGTGACGCCCGACCCCGAAGTCCACATCCACCGAATCGGCCGAACCGGCCGTGGCGACGCGGAAGGGCTGGTGCTGAACCTCGCCGCCATGGACGAGATGGGCAGCGTCGGGAAGATCGAGCAGCTGCAGGGCCGCGAATCCGAATGGCATCCGCTGGCCGAACTCACGGCCGGGGCCTCCGCAGACGCCGCGCCCCTGCAGCCGCCCATGGCCACGCTGCAGATCACCGGCGGCCGCAAGGAGAAGATCCGCGCCGGCGACGTGCTGGGCGCGCTCACCGGCGAGGCCGGCTTCACCCGCGAGCAGGTCGGCAAGATCAACGTCAACGATTTCTCCACCTACGTGGCGGTCGACCGGCGCATCGCGCGCGAGGCCGTGCGCAGGCTCTCCGCAGGCCGCGTGAAGGGCAAGACCGTCAAGGTGCGGCTGCTCGAGGATGTGGCCTAATTACGCTTTTCGCTTTCTCATCAACCAGAGCTTTCCATGTCCAACAAAATCCGCACCGAAGCCGACCGCAAGGCGACTCCCAAGCCCGTTCCGATGCCCGGCTACAGCCTGCCCAAGATGGGTGGCGGCCAGAAGGTGAGCCTCGAGCGCGGCACCGCGACCCGCAGCAAGAAGAACCCCGGCAAGCGCGCCAAGAAGGGCGGCTGATCGCTTCACCGGGTCCGGCGCGCACGTGCGCCCCGGCTCGCTGAACATCGCAGAACGCGCCTTCCGGGCGCGTTTTTCATTGGAGCTCCCGCCGCACATGTCCGACGACTACCAGATCGAGATTCCGCCCTCGTTCTTCGCGCTCTTCACCGACCGACGGCAGCGCCTGTCCGAGCCCTTGGCCGTGGTGCGCGAGCGCTACGAGGTCTGCGAAGACCTGGCGAACCATCTCGTCCAGCAGGCGCTGACGCTGCACCACGTCGCGGTGCCGTCGGAGGAAGAGATCCTCGGGAAGATCCATGCCGGCCTTGCGGCGACCGGATCCGGTCTGTCGCCCGCCGAGGCGCAATGGATCACGCGACGGCTGGCCGAACTGCTCGGCTGGCGCGATCCTTCCTTCGACAACGCGGCAGGCACGCCCGACTAGGTTCTGCGCGACGTCTTTTTCGCAGCCGGCGCCGCCGTCTCTTCCATCGGCGGAAAGGCCGGCAGGGGCCGGAAGGCCACCTGCTTGGCGGCCGCCCATTCCATTCCCAAGCCACGCAGGAGGCAGGTCGAAACCTCGCGCCCGTGCTTTCCCGACGCGCGGCCGAACGCCACGGTGCGCATCGCCTGCTGCACCGAGCCGTTGATCATGTCCATCGCAGCCGCCTCGCTCGGCACGCGGAACGCCTTCTGCTTCACGCCCAGCCGCAGGTCGGCCAGCACGTAGTCGCGGATCTGCATCAGCAGTTCGGGCGCCGCGGCCGACACCTCCATCAGCATCAGCGCCCATTGCGGGCTTTGCTCGGCGAGCCAGATGTAGCGCTGGATTCCGATGGCCATGCGCTGCGCGCCCTCGGCCACGCCTTGCTGGCTCTGCGTGATGCGCCGGCACAGGGTGTCCGCCAGCAGCATCGCAACGCCGCGCGCGACGTCCTCTTTCGTCTTGAAGTGGTTGTAGACCGTGCCGGTCGTGACGCCCGCCACTGCGGCGATTTCCTGGATCGTCGCATCGGCATAGCCGCGCGAACCGAAGACCCGGATCGCCGCCTGCACCAGCTGCACACGGGTGCGCTCGCGCTTGAGCAGGCCGGGCCGCGCGCGCCACACACTTTCGGCCAGGGCCTCTGGCAAAGGTGCTATTGACCCGTCGCCAAAATTTACGAGATCATCCATTTTTGCATGTCGCATTCAATTTTGAACGAACCACCCATTTAGACAGGAGTTTGCCATGCCTCCCGATCTCCGCCTCGGCTATCTCGTCTTCGACGTGCGCCGCCCCGACCGATGGGCGGCCTTCTGCGAACACATGCTGGGTCTCCCCGCGCCGGTCGCCAATACGGACGGGAGCACCGGGTGGCAGCTCGACGATGCCAGCCAGCGCCTGATCGTGCGCGAAGGCGTCGGCGACGACCTGGCGGCGATCGGCCTGCAATGCGGCAGCGACGAGGCGCTCGACCGTCTGTTGAACCGCCTGCGCGAGGCCGGCTGCACCGTCGAGGCGGGCGACGCGGCGCTCTGCCACGCGCGCCGCGTGCAGCGGCTGCATCGCTGCGTCGATCCGTGCGGCAACGCGGTCGAACTGTTCACGGGGCCCGAGCAGTCGGCCACGCCATTCAAGTCCGCGGCTTTTCCCGAGGGCTTCCGGACCGGCGACCTGGGCCTGGGCCATGCGGTGCTCGTGTGCCACGACATCGAGTGCATGGAGGCGTTCTACGTCGAGGTACTCGGCTTCGGCGTGACCGAACGCCTGGCGACGCGGGTCGGGCCGATGGACATCCGCGGCGTCTTCCTGCACTGCAACCAGCGCCATCATTCGCTGGCGCTCTTCGACATGCCACTGCGCAAGCGCATGCATCACTTCATGCTGCAGGCCGAGCGCCTGTGCGACATCGGGCTCGCCTTCGAGCGGGCGCGCCTGCACAAGGTCCCGCTGAGTTTGGAGCTGGGGCAGCATCCCGCGCCGGACAGCACCTTCTCGTTCTACGGCGAGACACCATCGGGCTTCGACTTCGAGATCGGCGCCGGCACGCAGACGATCCATCCCGAAGGCTGGCAGACGCATCACACCGACATCACCAGCACCTGGGGCCACAAGCCCAGGCTGCGCCTGCAGCTGAAGATGGCTGCCGGGTTGATCGCGCAGAAGATGTCGGGCGGCGCTCGCCAGGCGAAGGCGCTGGCATGAGCGCGGCCAAGGGCAGGCGATGGCCCAGACGCATCGCGGTCGCAGTCGTGGCATTGATCGCATTGGCGGCCGTCGCGATCTTCGCCGGCGACCAGATCGGGCGCGCCCGGATGCAGCGCCACGTCGACGTCGCGGTGAAGGGCGTCCCGTTCCGCGATGACGCAGCCGCCGTCGAGCGCGGGCGCTATCTCTTCGCCTCGCGCGGCTGCGTCGACTGCCACGGCGCGAAGGGCGGTGGCGCGATGTTCGTCGACGATGGCAAGGGCCTGCGCATCGCAGGCCCGAACATCAGCCCCGGCCCGGGCAGCGTGGTCGCCGGATACACGACGGCGGACTGGGAGCGCACGATCCGCCACGGCGTCAATCCGAAGGGGCGTCCCCTGATGATCATGCCGAGCGAGGACTACAACCGCTTCACCGACGACGACCTTGCCTCGCTCGTCGCCTACGTGCGCCAGATTCCGCCCGCGACCGGCGGCGGCCCCGTGCTCGACCTGCCGCTGCCGGTGCGTGTGCTGTACGGCTTCGGCATGATCCGTGACGCAGCCGCGAAGATCGACCACACGCGCCCGCCCGAGCCACCCGTACCCGACGGCGTGACCACCACGCACGGGGCCTATGTCGCCAACATGTGCCTCGGCTGCCACGGCGCGAAGCTCAACGGCGGCAAGATCCCCGGCGGCCCGCCAGACTGGCCGCCCGCGGCGAACCTCACGCCCGGCGAAGGCACCGCGATGACCCGCTACCCCGACGCGGACGCCTTCGCGAAGCTCTTCAAGACCGGCAACCGCCCGGACGGCACGGTGGTGAAGGTGATGCCTTTCGGCTCGTTGCGCGAGATGAGCGACACCGATGTGCGGGCGCTGTTTCTGTACCTGAAGACCTTGCAGCCGATGCCGGACGGCTGAAGGCCTTTGCTCAATCGATGCACGGCTCTACGATCGACTCCATTGCCCCACGGAGTCCCCCCATGAGCAACGAGCTGCGCAACAAGCTGCACGAACTGCAGGAGCTGTCGACCAACGCCGCCGATCCGCAGACCGGCGCGATCATCGAGGCGCTGCGGCTTCAGACCGCCATACTGAACGAACGGCTCTTTCGCATCGAGCTGCAGCTCAGCGAAGTGCTCAAGCGCCGGGACGCGAGCGTCGACTCCGCCTGAGCAGGCCCCTCAGCCGCGGTGCTCGGCGTTGCGCTTGCGGGTGGCGGCAGCCTTCTTCGCGGAGGCGGACCGCTCTGCGGCGCTGCGCGAGGCCGAGGCCGCACCACCCAGGCGGCCACCCTTGTGGGCGGGCGCGTGGTTCTCAGCCTTGCCGCGGCCCGAGCCGCTCTTCTTGCCGCCGCCGGTTTCGGCATTCACGGTCGCCCAGGCGCGGCGTTCGGCCTCGCCCTTCGCGACGCCGCGGTGCTCGTAGCCCTTCTCGATGTGCTCGGCCTGACGCTTCTGCTTGTCGGTGTACGACGACTTGTCACCTCTTGGCATGGTGCGGCTCCTTCTGTGGGTGAGGGGCTCCATGGTTGACCTCGCGCAGGCGATACGGGTAGGAGGTTCAAGCCGGCGCATGTCAGCAAGCGCTTGCATGAGTACGCCATGGCTGGCCGTTCGGCCGGTTCCTACGGGCGCGTGATCCGGCTACGGTTACGCTTGGAGACGACAACCGAGGAGCAAGCTTGAAACGCGCACACATCGCCGCTTTGACGGGCTTGTCCCTGCTGGTCGGACTGGCTGCGGGGACGGCCGGCTATGCCGCCCTCCGGCTCGCGCGGTCGGCGAAGCTGGCAGGCCGCAGCCACTCCTACGACCGGGTCGCCGAGGCCCAGGGCTCGCGCCTGCTGGTGATCGGCGACGGCACCGGCAGCGGCGCCGGTGCGAGCGCGCCGGAACGCAGCCTCCCGGGGCTTCTGTCGCGTGCGAATCCAGCGCTCACCGTGGTCAACCGCGCGCAGCACGGTGCCTGCTTCGGGGACCTCCTTTCGCAGCTCGACGGCGACGAGCCTTTCGATGCGGTGCTGGTCCTCGGCGGCGGCAACGACGTGATCCGCATGCGGCCGCTCGGCGATCTGCGCCATGCCGTGGAGCAGGTCGCGCAGCGGGCCCGCGTGCGGGCCGACCTCGTAGTCTTCATGCCGCCGGGCAACCTCGGCAATGCGCGGCCGTTCCTGCCGCCGTGGGACTGGTGGATGGCCTGGCGCTCGCGGCGGCTGAATGCGATCGTGTCGGAGGTCGCGCGTGCCAACGGCGCGCTTTGCGTCTCGCTCTACCAGACGCGTGAGGACGACCCCTTCGCGCGCCATTCCGGCCGCATGCACTCGAAGGATGCCCTGCATCCGAGCGACGCAGGCTACGAGCTGTGGCAGCGTGAGCTCGAAACGCAGGTCCAGCTATCGGCCAGGCTGCGCAAGATCGGGCGGACCGCCGCTTGGCGCGGCGCCGACTTCTGACGCGAACATCGGCTGCACGCGCCACCACGCCGGCAGCAGGGCGCGGATTTCCTGCCGCGCGAAGCGATCGTCGAGCAGGTAAAGCACGCCCGCATCCGTCTCGGTGCGGATGACGCGGCCGGCCGCCTGCACCACCTTCTGCAGCCCCGGGTAGACGTAGGTGTATTCGTAGCCGTCGCCGAAGAGCGCGTCCATGCGCTCTCGCATGACCTCGTTGGGCTCGTTGTGCTGCGGCAGGCCGAGGCTCGCGACGAAAGCGCCGACGAGGCGGTCGCCCGGCAGGTCGATGCCTTCGCCGAAAGCGCCGCCGAGCACCGCGAAACCGATGCCCTGGCCGCCCGGCGCGAAGCGCGCGAGGAAGGCGTCCCGGTCGGCCTCGCGCATGCCGCGCGACTGCGCCCAGGTCGGCACGTCGGGATGCCGGTCCGCGAAGGCGGCCGAGGCATCGGCGAGGTAGTCGAAGCTGCTGAAGAAGGCGAGGTAGTTGCCCGGACGCTGCGCGAACTGCTCCGCAACGATGTCCACCAGCGTCGCGAGCGAGCGCGGCCGGTCGCGAAAGCGCGTCGACACGTCCATGGCCACCCGCACCGTGAGCTGCTCGCTGCGGAACGGCGAATCCACGTCGAGCGTCGCGGTGTCGTCGGGCAGCCCCAGCGTGTCGCGGTAGAACGAGAAGGGCGCCAGCGTGCCCGAGAAGCAGGTGGCCGATGCGCAGGCATCGAAGCGGCCGGCGAGGAATGGCGCGGGAACGAGGTTGCGGATGACGAGCATGCGCGCGCCTTCCGGACCCTGCGTGCACTCGAAGACCGAATGCCGCGCGAAGGAATCGACCAGCCGCGCGAAGCGCAGCACATCGAAGAAGCACTGCTGGAGCGGGCCGAGCGGCTCGTCGGGATGCGCGGTGAAATGCTCGGCCATCACCGCGACCGCGTCGAGCAGCGCGCGCGCAAAGGGCTCCGGAATCTCGTCGCGCGCCTCGTAGGCGGCGACCTGCTCGCGCTGGAGCAGCCGCCATTCGCGGTCGAGGTTGCGCAGCGCCTTGCGAATCGGTACGGGAGCCTTCTCCGTCACCCCGTCGATCGCGGCCGATGCGAGTTCCGCCGAATACATGCCGCGCGCACGGTCGAGCAGGTTGTGCGCCTCGTCGACCAGCAGGGCGACGCGCCAGTCTTCCTCTTTCGTCAGCGCAAAGAGGAAGGCGCTGCCGTCGAAGTAGTAGTTGTAGTCGCCGACGATCACGTCGCTCCAGCGCACCAGCTCTTGCGCGAGGTAGTAGGGGCAGACCTCGTGCTGCAGCGCGATGCGGCGCAGTTCGATGCGGTCGAGCCAGCCAGCTTGCACCGCCTCGCCCCGCGCAGCCGGCAGGCGGTCGTAGAAGCCGCGCGCCAGCGGGCAGGCGTCGCCGTTGCATGCGCGCCCGGGATGCTCGCAGGCCTTCTCGCGCGCGGCGAGTTCGAGCACGCGCAGAGGTGCGCGGTCGCGATCGAGCGTGCGCAGCGCATCGAGCGCCACCCCCCGGCCCGAGGTCTTCGCGGTGAGGAAGAAGACCTTGTCGAGCTTCTGCGCGGGCCTCGCCTTGAGCAGCGGAAAGAGCGTCGCCACCGTCTTGCCGATGCCGGTCGGGGCCTGCGCCAGCAGGCAGCGGTCCGACGCGGCGGCGCGGTACACGGCTTCGGCGAGATCGCGCTGGCCCGGGCGGAATTCGCCGTGGGGAAAGGCAAGCGCCGCGAGCGCGTGGTCGATGTCCGTCCGGTGCTTCGCTTCCTGTGCGGCCCAGGCGAGAAATCGACCGCACAGGGTCTCGAAGTGCGTGCGCAGTTCGTCGCGCGTGCAGGTCTCCTCGAGCACTGTTTCTTCCTCGCTGTCGAGGTCCAGATACACCAGTGCGACGCCCAGGCGCTGAAGCTGCTCGCGTTCGCAGAGCATCCACGCATAGGTCTTCGCCTGCGCCCAGTGCAGCGCGCGGTGGTTGGACTTGATCGCCGCGAAATCGCCGCGGAAGGTCTTGATCTCCTCGACCCGGCGGCGATGCGGGTCGTAGCCGTCGGCGCGGCCGCGCACGGTGAGGCGATCGAACGCGGCCGCAAGGATGACTTCGCTTTCATAGGCGGGACCCCGGCGGTTCTGCACCAGGCGGTGCCCGCCCTGGCCTTCCTGCGCGCTCGGCACGGGTACGAAGCGCAGGTCGAGGTCGCCCGCCTTCGCGGCGAAGGCGCACAGCGTCTTCACCGAGACGGTGAGGGCCGTGACCGGAGCTTCGGCGGTGGCGGGTGATTCAGGGGAGGAGGGGGGCATCGCGCTGGATGAATATACAGCGCGAACCCACTCCCCAGTGCCCATGGGCTCACATGATCGAAGTCACGAGCAGCGCGAGCGATGCCGCCGCCATCGCCGCGGTCGCGAGCCAGCCGAGCACCTTCCATTTCCGTGGAAGCACGATGCCGGCCATCACCTTCGGGCTGGAGGCGGCGATCATCACCGCGACCATCACGGGCACCGAAATCACCGCGTTGATCACCGCCGCGCCCACGAGCGCGGCGATCGGATCGAGACCGGAGAGGCTCACCGCGATGCCAAGCCCCATCGCCGCCGCGAGGATGCCGTAGAAACTGCGCCCCTGCGAGAGCGTGAGATTCAGCCCCCGGCGCACATGGAAGTAGCTCGCCACCGCATCTGCGGCCGAGCCCGCGAGCACCGGCAGCGCGAGCATGCCGGTGCCGACGATGCCCAGCGCGAAGAGCATGAAGGCCGCATCGCCCGCGATCGGCCGCAGCGCGGCCGCCGCCTGTTCGGTGGTCTCGATGTGGGTCTGGCCGTGCGCGTGCAGGGTCGCGGCGGTGGCCGTGATCATGAAGAAGGCGATGAGGTTCGAGAAACCCATGCCGGCCACGGTATCGATGCGCAGCCGCCGCAGCTGCCGCCGTATCTGCTCGGGCGCAGAACGCAGCGGCTTGTCCTCCGGAACGCGCCGGATCTCTTCGACTTCCTGCGAGGCCTGCCAGAAGAAGAGATACGGACTGATCGTGGTGCCGAGGATCGCCACGACGGTGGTCACGAACTCGCGGCTCCATTGGATCGACGGCGCGTAGATGCCCCGTGCCGCGGCCGCCCAGTCCACATCGACGGCGAGCACCACCCCCACGTAGGCGAAGAGCGACAGCGTCAGCCATTTGAGAACGCGCACGTACTGGTCGTACTTCACGAACACCTGCAGCAGCAGGGAGACGACGCCGAAGGCGGCCGCGTAGGCGGCCGGATGGTCCGGCAGCACGAGGGCGGTCGCATGGCCCATCGCGCTCAGGTCGGCGGCGAGATTGATGATGTTCGCGACCAGCAGCAGCATGACGAGGCACACCACGATCCAGCCAGGACAGAAGCGCGTGAAGTTCTCGGTGAGGTTGCGCCCGGTCACGCGCCCGATGCGCGCGCTGGCGAGCTGGATGCCCACCATCAGCGGAAAGGTCAGCACCACCGTCCAGCCGAGGGCATAGCCGAACTGCGCGCCGGCCTGCGAATAGGTGGCGATGCCGCTCGGATCGTCGTCGGCGGCACCGGTGACCAGCCCCGGGCCGAGCTTGGACCACCAGCGCTCGCCGTCGGCACGGCTGTCGGCGGTTGCGGGGCGGGCAGGTGTGCTCATGGGCGACTCCGGTCTTGGGGGTTGACGCCACTCTGGCTTGCCCCACTCAGCCGCCACATAGGCGCAGTCCGCCGCGCGCTGTGGGATTTCGTCGAGTCCGGGCGCGGCATGCGGCGTTGGATGACACGGGCGCCGGGCGGCGCTGCCTACGGTGAGCTCCATCCCAGCCATTTCCTTCAACGCAGGAGCCGCAACATGCAGGACACGGACAACAAGGCGAAATCCCGGAGCGCCACGCACGGCGACGTCGCCGCCGAGCAGCGAAAGGTACAGCGCGAACAGGACGCCAAGGATCGCACCGCCCCATCGAAGGCCGACGCGGGAAAGCCGGTACAGGCCGGCCATCGGCCCGAGCCGGAGAACCCCATGCCGGCGCAGCATCTCAAGAAGCCCGGCATCGAAGCCGACATGGAACTGCCGCCGCGCTTCAAGGCGTCGGGCTACGTCGGCAGCGGCAAGCTCAATGGCATGGTGGCGCTGATCACCGGCGGCGACTCGGGCATCGGCCGCGCGGTGGCGACGCTGTATGCGCGCGAAGGCGCGGACGTCGCCATCGTGTATCTCCCCGAAGAGCAGGTCGATGCGGAAGAAACCAAGCGCTGCATCGAAGCCGAGGGGCAGCATTGCGTGCTGATTCCCGGCGACGTGCGCGACCCGGCCTTCTGCAACCGCGCGGTGAAGGAAACGATCGAGGCCTACGGCAAGCTGCACATCCTCGTGAACAACGCGGCGTTCCAACTGCACGCGGCATCGATCGGGGACATCACGGACGAGCGCTTCGATCTCACGCTGCGCACCAATGTGTTCGGCTATTTCCAGATGGCGCGCGCGGCGGTGCCGCATCTGCCCGAGGGCGGCTCGATCATCAACACCGGTTCGGTGACAGGATTGGAAGGCAGCGAAGAACTGCTCGACTATTCGATGACCAAGGGCGCGATCCACGCTTTCACGAAGTCGCTCGCGAGCAACCTGCTCGACAAGGGCATCCGCGTCAACGCGGTGGCGCCGGGGCCGGTCTGGACGCCGCTGAATCCGGCCGACCGCCCGGGCGACGAGGTGAAGGACTTCGGCAGGCACACCGACATGAAAAGGCCGGCGCAGCCCGAGGAGCTGTCGCCGGCCTATGTGTTCCTCGCCGCGCCGTGCTGCGCGAGCTACATCACCGGCATCGTGCTGCCGGTGACGGGAAGCGTGGGCGCGGTGTAAGTCGTCCTGGCGGTCTTCAGAACTTCCAGACCAGATCGGCCTTCACGCCGTGGTCTTCCACGTTGTTGCCGAACTGGCCGATGTAGGACACACCCAGCGTAAGGTTCGGCTTCAGCACCAGGTCGAGGCCGCCTTCGACCACCGCCACGTTCCTCGCGAGCGGCACGCCGGCCACGGTGAAGGCGGCCGGCTGCGCGGCGAGCGCGAGCGACGCGGTGTTCGACACGTCACCGAAGGCATGGCGCCAGCCGACCATGCCGTGCACCGTCGCCTTCATGCTGCCGATGTCGACGTTGTTGCTGCCGCGCACGCCCAGGGTGCTGAAGGTGGTGTCGGTGCTGCCGCCGCCACCATGCAGCGAGGCCGTGCCGCCGCGCTCCGCGAAGTCGTCGCTGTGCAGGTTCACGTAGGCGAGGCCCGCGAAGGGCTCGACCGCGCCGGTGCCGGCCTCGATGCGCCAGCCCAGCTCCCCGAAAGCCTGCGCGGTCTGCGACTTGTAGCTCGCGGTCGACCGGTCGGCGAAGCCGGTGAAGCTCACGATGCGGCTGGTGTCGATGCGGCTGTCGGTGTAGCTCGCGCCGGCACGCAGGCCGAGCGCGCCCCACTGGCGACCGCCGTAGACGCCGAGGTGATAGTTGTCGCTGCTGGCCGACGAGTTGAGCGCGTGCACGTCGACATTGGCGCGGCTGTAGCCGCCGAGCGCGCCGACGCGCCAGTCGTCGCCCACCTGCGTGTCGCCGCCGATCAGGATGCCGCTGGTGGAGCGGTCCACCGTGCTCGCGTTGCCGTCGCTGCGCATGTCGCCCCACGACCCGAAGGCACGGGCCCAGACGCCGTTCTTCGCGCTCAGATCGGCCGGCGCGGCGACGCCGCCCAGCGCCTGACGGGTGCGGTCGAGGCTCGCGTCGCGGACGAAGCGGCTGTCCTCGATGGTCGCGGACTTCACCGAGGCGTGCAGCTCGCCAGTGAGCTGGCGGAAGGCACGCGCCGCCGTCGGTGCGTCGAGCTGGACCACCGCGTCGAACAGCGTGCCCGCAGCCACGGCCTGCACCGCCGCGCCGGAAGCACGCTCGTTGGTGGTGGTGGCGACGGACGAGAAGCTCACGTCGTTGCGCTTCAGACTCAGCGTTGCGCCCTTCGCGTCGTAGCTGATCGCGGGATCGAGGAACGCGAAGTTGGTCGTGACGCCGCTGAAGGTGCCGTTCAGGCCGCCGGCCGCTTTGAGGATCGAATAGCTCGTCGTCGGGCTCCAGTTGCCGTCCGCCAGCACCGCGACCGTGCCGCCTTGCAGCGTGATCGTGCCGGTGGCATGGATCTGGTCGCTGCGGCCGTCGACCGCGGCTTCGACCTGGTAGGTCGAGCCCTGCGCCAGCGTCAGGTTGCCCGCAACGTTGAGCAGGCCGATCGAGTTGCCCGGCGCCACGGTCGCACCCGACTGCACGACCGTCGTGCCGACTGTGCCGTTGCCCTTGAGCGTCGTGCCGCTCGCCATCGTGAGCGTGCCGCCGAGCGAGCCGTTGACCGCCAGCGTGCCGGCCTGCACCAGCGTCGAGCCGGTGAAGGCGCTGCCGTTGCCGGTGTAGTTGAGCGCACCTGCGCCGGTCTTCGTGATGCTGCCGTTGCCGGAGATCGCGTTGGCCATTGCGGCGTCGGTCGCCTGGCGGATTTCGAGCGCGGCGTTGAGGGCGATCGCACCGGTGCCCAGGCCGCCGGCGGCGGCGACCAGCTTGCCCGCGCCGACGGTGGTGCCGCCGCTGTAGCTGTTGGCACCCGTCAGCGTCGTGGTGCCGCTGCCGATCTGCGTGACCGCGCCGCTGCCGCTGATCGCGCCCGCGAGGGTCACGGCATCGCTGCGGTTGAAGGCGAGGGTGCCGTTGTCGGTCACGTCGCCGGTGATGGAGCCGGTGGTGCCGCCGTTTCCGAGTTGCAGGGTGCCCGCCGAGATCACGGTGCCGCCGGTGTAGTTGCTGGCGCCGGTCAGCGTGGTGGTGCCGCTGCCGACCTGCTTGACTGCGCCGCTGCCGGTGATCGCGCCCGCGAAGGTCACGGCATCGCCGCGGTTGAAGGCGAGGGTGCCGTTGTCGGCCACGTCGCCGGTGATGGAGCCGGTGGTGCCGCCGTTGCCGAGTTGCAGCGTGCCGGCAGAGATCACCGTGCCGCCGCTGTAATTGCTGGCGCCGGTGAGCGTCGTGGTGCCGCTGCCGATCTGCTTGAGTGCGCCGCCGCCGGTGATGGCGCCCGCAAAGGTCACCGCGTCGCTGCGGTTGACCGCGAGCGTGCCGTTGTTGGTCACGTCGCCGGTGATCGAGCCGGTGGTGCCGCCATTGCCGAGCTGCAGCGTGCCGGAAGAGATCACCGTGCCGCCGGCGTAGTCGCTGGCGCCGGTGAGCGTCGTGGTGCCGCTGCCGATGTGCGTGACCGCGCCGGCGCCGGTGATTGCGCCCGCAAAGGTCACGGCATCGCTGCGGTTGAAGGCGAGGGTGCCGTTGTCGGTCACGTCGCCGGTGATCGATCCGGTGGTGCCGCCGTTGCCGAGCTGCAGCGTGCCGGCAGCGATCACGGTGCCGCCGCTGTAGTTGCTGGCGCCGGTCAGCGTGGTGGTGCCGCTGCCGACCTGCTTGACCGCGCCGCTGCCGGTGATGGCGCCCGCGAAGGTCACCGCATCGCTGCGGTTGAAGGCAAGGGTGCCGTTGTCCGTCACGTCGCCGGTGATCGAGCCCGTCGTACCGCCGTTGCCGAGCTGCAGCGTGCCCGCCGAGATCACGGTCCCGCCGGTGTAGGCGTTGGCCGCGGTCAGCGTGGTGGTGCCGCTGCCGATCTGCTTGACCGCACCGCTGCCGGTGATCGTGCCGGCGAAGGTATCGGCATCGCTGCGGTCGAAGGCGAGGGTGCCGTTGTTGGTCACGTCGCCGACGATCGAGCCGGTGGTGCCGCCGTTGCCCAGTTGCAGGGTGCCGCCCGAGATGAGCGTGCCGCCGGTGTAGGTGTTGGCCCCGGCGAGCACCAGGGTGCCCAGGTCGGTCTTCTCGAGCTGCGCGCCGCCCGTGAGGCTGGCTTTCACGATCGCCGTGACGGGCACGTTCGAGCCGTCGCCGACGCGGATGATCGCCTGCGTACCGCTCAGCGTGAGCGGGTCGCCGTCCAGCACGTAGCCGTCGGTCGCGAACTGCATGCCTGTCACGCTCATCGCGCCCTGCGAGTTGTCGACCGTGACCGTGCCGGCCGCGCCTTGGAACACCGCGAAGCCGGTCGACGTGCGCGGGGCGTTCATCGAGCCGTCCTGCGTCGTCCAGTTGCTGCCGTTCGCGTTCCAGGTGCCCGAGCCGCCGTTGACCAGACCGTTGTTGAAGACGGACGCGCTGCCGCCGTCCCAGAAGCTCAGGGTCTGGCCGGCCGTGTTGACCAGGTTCACCTGCTGCGCCACGGCCGTCTGCACCGAGAGCTGCGAACCTGCCGGCGCGGTGCCGACGTCCAGCCCGTTGTCCGTCAGCGCGCCGGTGTAGTTGATGAGCCGGTACACGCCCGCGCCGAAGCCGCCGAGGTCGGTGACGTTGACCTGGCCGTCGAGCGTCAGCGCGCCGTTGACCTGGAACAGCGCCTGGCTGCTCGGCGTGCCCAGCACGGCATCGATGGTCGAGCCGCTGGCGAGCGTCAGCGCGCCGGTGGCCAGCGTCTGGCCGCTGGAGCCGCGCAGCGTGCCGCCGTCGGCGATGCTCACCGCGCCGGCGATCGAGCCTGAGCCGGTGAGCGTGCCGCCGTTCGCGACATCGACCGCGGTGTTGCCGAGCGAGCCGTCGACGCGCAGCGTGCCGCCCGACACCGTGGTGTCGCCGGCGTAGACGTTGGCGCCGGTGAGCGTGGTGGTGCCTGCGCCGTTCTTCGTCACCGCGCCTGCGCCGGAGATCACGCCGGCGTAGATCGTGTTGTCGGCGCGGTCGAAGGCGAGCGTGCCGTTGTTGGTCACGTTGCCCGTGATCGATCCGCTCGTGCCGCCATTGCCGAGCTGCAGCGTGCCCGCTTCGATGGTCGTGCCGCCGGCGTAGTTGCTGTTGCCGGTGAGCACCAGCGTGCCGCTGCCCCGCTGGGTGACGGAACCCGAACCCGTGAGGACGCCGCCGAAGCTGGTGTTGTCCGCACGGTTGAAGACCAGCGCGCCGCTGTTCGACAAATCGCCCGTGATCGAGCCGGTGGTGCCGCCGTTGCCGACCTGCAGCGTGCCGGCGCCGATCGTGACGCCGCCGGTGTTGGTGTTGCTGCCCGTGAGGGTCAGCGTGCCCGTGCCCTGCTGGGTCAGCGTGCCGGACCCGGACACGGCGCCCGAATAGGTCAGCGCGTCGGACCGGTTGAAGACCAGCGCGCCGTCATCGATCACGTCGCCGCCCAGCGTGCCCGACGTGCCGCCATTGCCCACCTGCAGCGTGCCCGAGGCGATGGTGGTTCCGCCGGTGTGGTTGTCGGCGGACGCGAGCACCAGCGTGCCGAGGCCCTCCTTGGTCAGCCGGCCCGCGCCCGACACCGGGCCGCCGAGGGTCAGCGAAGTCCCGGTGCTGGTGTCGAAGGTGCCGCCGTTGCCGCCGATCGCCACGTTGCGGTTCGTCGTGAATGTGCCGGCGGTGTTGAGCGTGCCGCCATCGAGCGACAGGCTGCCGGTGCCCAGGTTGCCGTCGGCCGCCACGGCGAGCGTGCCCGCCGTGACCGAGGTGCCGCCGGCATAGGTGTTGACTCCGCTGAGCGTCGTGCGGCCGCTGCCGATCTGCTGGACCGAGCCCGAGCCGGAGATGTTGCCGACGATGCCGATCGAATCGGAGCGATCGAAGGCCAGCACGCCGTTGTCGATCACGTCGCCGTTAAGCGTGCCAGACGTCCCCCCATTGCCCACTTGCAGCGTGCCCGCGGCGATGGTGCTGCCGCCGGTGTGGGCGTCCGCGGACGCGAGCACCAGCGTGCCGAGGCCCTGCTTGGTCAGCCGGCCCGCGCCCGACACCGGGCCGCCGAGGGTCAGCGAAGTCCCGGTGTTGGTATCGAAGGTGCCGCCGTTGCCGCCGATCGCCACGTTGCGATTCGTCGTGAACGTGCCGGCGGTATTGAGCGTGCCGCCATCCAGCGACAGGCTGCCGGTGCCCAGGTTGCCGTCGGCCGCCACGGCGAGCGTGCCCGCCGTGACCGAGGTGCCGCCGGCATAGGTGTTGACTCCGCTGAGCGTCGTGCGGCCGCTGCCGATCTGCTGGACCGAGCCCGAGCCGGAGATGTTGCCGGCGATGCCGATCGAATCGGAGCGATCGAAGGCCAGCACGCCGTTGTCGATCACGTCGCCCGTGATCGTGCCGCTCGTCCCTCCGTTGCCCACCTGCAGCGTGCCCGCCGAGATGGTGGTGCCGCCGGTGTACGACGACGCGTTGCCGTTGGCGAGCACCAGCGTGCCGGTGCCTTGCTTGGTCAGGCGCCCGCCGCCCGACACGTTGCCGCCGAGCGTCAGCGTGGTCCCGTTGCTGGTGTCGATCGCGCCGTTGCTGGTGCCGACCGTCACCGCGCGGGCGGTGGCAATGTTCGCCGTCGTGTTGAACGTGCCGCCATCGATCGTCAGGCCGCCGGTGCCGAGATTGGCGTCGGCCGAGACGGATACCGTGCCCGCGGAGATGGTGCTGCCGCCGGTGTAGGTGTTCGCGCCGCCGAGCACCAGCGTGCCGCCGCCTTGCTTGACGAGCTGCAGGCCGTCCACCCGGCCGCCCACCGTGAGCGTCGTCCCGGCATTCGTGTCGAAGGTGCCGCCGCCGGAGCCCAGCGACACGTTGCGGCTGGTCGTGAAGGTGCCGGTGGTGTTGAGCGTGGCGCCGGTGAGCGTCAGATCAGTGGCCGCGCCGCCGAGGTTGTTGTCGGCCTGCACGGACAGCGTACCGCCGAGAATCGCGAGGTCACCGCTGAACCCGGCGTTGTTCCCTCCGAGCACCAGCGTGCCGGCATTTTCCTTGGTCAGATTGCCCGAGCCCGACACCGCGCCGTTGAGCGTGAGCGTCGTCCCGTTGGTGTTGATCACGCCGCCGTTGCTGCCGACCGACACCGTGCGGGTCGACGTGAAGGTATTGGTGGTGTTGAAGAAGCCACCATTGATCGTCAGGCCGCCGTTGCTGGCACCGAGATTGCCATCCGCCGCCACGGACAACATGCCGCCCGCGATGGTGGTGCCGCCCACGTACGTGTTGGCGGTGTTGGCAAGCACCAGCGTGCCGGAACCCCGCACGATCAACTGGCCCGCGCCCGAGACGACACCACCGAGGGTCAGCGTCCCGCTGCTGGTGTCGATCGTGCCGTTGCTGCTGCCGATCGAGACCGCACGGCTCGAATTGAAGCCGGTGGTCGCGCGGAGCGTGCCGCCGTTCAGCGTCAGCAAGCCGCTCGCGTCACCCAGCGCTCCGTCCGCGGCGATCGACAGGGTGCCGCCCGAGATCGTCCATGGCGTGACTGCGGGCGTGGTCCCGTTCAGTGTCCACGTGCTCGAGCCCGTCTTGGCGAAGGTCGCGAAGTTGCGGTACTTCGCCGTCGAGCCGATGTCGCCGGCATTGAAGCTGCTGTTGGTCGATCCGCCGAGGACCAGCTTGTCATTCCCGCCCGAGGTGGCAACGACGTTCCCCGTGATCGCGTACGAAGTGCCCTGCAACTCGAGCGAATTGCCGGAGCCGGAGAACTGGATGGCATTCGCGGTCCCGCCGTTGCCGCTGCCGCCCGTGATGGTTCCGCTATTGATGATGGTCACGCCTCCGCTGGCCCGGATGGCGACGCCGCCGGCGCCGGCCTGACCCGGGGTCCCCGCCTGACCCGAGTTCACGCTCGTGGTCCCGCCAGCGCCGCCGTTGCCGCCCTGGATGGTCCCCGTATTGGTCAGCGTTCTCGCCCCCGCGATGTCGACACCCGTGCCACCATCACCGCCAGAACCGCCGTTGCCGATCGTTGCGGTGCCGCCCTGGCCGCCTTGGCCGCCGTTGACCGTGGCGTTGTTGGTGACGTTGCCGCCGCTGCTCGAAAGCAGCCCCGTCCCGCCCTGCCCGCCACCGCCACCGCCGCCCTTGCCGTAGGCGTTTGCACGGAATGTGCCGCTTGCACCGCCAGTACCCCCTGTGCCGCCGGTCACGGCGGCGTTAATGGTCAGCGTGCCGGTCGTCGTGGAGACGACGCCCGCCCCGCCGCCGCCGCCGCCGCCACCACCGGCATCGTTGTGGTTCTGCCCCGTCGAACTCGCATTCCCCCCGGGTCCGCCATTTCCACCCTGGATCGCCGCACCGACGGTGTGACTCGCGGTGCCGGTCCAAGTCGTGGTGACTGTGCCGGCCGTTCCGGACGACCCCGCCGTCGACCCCGAAGCAGCACCGCCGGTCGCGCCCGCCGCACCAGCGCCACTGGCGGTGACGCCGCCGCCCGCACCGCCAGCGCCGCCGCCGGATGTACCCGCCCCACCAGCGCCCCCGGCAGCCCAGACATTCCCACCCGCCATCGCTGCCCAGGCCAGCACGCAAGCCGAAGCCAGCACTGACATTCGCGGGACTTCAATGGCGACGGAGGAATTGCCCCCGATTCCGCCGCGAGCGGCCGCCGCGACCTCCGAAACGGCTTGGCAAACGCCTTTGGCGCGGTTGAAAACGATGCGGTGAACTCGGTTCATTCCAGTCTCTTTGTTAAATGTTTACTAAAGATACAAATTGTTGAAATTGGCGGGCGGATTCTGTAATCACTAAGGCCTAAATCAACACAGCGACTGCGAACAAAGTTCTAAAAGCGAGAACAGCTGCACAAGCAAGCGCACGAACCCGACACTTAAAGAAAGCGCGGGGGCAGCCGATAGAGACGAAACGGGGGTTTTCGCCCGACCTGCGGCCGGGCAGCGCGGAAGAAGGGCATCGCGCGTTCGGGCGGGCGCCCGGGACGGGTTGGCTTATGCTGCCCGCCGTCTACAAGCAGCGAGCTACCACCCAACCATGAAGATCCAGAAAGACGCCGTCGTCACCCTGCGCTACAAGGTGTCGGACGCCACCACCCAGAAACTGATCGACGAGGGACGCGACCCCATGGTCTATCTCCACGGCGGCTACGAGAACACCTTCCCGAAGATCGAGGCAGCCCTCGACGGCAAGGAAGCCGGCTTCCAGGCGACGCTCAACCTGGCGCCCGAAGACGCCTTCGGCGCGCGTGACGAGTCACTGATGAGGACGATCGACAAGAGCGACTTCCCGCCCGGCGTGAAGGTCGGCGGCCAACTCGAAGGGCGCAACGACCAGGGCGAGCCGCAGATCTACCACGTCGTGAAGATCAAGGGCCCGCAGGTGATCCTCGACGGCAACCATCCGCTCGCCGGCAAGGCGCTCAAGTTCAGCTTGACGGTGACGGGCGTGCGCACCGCCACGGAAGAGGAGATCGCCCACCGCCATGTGCATGGCGAGCATGGGCACCATCACTGACCGCTATTGAACGGTTTCCGGCGCGCGGGCAAGCCGCTCCCGCCCCATGAATTCCGCCATGCTGTCCACCTCTTTCTGAAGCGCCTTTTCGACCAGCGCGAGCCGCGCGAAGCACTGCACGTCCGCATCGGACGGGCCGGGGCCGGCGCCTTCGAGCTGCGAGCGAAAGGCCAGCACGATCCTTTCCTGGGCGAGTTCGCGCGCCCGCGTCGCGGTGTCGCTGGCGGCCTCCAGCGCGGTCAGCTCTTCATCCAATGAGGCGTCCATGTTCTCCCTGCGGGGGTTTGTCGGTTGCGGCGATTCTGGGAAGCGGCAGGGGCATGCCCTGTAGGCCGACGTCCCGGCATTCGCGTAGGCCGATTCCGACACTGCGTTGCGCCGGCGAGCCCAGACCGTCCCACCGGCGGTACCTTTCGTGCGCGCCCGGCGCCCTCACATGCCATGCATCGCCCCGTCGGATCGGACGGGGCACCACTCTCAGGAAGTCAGCGCAATGTCCACCCCCAGCCCCATCGTCCAGATCAAAGCCCTCGGATTCCCGTGGGAGACGATCGATCCCTTCCTTTTCTGCGCCTATCACGACGACGCCTATCCGCGCGGCAACGCGCAGATGGGCCCCGACGCGCCGCTCGCGGGCCGGGACATCGGGCAGGACTTCAGCCGCAAGGACGGCTGGAGCATGTACCACGGCGAGAGCGTGCCGGGCTTTCCGGGCCATCCGCACCGGGGCTTCGAGACGGTGACGATCGTGCGACGCGGGCTGATCGACCATTCGGACTCGCTCGGCGCTGCCGCGCGCTTCGGCGGCGGCGACGTGCAGTGGCTCACCGCCGGCAAGGGAATCGTGCATTCGGAGATGTTCCCGCTGCTCGACGCGGCCGCGCCGAACCCGCTGGAGCTGTTCCAGATCTGGCTGAACCTGCCCGCGCGCAACAAGATGGCCGAGCCGCACTTCACGATGTTCTGGGCCGAGGACGTGCCGCGCTTCACCGCCACCGACGCGGAAGGCCGCAAGACCGAGGTCGCGTGCATCGCGGGCCGGATCGGCCCGGTGGACGGCGCACCCGGCGCCGGCGGTCCGCTCGCGCCGCCGCCGGATTCATGGGCCGCGCAGCCCGACGCCGACGTCGCGATCTGGACCTTGCGCCTGGAGCCCGGCGCCCGCTGGACGCTGCCCGCCGCGACCGGGGACGGCACGCGCCGCACGCTCTATTTCTTCAAGGGCCGCTCGGTGAACATCGGCGACCAGGACGTGAGCGCCCGCGCCGCCATCGAGGTGCGCGCCGACCTCGCGGTGGATCTGCACAACGGCGACGAGGCGAGCGAGTTTCTGGTGCTGCAGGGCCGCCCGATCGGCGAGCCGGTGGCGCAGTACGGCCCCTTCGTGATGAACACGTCCGCAGAGATCGCGCAGGCGATGGCCGACTACCGCAGCACCCGGTTCGGCGGCTGGCCGTGGAAGGACGAGGCGCCGGTGCATGGCCGCGACCCCGCCCGCTTCGCGAAGCATCCGGACGGCCGGGAAGAGAAACCGCAGGACCGCGCGGCGACCGCCGCCTGAGCTGCGTCAGCGCCGAACGCGCTGCCCCGCCACTTCGCGGATCAGCGCCCACACGCGCTGCGCGAGCGGCGAGGGCGCACGGTTGCGGCGGTGCACCAGCATGATCGAGCGCTGGATCTTCGGCAGCAGCGGCCGCACGACCAGCGCCGGCAGGCCCATCGGGGGCATCGCCATCGCCGGCATCACGCTGATGCCGATGCCCTGCTCGACCATCCGGAACGCGGTGGTGGGGTGGCCGACCTGCTGGCGCACTTCGCAGCGCACACGGTGAGCGGCGAGCGCATCGTCGATGAGCCGCCGGCTGCCCGAGGCGTAGTCGAGCAGCACCAGCGGCTCGCCATCGAGCATCGGCCAGCGCACCGAGGCCTTGTCCGCCAGCCGGTGGCCGGGCGCCATGACCAGGCAGAAGGGATCGTCGAGGATGGCCTCGCAGTGCAGGTCCTCCGCCGAAGGGGGTTCGACCACCACGCCGAAGTCGACCTCGCCGGCGCGCACGCTGTCGAGCACGTCCTGCTGGATGCGGTCGAGCAGCACCAGCTCGATTTCCGGGTCGCGCCGCGCGCATTCGGCAATGCAGGCAGGCATCAAGTTGGCCGACAGCGTCGGGCTGCTCGCGACGCGCACCTTGCCGCGCCGCGCGCCGGCCATGCCGTGCACTTCCGCCAGCGTCTGGTCGAGTTCGTCCAGCGCCCGGTCGAGCCGCAGCGCGAGCGACTGGCCCGCCTCGGTCAGCACCACTTCGCGCGTGGTGCGGTCGAGCAGCTTCACGCCGAGCTGCGATTCGAGCTCGACGATGGCGCGGCTCACCGCCGGTTGCGTGAGTCCGACGCGGTCACCCGCACGACTGAAATTGCGCTCCTCGGCGACCGCCTGGAACACGCGCAGCTGCCGGAGGGTGACGTTGACGATCATTGGGAAACCTCCGTGCTTCGCACTGCGATGCGAGCTCCCTTCGGACCGGCCGGGGCGGGAGTCTCATGCAGCCGAATCATAGATCTATCAGATAAATCCATTTCTCTTTTGAATCCGAAGCGCGTCCAATCGCGACCCATGGCCCGTTCACGCTACCTCCCCGACAACTTCACGATCGCCCTGGTGGTGGTCGTCGCGCTCGCCAGCCTCTGGCCTGCGAGCGGCGGCACCGCGCACTTCTTCGAGCGCCTCACCACGGTCGCGATCGGCCTGCTGTTCTTCCTCCATGGCGCAAAGCTCTCGCGCGAGGCGATCCTCGGCGGCATCACGCACTGGCGGCTGCATGTGCTGGTGTTCGCGGCCACCTTCGTGATGTTCCCGGTGCTCGGGCTCGTCCTCAGGCCGGTGCTGCAGCCGCTCGTCACGCCCGATCTCTACACCGGCGTGCTCTTCCTGTGCGTGTTGCCGGCCACGGTGCAGTCGGCGATCGCCTTCACGTCGATGGCGCGCGGCAACATTCCTGCGGCGGTGTGCAGCGCTTCGGCGTCGACGCTGCTCGGCGTGTTCGTCACGCCCCTCCTCGTGAACCTGATCGTGGTGCAGCACGGCGCGGCCGGCGCATCGCTCGACGCGGTGGGCCGCATCCTGCTGCAGCTGATGGTGCCCTTCGTCGCGGGCCACCTGATGCGGCCGTGGATCGGCGGCTGGATCAAGAAGCGCGCCTCGGTGCTCACGCTGGTGGATCGCGGCTCGATCCTGCTGGTGGTCTACACCGCCTTCAGCGCCGCGGTGATCGAGGGCCTGTGGAAGCAGGTGCCGGTGTCGGCGCTCGTCGGCCTGCTCGTGGTCTGCGCGGTGATCCTCGGCCTGGCGCTCGCCATCACCGCCTGGGCCGGCCGGGCGCTCGGCTTCGACATGGCCGACCAGATCACCATCGTGTTCTGTGGCTCGAAGAAGAGCCTCGCGAGCGGCATCCCGATGGCGAAGGTGCTCTTCGCCTCGCACGCGGTCGGCGCGATCGTGCTGCCGCTGATGCTGTTCCACCAGATGCAGCTCATGGTCTGCGCGGTGCTGGCGCAGCGCTATGCAAGGCGGTCCGCCGAGCCTGTCGAAGTGAACCCGGCAAAAACGCCCGCCTGAGAACACACGCACCCATCGGGCCGCACCCAATCCGCAAACCCCGCGGGACCGGCTTTGCCGGGCCGCCGGGTTGCCCCCGGCGGGGGGTGCAGAGCCACACGAAGTGGGCGAGGCTGGGGGAGAGCCCTACCGCGGTGCGTCGCCCTTGCGGTAGTCCGCAGTCAACTCGTCCAGCTTCTGCTTGAGCGCCGGATCGAGCTTGTAGTCCGCCGCCGCGATCGTCGCATCGAGCTGCTCGGGACGGCTCGCTCCGAGCAGCGGCGCAGTGATCAGCGGATTCGCCATCACCCAGGCCACCGCCAGTGTCGCAAGCGGCACGCCCGCTTCATCCGCGAGCTTGTGCAACTGGGCGACGGTCGCGAAGGACCGCTCGTTCCAGTAGCGGTCCTGGTACATCGAACCGGCGGTGCCGAGCGTGAAGCGCGTGTTGTCCTCCGGCTTCGCCCCCGCCTTGTACTTGCCGGTGAGCAGGCCGCCGGCCAGCGGGTTGTAGGGGATCACGCCCAGGCCTTCCTCCGCCGCCAGCGGCAGCAGCTCGCGCTCGATCTCGCGGAAGAGCAGGCTGTAGCGCGGCTGCACCGACACGACCCGCGTGAGCTTGTGCAGCTCGGCGCGCCCGATCGCGCGCGCGAGCCGGTAGGCAAGGAAATTCGAGACGCCGATGTAGCGCGCACGACCCGAACGCACGATCACGTCGAGAGCCTCCAGGCTCTCGTCGAGCGGGGTCTCGCGGTCGTCGTGGTGGAGCTGGTAGAGATCGACGTAGTCCGTCTGCAGCCGCTTGAGCGACACGTCGATCGCATCCAGCAGGTGCTTGCGCGAATTGCCCTGGTCCCAGCTCTGCGGCCCGACCTTGTTCGCGGCCTTGGTCGCGATGATGAACTCGCTGCGACGGCTCGCGCCCTTGGCGCGCAGCCAGCGGCCGATGATCTCCTCGGTGCGGCCGGCAGTCTCCCACGTTCCACCGAGTGGGTACACATCGGCCGTGTCGAGGAAGTTGATGCCGGCTTCGGTCGCACGGTCGAGGATCTGGTGCGACACGGCTTCATCGGTCTGCAGGCCGAAGGTCATGGTGCCGAGCGCGAGCCGGGACATGGTGAGGCCGGTGCGGCCGAGGCGGGTGGTGGGAATGCTCATGAAAAAGACTCTCCGTACGCTGGGCAGACGGCGATCATAGACAGCGCTCCGGTTTCGTGCCCGCACCCACGTTCGGCGGCGCGTCAGTCCGATGCCTGCGCCGCCAGTTCGGCAAAGCGCATGGATGGCTCCGAAATCAGCGCGCGCGCCACGGCCTGCGCTTCGGATGGCGTCAGCGGCACCAGCATCTCGACCGTGCCGCCCACGCTGGTCGCGAGCGGCACGCCATCGCGAAACACCACGCGCGAACCCGGCACGCGCGCGACCTTCGGCCCCGGCACGACGGTGCCGAGCAGGTTCGCGGGATCGGTGGCCGCCAGGCAGATCAGGTGGCCGTCCGCGGGCCGGCGCCGCACTTCGCGCATCAGTCCGATGGCCTCGGGCAGCGCGAATTGCTCGCCCGCCACGCCGGCGATGAAGCGACCGCCGCGGATCTCGCCACGCGCCTCGAGCCGTCGATACGCGCGCACCAGATCGCGCCAGGGTGGAAGCCACGACGCCTCGCGCTCCAGCACGCGCCAGCACACCACGCCGTAGCGGCGCAGCAGGATGCGCGCGACCTGCTCGACGGCACCGCTCGCGATGTCGTCCGCCGCAACCGCCCGCTGTCGCACCAGCGACCAGCGCCCCGCGTCCTCGATGCCGAAGAGCGAGGTGCGCCGACGCCGGCGCGCATGCGTCGACGCGCGCCTGGACGGCGGAATAAGCAGGGCACGCAGGCCCGCGAAGCTGTCGCAGTGCGCGCGGCCGCGCACCACCAGTTCGCTGAGCGCGTCTTCGAGCTCGGTGCCCAGCAGCCGCGTGCCGTGGAGCATCTCGTCGAAGAAGGAGGCGCCGTGCTCCTTCAGGAACGCGGCGACGCGCTGCGCCCGGGAGCCGAGCGCCGCGTCATCCACCGGCGCAGGCGCCAGGCCGGTCCAGAGCGACGCGGTGCGGCGCGGCAGCAGCAGCACGGGCGTGGACCGCAGCGACGCGCCGCCGCCACCGGGCCGGCCGTCGAGCGCGGGCGGACGCAGCCGCGTCCACAGCGTGCGGCCGGCGGTGCACAGGTCGTCGAGCCAGGCCGGCGTGTAGTCCTTCACCCGCGCGGGCAGCAGCTCCGGCTCCCAGCTCGCGGCCGGCGCCTCGTAGCCTTCGAGCTGCACCAGGATGCCGGCGAGCGCATCGGGACCGCCGACCCGGGTCTCCGGCGTGACGTGCTGCCACTCGAACAGGAAGCGAGCGAAGTCGCGCGGCTCGACCGGCTCGATCTCGCGCCGCAGGCGCCGGAGCGTGTAGCGGTGGATGCGCGCCAGCAGATGCCGTTCGCACCATTCGGTGGTTTCGGTGCCCGGCGTGAAGCGGCCCTGCAGCACGTAGCCCTCGCGCTGCAGAGCGGAGAGGGCGGCATCGATGCGCGCCTGCGGAAGTTGGAGCTGGGCCGCGAGTTCGGCTGCGGTCATCGGCCCCAGGCCGGTCAAGCGCGAGCGCAGCAATTCGCGCAGCGCATCGTCCGCGCCGCCGTCCACCTGCGCGTACTCGGCCGGCACGTCGATGCGGGGCTGCATCGAAGCGTCGGGGTACAGCATCGCGATCTGCGCGAGACGCTCGGCCACCACCCACAAGCCGCCGCCAGGCATCGCGAGGCAGGTTGCACGACTCGATCGCGCGAGCGCATCGAGCCGCACGGGCCAGTCCGCATTCGCCGCTACTTCCCGGGCGGTGACGACGCCGAGCCCATTCACCGCCTCGTGCATTTCATCGATGCCGCGCACTCGGGGCCATGCCTCTTCGCGCACGCTGTCGATCGCTTCCTGATCGAGCCGCCCGAGGTCGTCGGCGCTTTCCGGATCGACATAGCGTCGACTCTGCACCGCCTGCGTGCGGCGCTCCTCGAGCGGCGCATCGTCGAGGAAGGCATAGGGCTTCGCGTTGAGCGCTTCCGCCGCGAGCGGCGAGGGCGCGGGCAGGTCACGCGCCACGATCTGCACCTCGCCCGATTCCAGGCGCCGCAGCAAGCGCAGCCAGCCTTCGGCGTCCATCGCGTCGTAGAGGCAGTCCTGGAGCGTCTGCGCGACCAGGGGGTGATCGGGGATCTCGCGCGCGCCGGCGAGGTTCTCGGCGCACGCGACCTGGTCGGGGAACACCGAGGCGAGCAGGTCCTCCGACCGCATCCGCTGCAACTGCGGCGCGACCTTGCGGCCGCCGAGGAAGCGAGGCAGCGCCAGCGAGGTGGTCGCGTTCCAGCGCCAGCGCACGTTGAAGAGCGGGGCATCGAGCAGCGCCTGGATCAGCACGTCGAGCGCCGTCGCGGAATGCAGATAGCGCCCGACTTCCTCGAGCGGAAAGCTGTGGCTCGTCGACAGCGAGAGCACGATCGCGTCCTCGGTCGCCGCGGCCTGCAGTTCGAAGTTGAACTGGCGGCAGAAGCGCTTGCGCAGCGCCAGCCCCCACGCGCGGTTGAGCCGGCTGCCGTAGGGCGAGTGGATGACCAGCTGCATGCCGCCGGACTCGTCGAAGAAGCGCTCCATCACGATGCGCTCCTGCGTGGGCAGCACGCCGAGCGCGTTCGCGGCGCGCGCGAGATGGTCGGCGATCTGCCGCGCGGCGGCCGCATCCATGCCGATCGTGCGCACCAGCCAATCCAGCGTGGCCTCCATGCCCTGCGCACGCAGCATGTCGGCGATTTCGCCGCGCAGGCGCGAGACGCCGAAGGAGAGCTCGTCCGAGCGGCCCGGCGCCTCGCCGAGCCAGAAGGGAATGTTCGGCGGTGCGCCGAGCGCGTCTTCCACCCGCACGCGCCCCGGCTCGACGCGCAGGATGCGATAGCTCGCATTGCCGAGCTGGAAGACGTCGCCCGCGAGGCTCTCGACCGCGAAGTCCTCGTTGATCGTGCCGATCTTCTGCGCCTGCGGCTCGAGCACCACGGTGTAGTCGCCGGTCTCGGGAATGGTGCCGCCCGACGTCAGCGCGGTGAGGCGCGCGCCGCGGCGCTCCCGCAGGCGGTGGTGCACCGCATCGCGATGCACGTAGCTCGCGCGCTGTCCCTGCCGGATGGTGAACCCGTCGGCCAGCATGCGCACCACAGCCGCGTAGCTCTCGCGCGTGAGCTGCGCGTAGGGCCACGCGCGCCGCATGAGGGCGAAGAGATCGTCCTCGTTCCATTCGCGGCTCGCGGTCTCGGCGACGATCTGCTGGGCGAGCACGTCGAGCGGCGCCGGCAAGATGTGCAGCGCGTCGAGTTCGCCGCGCCGCACGCAGTCGAGCAGGGCCGCGCACTCCACCAGCTCGTCGCACGATTGCGGAAAGAGCCGCGCCTTCGGTACGCCGCCGACCGCATGGCCCGACCGTCCGGCGCGCTGCAGGAAGGTCGCGATCGACCGCGGCGAGCCGAGCTGGCAGACCAGATCGACGTCGCCGATATCCAGCCCCAGTTCCAGCGATGCCGTGGCGACCAGCACCTTGAGAGCGCCGCGCTTGAGCCGCTGCTCGGCGTCGAGCCGCGCTTCCTTCGCGAGGCTGCCGTGGTGCGCGGCCACGACCTCCTTGCCGAGGATCTCGCCCAGGTGCCGCGCCGCGCGCTCCGCCATGCGGCGCGTGTTGACGAAGACGAGGGTGGTCCGGTGCTCGCGCACCAGCGCGGCGACGCGCGCGTACACCTGCCCCCACTGATCGGTCGACATCACGGCCGCCAGCGGCGTGGGCGGCAGTTCCAGCGCGAGGTCGCGTTGCTTGGCATAGCCGATGTCGACGATCTCGCAATCCGCCACGCCGTCCTTCACCGCGCCCGCGCCCACAAGGAAGCGCGCGATCTCGTCGATCGGCTTCTGCGTGGCCGACACGCCGATGCGCGTCAGCGGCCCCGTGCAGTTGGCCTGCAGCCTTTCGAGCGAGAGCGCGAGGTGGCTGCCGCGCTTGCTCGCCACCACCGCATGGATCTCGTCGACGATCACGGTGCGCACCGTCGAGAGCATCTTGCGTCCCGATGCCGAGCCCAACAGCACGTAGAGCGACTCGGGCGTGCTCACGAGGATGTGCGGCGGCCGGCGCAGGCTCTGCTGGCGCTCCTTGCTCGGCGTGTCGCCGGTGCGCACCGCGGTGCGGATCTCGACCTCGGGCAGATGCAGCTTCGCGAGTTCGCGGCGGATGCCCGCGAGCGGCGCCTTCAGGTTGAGGCCGATGTCGTTCGACAGCGCCTTCAGCGGCGACACATACAGCACCGTCGTCTCGTCCGCGAGGCCGCCGGATTCGAGACCCCGGCGCACGAGGCCATCGAGCGCGGCCAGGAATGCGGTCAGCGTCTTGCCGGACCCGGTCGGTGCAGCGATCAGCGTATGCCGCCCCGCGGCGATCGCCGGCCAGGCAGCGGCCTGGGCCTGCGTCGGGCCCGGGAAGGTCGCGTTGAACCAGTTGGCGACGGCGGGGTGGAAGTTGTCGAGCACGAAACGATGAGATCAGGCCGTTCGATCCGATGTCAAGGCAAGGGCGCCGGCCGATACGTCTGGCTACGAAGCGCCGACGTCCACCACCACGCGCCCGCGCACCTGCCCCGCGAGCAGCCGCGGCGCAAGCGCGATCACCGCGTCCAGCCCGATGGTTTCGGTGTTGGCTTCGAGCAAGTCCTTGGGCAGTTCGTTCGCCAGACGCTGCCAGGCAACCAGCCGCCGGGCCTGCGGCGCGTAGACGCTGTCGACGCCCGCCAGCGTGACGCCACGCAGGATGAAGGGCGCGACGCTCGCCGGCAGGTCCAGTCCCTGCGCGAGCCCGCAGGCCGCCACGGTGCCGCCATAGCGCAGGCTCGCGCAGACGTTGGCCAGCGTGTGGCTGCCGACGCTGTCGACCGCGCCGGCCCAGCGCTCTTTCTGCAGCGGCTTGCCGGGTTCGCTCAATGTCGAGCGATCGACGATCTCGCGCGCGCCGAGCCGCCGCAGGTGCTCGGCTTCGGCCAGCCGGCCAGTGGACGCATGCACCTCGAAGCCGAGCTTCGCGAGCAGCGCGATCGCGATGCTGCCGACGCCGCCGTTCGCGCCGGTGACCAGCACCGGGCCGGAAGTGGGCACGAGGCCGCGGTCCTGCAGCGCCATCACGCACAGCATCGCGGTGTAGCCGGCGGTGCCGATCGCCATGGCCTGCCGCGCATCGAGATCCGAAGGAATGGGCACGAGCCAATCCGCCTTGACCCGCGCCTTGTGGGCGAGACCGCCCCAGTGCGTTTCGCCGACGCCCCAGCCATTGAGCAGCACCGCGTCGCCGGGTTGGTAGCGCGCGTCGGTGCTCTCTGCGACGGTGCCCGCGAAGTCGATGCCGGGCACCATCGGGAACTTGCGCACCACCGGCGACTTGCCGGTGATCGCGAGCGCGTCCTTGTAGTTGACCGTGGAACACGCGACGTCGACGAGCACCTCGCCTTCCGGCAACCGGGCTTCGTCGATGTCCGTCACGGCGGCCTTCGTGGCGCCGTCGTCTGCCTTGTCGAGCAGCAGCCCTTTGAACATGCGATCTCCTCGAATGGGTGCGGCCGAGACTGGCACGTTCGCGACCGGCGCGCAAGATGCGCCGCCGGCGGCGTTTGACGTCCGCACGCGAACGGCGTACGGTTGCCGCCCCGCCCACCCGCACGCAGGTCGGCGCGAACGCAGGAGACATCCGATGACCGATCTGTCCGCGCATCCGACGCAGATCGCCAGCGCCTGGCTGGCCGATTTCAACTCCGCACTCGAACGGCAGGACATCGATGCCGCCGTGGCGCTGTTCGACGCAGACAGTTACTGGCGCGACCTCGTCGCCTTCACCTGGAACATCCGCACGCAGGAAGGGCCGGATGCGATACGCGCGATGCTGAATGCGCGGCTGGCCGACACGAAGCCCGGTGGCTTCGCGGTCGAAGGCGACGCGACCGAAGCCGACGGCATCGTCGATGCGTGGTTCACCTTCGAGACCGCCGTCGCGCGCGGACGCGGGCACCTGCGGCTGCGCAACGGCAAGGCGTGGACGCTGCTGACCACGATGACGGAGCTCAAGGGCTTCGAGGAAAAGAAGGGCGATCGCCGCATCAAGGGCGCGGAGCACGGCGCCGACACGCAGCGCAGGACCTGGCTCGAGAAGCGCGCTGAAGAAGCGAAGACGCTCGGCTTCACCGAGCAGCCCTACGTCGTGATCGTGGGTGGCGGTCAGGGCGGCATTGCCCTCGGCGCGCGGCTGCGTCGGCTCGGGGTGCCGACCATCATCGTGGAGAAGAACGCGCGGCCCGGCGATTCCTGGCGCAAGCGCTACAAGAGCCTGTGCCTGCACGACCCGGTGTGGTACGACCACCTGCCGTATCTGCCGTTTCCGGACGACTGGCCGGTGTTCTCGCCCAAAGACAAGATCGGCGACTGGCTGGAGATGTACACGAAGGTGATGGAGCTCAACTACTGGGGCTCGACCACCGCGAAGAAGGCCCGCTTCGACGAGGCGAAGAAGGAGTGGGAAGTCACGGTCGAGCAGGGCGGCAAGGAGATCGTGCTGCGGCCGAAGCAGCTCGTGTTCGCGCTCGGCGTGTCGGGCTACCCGAACGTGCCGAAGATCCCCGGCGCCGAGACCTTCGAAGGCGAACAGCACCACTCCAGCGCGCATCCGGGGCCCGAGGCCTGGTGCGGCAAGAAGTGCGTGGTGCTCGGTTCGAACAACTCGGCGCACGACATCTGCGCCGCGCTGTGGGAGAACGGCGCGGACGTCACGATGATCCAGCGCAGCTCGACGCACATCGCGCCGTCGGACTCGCTGATGGAGCTTGCACTCGGCGGCCTCTATTCCGAGTCAGCGGTGAAGGCCGGCGTCACCACCGACAAGGCGGACCTGATCTTCGCGTCGATCCCCTACAAGATCATGGCGCCGATGCAGGTGCCGGTGTACGAGGAGATGAAGAAGCGCGACGCCGATCTCTATTCACGGCTGGAGAAGGCCGGCTTCCTGCTGGACTTCGGGGTCGACGGCTCGGGCCTCTTCATGAAGTACCTGCGGCGCGGCTCGGGCTACTACATCGATGTGGGCGCCTCGGAGCTGGTCGCGAACGGCAGCATCAAGCTCAGGAGCGGCGTGACCATCGAGCGCATCAACCCGAAGTCGGTGACGCTCAGCGACGGCACCGAGCTGCCCGCGGACCTCATCGTCTACGCCACCGGCTACGGCTCGATGAACGGCTGGCTCGCGGACCTGATCTCGCCCGAGGTGGCCGACAAGGTCGGCAAGGTCTGGGGACTGGGCTCCGACACGCCCAAGGACCCGGGACCGTGGGAGGGCGAGCTGCGCAACATGTGGAAGCCCACGCAGGTGCCGCAGCTCTGGTTCCATGGCGGCAACCTGCACCAGTCGCGCCACTACTCTCAGTTCCTGTCGCTGCAGCTCAAGGCGCGCATGGAAGGCATTCCGACGCCGGTGTACGAACTGGCGCCGAGCTACCACACTCGCTGATCAGACCAGCGGCCCGCGCTCGCTGATGAGTTCCATCGCTTCGTCGGCGATGCGCTCCTGGTCGAACGTGAGGAAGCGCATCCAGTAGCCGGCGATATCGATGTTGTCGCCGTTCACCAGAATTTGCATCTCGATACGCCGCCCGTTCACGAAAGTTCCGTTGCGGCTGCCAAGGTCGCGGATCGTGACGATCGGCCCGTCGGTGGCCAGTGCCGCGTGAAAGCGGCTCACACGCTGCGAGGCGAGCACCACATGGTTGTGCTCGGCCCGGCCGATGGTCATTTCGGGTTCGGTCACCGGGACCTGCGTGGTCTGGCCCTTGGGGGTCATAAGGATCAACAGTGCCATCTGTGCGCGCTCCGGGCGCATTTGCACACTAGCGCTCCCAACTCAGAAGTACAACGGCTGCAAAGTTACATCCGCCGTGCCGCACTGCCCCGCCACACCGCGACCGACGAAGCGGAGGCGCTCGAAGGCGTCCATCACTGGCTTCACGCCGGCCAAAGCCCAGGTGCGGGGGCTGGAGCCCGATGCTGCCTCCAGTTACTGCGGGCGCGTGTCCGCCGTCGCAATAAGGACTCATCTCGCGATGAATTCGGCACCCTTTCTTCGACTCTCAGGGCATTGACACGACTTTTCAGGCAATAGGACAGAACATTCCCATTTTATCTCAAGATCAATCAACTATTAGTTGAAAACTTTTGACCTATTTTTTCATTTTTCAAAATCCCATATCGTGCATAGACTCCACTCGCCATCAATTGGATGGTTATTTTTTAAGGGATTGAACATGAAGAAAATTCAAATTGAATCGAGCCTGCAGTGCCAGTCGAACAATGCATATCAAGTGCATTTCATCCGCGGGTAATTCCACTCACGGCAATGTGACATGCCCGTCAAGCGAGCATTCACATTGACATCGCGAGCGATCATCACTGATCGCTCGCTTAGTTTCCAGGGAGGCCGCCAAGATGACAACGATCACGCTCGATAAACAACACTGGCTGAACACTTCGCATTTTCTAAAAATCCACGAAGGCAAATTGATATTCTGGGACTATAAGTCGCATTGCCAATTTGAGCTGAGTGTCCCGCACTTATTGCGACTCATTGATTTTTCCACAGGGTCGACCGTAAGAGACACCATCCTAGATCGCGAAATAAATCAAGCCGGCGTATTAACGGACCATTCCGCAAATTCAGCCTGGAAATGGGACTGGCTGGCACACATTTTTCATTACGGAACATGTCATCCGCTACCGCCTGCAATTGGTTTAACTGACCAGATTGCATTCGACTACACGAAAAGCTATACGGATTTTTGCGAATCTATTTCAGACCGAGAACCAGAGGTCGAACTCATCAAAGGCGGATTGCAGATCAACCTTCCCAAGCCAGACCTCGAATCCTTCCACTCGCTGTCGCTGTGGGAGGTGCTGGCGAAGCGCCGCACTTGTCGAGATTTCGATGGTTCCGCCATCAGTTTGACCGATGTGTCGGATCTATTGTTCGTTGCGTTTGGCGATCAACGGGCGCCGGATCCGACCATTCCACCCAACGTTAAAACCTACGGTTTTCGCCGAACATCGCCTTCAGCCGGAGGGCTTCAGTGCACGGAGCCGTATCTCTGGGCCATCAATGTGGAGGGCTTGCCTACGGGGATTTACCACTATCTCTCCCGACAGCATAAATTGGAAATCGTCACCGAAGGTCCTCCACCGCATCCAATTGGCACATACCTTTGCAACCAACAATGGGCAAATGATCTCGCATTCGCAATTTTCATGACATGTCGGATGGAAAAAATGTGGTGGAAATACCCGCATTCCAGAGCCTATCGGCCAATGCTCATGGATGTTGGCCATCTCTCGCAAACGCTAAATCTCTGCATAACTTCGAAGCATCTCCATCCGTGGATGACGGGCTATTTCCATGACAGCGAAATAGCCGAACTGCTCCAGTGCACTCCAGAATTGGAACATCCAATCCTAATGGTTGGAGCTGGCCATGGAAGCGGGAGCTCTCTTTCGAGGGAAAGTCGTGAACTATTTACCAGCAGCTTTGTTGAGAGATAAATACATCGTATGGAAGATATCAAAATTCTTGGCATCAATCCGGGCCACGACGGCGCGATTGCCTATATCGCAAACGGTGTTCTCGAGTTTTCTTTCGAAAGCGAAAAGGACAATGGCCCGCGGTACGGTGAGGTCGGCCCAAGGACTTTTTTGAAAGCACTAGAACACTGCTCCCGTATTCCTACAGTCATTGCTTCGGGGGGATGGAGTGCCGGACCAGATCCAACTGGCGTGCCCATAGGGGCCGGTTATCGCGGAATCGATCCTGGCATTCTTTCAACCGGACGCCTGTTGGGTAAGCCAGTCATCAATTTTTCTTCGAGTCACGAGCGATCCCATATTCTCTGCGCGTATGGATTGTCACCTTTCGCACAAGGCAATCCCTGCTATGTATTAGTCTGGGAAGGTCATATCGGGTCGTTCTATCTTGTTGATGCGCAAGTCAACGTCATCAAGCTTGCGGACATTCTGACCGATCCCGGAATTCGCTACGCCTTTCTGTATGCCTTGGCGGACCCCAAATTCAAGATGCATAGAGGGGCCGTTCGTTTAAGCGATGCTGGGAAGCTCATGGCCATCGCGGCCTATGCCTCTGACACTCCCGTTCCCGAAGAAGGGCTTGCACTGGTCGATCGAATTCTTCACCCTTCACTCAGCGCAAACGACTTATTCAAAGACGACTTCAATTTCTCCTCATACTACAATTGCGGGGTCACCGCGCCCAAGTTCGCAAATCTCGCCAAATTGCTATCTGATCGCTTGTATCAGATTTTCGAAGAGAGAATTCGACCACTGGTCAAAGATAGACACCCCTTATTGATTTCTGGTGGATGCGGGTTGAATTGCGAATGGAATTCACGCTGGAAGGCCAGCGGCATATTCTCGGATGTATTCGTTCCGCCGTGCACGAACGACAGTGGCTCCGCTATTGGCACGGCTATTGATGCGCAGCTCTCGTTGACAGGCAGGGCCAAAATTCAATGGGATGTCTATTCCGGCGAAACTCCAATTCGGGATTTGGTGCAATGTGCGGGGTTTCGCGAGAGCATTTACGACGCTCACGCCGTCGCCAGGTTGCTAAATGACGGCGCGATTCTCGGATGGATGCAGGGCAGGCATGAAATCGGACCTCGCTCCTTAGGGGCTCGTTCAATTCTGGCCGTCGCCACATCCGAAAACATGCTGGACAGGCTCAATCAGGTCAAGAAGCGGGAAAGTTTCCGCCCGATTGCTCCCATATGCCTCGAGGAAAAAATGAGCGATCATTTTTATCCTGCCTCGCCGAGTCCCTATATGCTCGAATTCAGACGTGTTATTTCCAAGTCAATTCCTGCGGTTACCCACGTAGATGGTTCAGCGCGCCCCCAATCTGTTTCAGCCCGACAAAATGCGCGCATGCACGAGCTTCTCAGTGCCACGGAGAATGTTTCCGGGGTCCCTGTGCTTTGCAATACGTCCCTCAATTTTAACGGCAGTGGATTTTTGAATCGCCTCAGCGATCTCAGTCGATTTTGCGCTCAAAACGAGCTCGATGGCTTCGTATTCGAGGATAGTATCTTTTTGAGAGCCAATCATCATGGCAGCTGAGAGAAGGGGCAAGCGAACGCACACCGGAAGGTTTTTGACTGTACAGACACTTGCAGGGTTTTCTCAGTGGATCGACGTTTTCTTGATCTTTTCGATACCGTCTTTCCTGTGGCAAGCAAGCCCTGCGAGAATCGCGCTCCTGGCAGCGCTTTTTGGAATTCCAAGTCTTTTCCTAGGCCCATTTATTGGCGCATTCCTAGATCGAATTGATCCACGGAGAATTCTCTATCTTGGAATCTTTGCTCGCTCCGTATTGACCGCAGCCATTGCTTTTGCGCCAAACTATTGGTCGTTCGCCGCACTGACATTGTTGAAGGGTCTGGCGAATTTATGCTACTGGCCTGCGAGCTCGATCATCACCAATCGTCTTGTAGGCTCCAACGAGCGCGTCAGGTATTTCAGCAGCCTCAGCGCCCTTGATCAGGTGTCAAAAATAGTTACCCCGCTCATTGCGGGAGCGTTGACGTTGCTCTTGAATTCTCAGGTTATTTTTCTTTTCTCGGCGTGCATGACGATGGTTGCGGCAGCGCTTCTACCGCGACTATTGAGCAAAACGGGACTTCACTGGAAAGCGCCAACCTCGGGTGAAAAGCATTCGCCGGTCCGCCTGCGCGATATTCTGAATTTGCCCCGCAATCTGATTGTCACCATTGCACTGAGCGTGGGAATTTCGCTATCGCTGGCCGTTTACGACCCTCATCTTGCGCGATTTCTTTCCCATTCGGGGTTTAACCCACGCACATTTTCAATCGTGGTCTCGTCGACCGGCGTGGGCGCCGTGACCGGGGCCCTTCTGGTCCGTTTTTTCTTTGCAAATGCGACGGTTGCCAGTCTGGTACGAAGCGGCATTGGTATATTCACCATCGCGATCACCAGCGCGGCTGTAATTTCGAGCTTTTATATGGAGTATGCGGGGGTTGGCACCTTGGTTGTCTTATGGTTGTTAAACGGTCTGGGCTATGAATTGTTCATGATTGGTAGCGGCGTCAACCTGCAGAACCTGTGCCCCGTGTCAATGTTGGGGCGGGTTAGTACCTCAGTCCGTAGCTTGCAGATGCTCGTCGTGGTGACCGGACCTAGCATCGGAGCTTGGCTGATTAGTGCTCACTCTTGGTCCATGCCATTTGTTGTCGCGGCCGCATTTGCCTGGTTGCTTCTTGGACTCTCGATTACGGGACTGAAAGCAAACTTTTCGCGGCCTTTTGGTAAGGCTGCGTAAGCCGGTCATGTTCGACTCTCGCAAGAGCCGTCGATCCGCCGTTGCAGGTGTCATGCGACAGCGACACCACCAGAGCAGGTCCGCGAGCTTGGCGACCCTGCTGAGCAGTTCCCCTCTCGGGGATGTTGATGATCATCGCCATTGGCGGCGGATGCTCACCGGGCCGGGCACTCCGGCTGGCCGATCAGGTACCTGACCTTCGGCTGCGATCGCTTGGGGGAACGACAGCACTATCTTCTCTTCGGCTCCTTGTCTTCCACGGGGAGCGCTGCGACTTTCCATGCGTGTCTCCATGGCCCGGAAGCTTGGAGTGCCGGTGGTCCGTTTGAAGCACCGTTGCCACGTGTCGCGCATGGGGTGCCGCAGCCCGCTGGACTAGCATCAGCGCGTGACCGTGCCAGAACTCATTGACGCCGCTTCGGCCCGCGAACTAACACGACAGCTCGGCAATCGCTTGCGGGTCGAGGGAATCGCCGGCTTTCGCGCGCCGCCGCCCGAGCCCACCACCTGCTGCGCGCGAGGCTGCCACGGCTGCGTCTGGGAAGGCTACTTCGCGGCACTCGGATGGTGGCGCGACGATGCGCTGGCGCTGCTCGGGCAGGGTCGGGGCGCCTAGAGGCCCTGTTCAACCATGTCCAGGAGCCGCTGCCCGAGCGCATCGACCTCCTCGCGCGGCAAGGCGCGCAAGGGGCCGTCGATGACGAGCATGGCGAGGCCGTGGACCGTCGACCACGCCAGGTATTCGGCGCCTGGACGGCGCGAGGCCGGCATGGCGCCGGCTTCGACCAGGCGGTCCAGCGCAGCGCCGAGGAGCTGGAAAGGGTTGAGCCCGCTGTCGCCGCTCTTGGCCTGGTCGGGCTGTGCCTCGACATCCACCTGCGTTGCGAAGGCGGTGCGGAAGAGGCCGGTTTCCGACTGCGCGAAACGCAGATAGCCGGTGCCCACCGCACGAACGGTCGCGCGCGCGAAGGCCACCGGGTCGCGGGCCGGCCGCAGCGTGGCGAGTTCTGCCTCCATCGCGCGGGCGACCGCTGCCAGCGCAGCCGCCCTCACCGCCTGCAAGAGCGCCTGCCGGTTTTCGAAATGCCGATAGGCCGCATTGGGAACGACACCCGCGCGCCGCGTGGCTTCGCGCAGCACCACGGCCTCGGGGCCGCCGTCACGCGCCAGTTCGACGCCCGCGTGGAGCAGCGCGCGCCGGAGATCGCCATGGCGATAGGTGCTGCGCGCAGGCGGCGCGGAGGTGGCCCGGATGGTCATGCGGTCTTTCATGTGGACAGCGTCCATTATCTTTGCTATGGTCTTGTGGACGTTGTACACAAATGCAACGCTTTCCCCATCCGATCCTCTCCATCCCATCGAAAAGGAGTTCTCCATGCAGGTCCAGCCCTATCTGATGTTCAACGGCCGCTGCGAAGAAGCGCTCGAGTTCTACAAGAAGACGCTCGGCGCGCAGGTCACGATGCTGATGCGTTTCAGCGAGAGCCCGGAACCGCCGCCGCCCGGATGCGCGCCCGTGGATGGCCAGAAGATCATGCACTCGGCCTTCACTGTCGGCGATTCCACGGTGATGGCGTCCGACGGGATGACCGTGGACGGCAAGCCGGTGTTCCAGGGCGTTTCGCTCTCGCTGATCGCCAAGGACGAAGCCGAGGCCAGGCGCCTCTTCGACGGTCTCGGCAATGGCGGGCAGGTGCAGATGCCGCTCGGCAAGACCTTCTTCTCCCCGGCCTTCGGCGTGCTGGCGGACCGCTTCGGCGTTTCGTGGATGGTCGTGGTGATGCACGAGGCCGCCTGACCGCCGCGCGCCTCCGAGGCGACAGGCGCGGGCGGCCGGCTGCCCGTACATTCGGCGGTTCCATCCCTAAGAACCCAAGGAGCCACCGCCCATGATTCACGTCGTCGCCGTCATCACCGCCAAGCCCGGCCAACGCGACAAGATTCTCGAGGCCTACCGCGACAACCGGCCGGCCGTGCTGGCCGAGGAAGGCTGCATCGAATACACCGCCACGGTGGACGCCGCCGGCATGCCCGCGTCAAAAGGCACCTTCGGACCGGACACGTTCGTGGTGGTCGAGAAGTGGGCGACGCTCGCCGCGCTGCAGGCCCACGCCGCCGCCCCTCACATGGCCGCTTACGGCGCAAAGACCAAGGAGTGGACCGAGAGTCGCGTGATCCACGTCCTCGAACCCGCCTGAACTCGGCCCACCCCCAGCCTCGCCCACTGCGTGTGGCTCTGCACCCCCTCAAGGGGGCGCACCCCTGCGGCCCGGCGAAGCCGGTTCCGCGGGTGCCTCGGAACAGGCCTGCTGCGCGGCCCGGGAAACAAAAAACGCGCCCGAGGGGCGCGTTTTTCTTGGCTGGGCCTGACGCGGCTTACTTCGCGATCACGCGGACCATTTCGAGGCACTTGTTCGAGTAGCCCCACTCGTTGTCGTACCAGCTCACGAGCTTGACGAAGGTGCCGTCGAGCGCGATGCCGGCTTCGGCGTCGAAGATCGAGGTGCGCGGGTCGCCGCGGAAGTCGGTGGCCACGACCTTGTCCTCGGTGTAGCCCAGCACGCCCTTCAGCGCGCCTTCGCTCTGCGCCTTCATCTCGGCGCAGATTTCCTTGTAGGTCGCGGCGCTTTCAAGCTCGACCGTCAGGTCGACCACCGACACGTCGGAGGTCGGCACACGGAAGCTCATGCCCGTGAGCTTCTTGTTGAGCTCGGGGATCACCACGCCGACGGCCTTGGCAGCACCGGTGCTCGACGGAATGATGTTCTCGAGGATGCCGCGGCCGCCGCGCCAGTCCTTGTTGCTCGGGCCGTCGACGGTCTTCTGCGTGGCGGTGGCGGCGTGCACGGTGGTCATCAGGCCGCGCTTGATGCCCCACTTGTCGTTGAGCACCTTGGCGAGCGGCGCAAGGCAGTTCGTCGTGCAGCTCGCGTTGCTGATGATGGCCTCGCCGGCGTACTTCTTGTCGTTCACGCCGTAGACGAACATGGGCGTGTCGTCCTTGCTGGGGGCCGACAGCAGCACCTTCTTCGCGCCGGCGTCGATGTGCTTCTGCGCGGTTTCCTTGGTGAGGAAGAGGCCGGTGGATTCGAGCACGATGTCCGCGCCGACTTCGTTCCACTTCAGTTGCGCCGGGTCGCGCTCCTGCGTGAGGCGGATCTTCTTGCCGTTGACGATCAGCGTGTTGCCTTCGACGTTGATCTCGCCCTGGAAGCGGCCGTGCACCGAGTCGTACTGGAGCATGTAGGCCAGGTAGTCGGGTTCGAGCAGGTCGTTGATCGCGACGATCTCGATGTCGTTCTTGAAGTTCTGCACCGCGGCGCGAAGCACGTTGCGACCGATGCGACCGAAGCCGTTGATACCGAGTTTGATAGCCATGTCATTTGCTCCTGGATGATTGAAAACCGAAAGAGGCGGTCAAAGCCTCAGCGCTTGAGCGCTGCTTCGACCGTGGCAGCGACGTTCTCTGCCGTGAACCCGAAGTGCTTGAACAGCACGCCCGCGGGCGCCGATTCGCCATAGGTGTCGATGCCGACGACGGCGGCGACACCGTACTTCCACCAGCCGTCCGTGGCGCCCATTTCCACGGCGACGCGCAGCACGCCTTGCGGCAGCACGCTCTTCTTGTAGTCGACGCTCTGGCGGTCGAAGGCGGTGGTCGAAGGCATCGAGACCACGCGCACCGGGATCTTCTTCGCGGCCAGCAGCTCCTGCGCCTTGAGCGCGAGTTGCACTTCGGAGCCGGTCGCGATGATGACGGCCTTCGCCTTCTTGCCGCCCTGCGGTTCGGCAAGCACGTAGGCGCCCTTGTTGATGTCGCTCAGGTCGCTCTTGGGCGAGTAAGGCAGGTTCTGGCGCGACAGCAGCAGCGCGGTCGGGCGGCTGGCGTTCTGCAGCGCGACGGCCCAGGCCACCGCGGTCTCGGCGGTGTCGGCGGGGCGCCAGACATCGAGGTTCGGGATCAGGCGCAGCGACGCGGCATGCTCGATCGACTGGTGCGTCGGGCCGTCTTCACCGAGGCCGATGGAGTCGTGCGTGAAGACGTGGATCACGCGCTGCTTCATCAGCGCCGCCATGCGGATCGCGTTGCGGCTGTAGTCGCTGAAAGTGAGGAAGGTGCCGCCATAGGGGATGTAGCCGCCATGCAGCGCCACGCCGTTCATGATCGCGGCCATGCCGAATTCGCGCACGCCGTAATTGATGTGGCGGCCCGGCAGTCCGTCGGGGAACTGCTCGTTGCCTTCGCTGCGCACCACATGGCCGTTGTCGTCGAAGCGCAGGCTCGGCGTGCTCTTGGTGTTGGTGAGGTTCGAGCCGGTCAGGTCGGCGCTGCCGCCGAGCAGTTCGGGCAGTGCGGCGGTGAAGGCTTCGAGCGCGAGCTGCGAGGCCTTGCGCGAGGCGACCGTCTCGGCCTTGGTGTGCGCGGCGACGATCGTGTCCAGCGCCGTCTGGTGGAAGTTCTTGGGCAGTTCGCCCTTCATGCGGCGGGTGAACTCGTCCGCGAGATCGGGGTACGCCTGGGCGTAGGCGGCGAACTTCTCGTTCCAGGCAGCTTCGGCCTTCGCGCCGGCGGCCTTCGCATCCCACTCTTCGTACACGGCCGCCGGCAACTCGAAGGGCGCATGCGTCCACTGCAGCGCGCTGCGGGTGAGGCCGATCTCGTCCGCGCCGAGCGGCTCGCCGTGGGCCTTGGCGGTGTTGGCGCGATTCGGGCTGCCCTTGCCGATCTGCGTCTTGCAGATGACGAGGGTGGGCTTGTCGTCGTGCTTCTTGGCTTTTTCGATGGCCTTGGAGACGTCCTTGACGTCATGGCCGTCGATCGGGCCGATCACGTGCCAGCCGTAGGCCTTGAAGCGTTCCTCGGTGTTGTCGATGAACCAGGGCTTGACCGGGCCGTCGATGGAAATTCCGTTGTCGTCGTACAGCGCGATCAGCTTGCCGAGCTTCCAGGCGCCCGCGAGCGCCGCCGCTTCGTGGCTGATGCCTTCCATCAGGCAGCCGTCGCCGAGGAAGGCGTAGGTGTGATGGTCCACGATGTCGTGGCCCTTGCGGTTGAATTCCGAAGCCAGCAGCTTCTCGGCGAGGGCGAAGCCGACCGCGTTGGTGATGCCCTGGCCCAGCGGGCCGGTGGTCGTCTCGACGCCCGGGGTGATGCCGGTTTCGGGGTGGCCTGCGGTCTTGCTGTGAAGCTGGCGGAAATGCTTCAATTCTTCGAGGGGCAGGTCGTAGCCCGCGAGATGCAGCACCGCGTAGATGAGCATCGAGGCATGGCCGTTCGACAGCACGAAGCGGTCGCGATCGAACCAGTGCGGATTGGCCGGGTTGTGCCTGAGGTGTTCGCCCCACAGCGCGACGGCCATGTCGGCCATTCCCATGGGTGCGCCCGGATGCCCCGAGTTTGCGAGTTGTACGGCATCCATTGCCAACGCGCGGATCGCGTTGGCCATCAAGGCTTGGTTGGCCATCTGTGGCTTCCTGGGAGCAAGTTAGGGGGAACCCGGCATTTTAGCGGGCGAGGTCGCGACCCCTCCCGGCGGGCCGCCGATGGGCTGCTAGAGTGCCGGCCATGCATGGACTGCACCTCACCGCCGATCTTCACGATTGCCGTTGCGCGGCGCACTGGCTGCTCGACGGCGAGGCGCTCGGCGCGGCCTGTGTCGATGCGGCGGAATCGGCCGGACTCCAGGTGGTCGGCGAGCTCTTTCACGCCTTCCCTGCCACATCGCAGGGGCCCGGCGGCGTCACGGCCACGGTGCTGCTCGCGGAATCGCATCTGTGCGTTCACACCTGGCCCGAACAGCGCGGCGTCACGCTCGATGTCTACGTGTGCAATTTCGGCGGCGACCATTCGGCGAAGGCGAGGGCGGTCATGGAATCGCTGGAGACGCTCTTCAAGCCGCAGCACGCCGAGCGGCACGCCTTGCAGCGCGGCTCGATCGAGGCCGAAACCGCATGACGAACGCGAAGGCGATGATCCTCGCCGCCGGGCGCGGCGAGCGCATGCGGCCGCTGACGGACGCCACGCCCAAGCCGCTGCTCGAAGTCGCGGGCAAGCCCCTGATGCAATGGCCGATCGAGGCGCTGGCCGCCGGCGGTTTCACCGAGCTGGTGGTCAACACCGCATGGCTCGGCGAGCAGATCCCGGCGCGCTTCGGCGATCGGTTCGGCGGATGCACCATCGCTTACTCGCACGAGGGCCAGGACTTCGGCGGCGCACTCGAAACCGCCGGCGGCATCGTTCGCGCGCTGCCGATGCTGGGCGACGTCTTCTGGGTTGCCGCAGGCGACGTGTTCGCGCCGGATTTCCGCTTCACACGCGAGGCGGTGGAGCGGTTCGTGGCAAGCCGGTATCTCGCCCATCTGTGGCTGGTGCCGAATCCGGCGCACAACCCGAAGGGCGACTTCGGCCTTGCAGACGACGGTCGCGCACTGAACGAGGCGGCGCAGAAGTACACCTTCTCGACGATCGCGCTGTACCGCAGCGCGTTCTTCGCCCCCCCGCGCTGCGACATCGAAGCCGGGAATCCGCTGGGCATCAAGGCGGCGTTGGCGCCCCTGCTGCGCGACGCGATGCGATCCGGCCTCGTGGGCGCGGAGCTCTACACCGGGCGCTGGGCCGATGTCGGCACCCCCGAGCGGCTGGCGGAACTCAATCGATGAAAAGAAAACGGCCCGCGCGAGGCGGGCCGTCCTGTTTCGGAGCTTTCGAATCCAGCGTCAGGGCACGTTGGCCGAATTCATCTGGAAGGGCTTGCCAGGCAGCGCCATCGCACCGCCGTACTCGACCGCGGCGCCGTTGATCGCGTTGACCGCGCAGCCATTGGGCGCCGGGCACGCGCCGCCGTCATGGAAGATCACCGGGCCGTAGCGGTAGTTGCGCACCGCCTTGCCCGTGTAGTCGAGCGCGCTCAGCACGTAGCCCTGGTTGGCGAAGTTGTCCGAGTCCTCGACCGCGATCAGATCCTTCATCTCGTTGTGCTGGATCGTGCGAACGATGCTGCCGCTGTTGCCGTTGGAAGCGAAGCGCACCCAGTTGATCTTGTTGTCGCCACGGGAGGCGACGATGACCTGCTGGTTGCTCGGGTCGACGCTGCTGCCGGGCGGCTCGCCCCTGGAGGTGGCGAGCGACGTCGGATTGCGGCCGATGCCGGTCACGGTGCCCACTTCGGCAATGTTGCTCGCCGGCGGGTTGGCCGTCATGTTGTAGCCGTCACCCGGCGCGAAGCCATTCAGGCTGTAGATGTGCAGCGTGCCGTCCTGCGTCGCGATCCATGCCCGCGTCGCGAACTTCTCGGTCATCGTCGTCTTCACCGCGGTCGGACGCGCACCCAGCGACACCGTCTTGACCACCGTCGGCTTCTGCGAAGCCTGCACGTCGAAGGTGAACGGCCACTGGTTGGCCGCCTGGCCGAAGTTGGTCGTCTGGCTCACGTTCGAGCTGAAGTACATGCCGTTGAAGTAGCTGAACAGCGGCTTCAGGTCGATGAACGCGGCCTTCTGCTCCGACTTGGAGATCACCACCGCCACGCCGCCCTTGGCATAGTTGTAGTAGAGGGAGCCGCCGCTCGCGAACTTCTGCCAGTTGGTCGCGGTCGTCAGGGGCGAGTTGTCCAGGCCGACGAACTGACCGACCTGCGAGCCGGTCTGGTAGAGCGTCTTGTACTGGTCCATGCCCGTCGTGACGGCGATCTCGGTCGGCGCGTTGATGCCGGGCAGGTCGATGTAGCCCAGGATCTTCATGAAGGCGATGTTGCCCATGTTCGCCAGGCCCGGGTAGACGCCCATCCACTCCTGCCACCAGTTGTACCAAGCCGCGCGGCCGGTGCTCCCGGCGCTGGCGTAGGGGTCGCAGTTGTCGCACAGGCCGGCCAGCGCGATGACCGCCACCTGGCCCTTGAGGGCCTGCGTGTCCCACACCGTGACCAGCGCGAACTCGCTGTCGTTCGTCATGGCGATGGACGTCGGCACCTTGTTGGCGGGCAGCTGCACGGTGGTGCGGTTGCTCGCGGTGTTGCTGCCGACCGTGCCGATGACGCCGTTCTGGAAGGCGACAAGGCCTTCGGAGCAGAAGGCGGTGCCAGTGCAACGAGCCGTGGCGACAGGATCACTGCTCACGATGCCCTGCTCGCGGTAGCCCATGACGGTGACGCTGTCGATGCCGCCGCCAGCGACCGCCGCGCGGGTCCAGCTCAGCTGCGGCAACTGGGCGAACACGCCGTACATGGTGTTCGAGATCTGGATGTCAGCCACGCCCACGCGTTGCGCCGTGTTGTCGGCCACGAAGGCGATCGAGCCCTGGTTCGACGAGTAGGAGCCGGCGCTGCCGGAGACCTGGCCGACCTGCCACCAGAACGGGTAGCTTGGGGCGGGCGAGGTGAGCTGGGTGTCCCCCCGCTTGTACAGCGCCACGCCGGTACCGGCGGTTCCGCAGGCCGTCGCGTCGGGGCCGTAGCGGTAGGCGATCCCGGCATCCTTGCTCAACTGGCCCGCCATCGCGGTGTACTGCGCCGGCACGATGTTCAGCGCGCTGTCGACAATGTCGGTACTCTGGGAACCGCAGAATGTCGTCGTCTGGGGGTTCGTACCGAGGACCGAGCCTGTGGAAGCGCTGCCGCTCTGCGACGCCGCTGTCGACGCAGCAGCAGCCGCGGCGGCTGCGCTCACGGCTGCGGCACTTCCGCCGCCGCCACCACCGCCGCCGCCCCCACCACACCCAGCCAGCGCGATAGCACCAAATGACAGCAAAATGGCGCTCTTATGGATAACTTTCAACAAAAAACACCTCCAAGATAACAAGTGGTCGTTTTTTACGTGGGATGGGTCCTACGGGCAAACCATCTTGCAAACACTTTCTTCGTGTTTTTCAGCCCTCTTGGGAAGCACTTACAACGGTAGCGAATAGTGACGTTATGACCACAAATCATCAAGCCCCCCGTCGTATACATCTTTCTACTTATTTAGGCGCCGACGGAATCGCGATCATTCCGACCGCTCCCGAGCGCCAGCGCAACCGGGACAGCGACTTTCTGTACCGGCACGACAGCTACTTCTATTACCTGACCGGCTTCGCCGAGCCGAACGCGTGGCTGGTGCTGACCGGCGACGGCAAGTCGACGCTGTTCTGCGCGCCGAAGGATCTGGAGCGCGAAATCTGGGATGGCTACCGCCTGGGACCGCAAGCCGCGCCGGCCGCGTTGGGGGTGGACGAGGCTTATTCCGTCCAAGAGCTGGATACGCGCCTGCCGCGCCTGCTCGAGAACAAGTCGGTGGTCTGGTATCCGTTCGCGACGCACAAGGGGCTGGAAACTCGCGTCGATGGCTGGCTTTCCGCCGTCCGCGCCCGGGTCCGCTTCGGCGCCCTGTGCCCCGAGGAACAGCGCGACCTGTGCGGTCCGCTCGATGAAATGCGGCTGGTCAAGGACACGCACGAACAGGACGTGATGCGCCGCGCCGCGCAGATCAGCGCCCGGGCCCACGTCCGCGCGATGCAGCTGTCCGCGCGGATGCTGCGCGAAGGCAAGGACGTGCGCGAGTACCACCTCGACGCCGAACTGCTGCACGAATTCCGCCTCGGCGGGTCGCAGTACCCGGCCTACGGCTCGATCGTGGCGGCCGGCGCCAACGCCTGCGTGCTGCACTACCGGGCCGATACAGCCCCGGTGCAGGGCGGCGAGCTGGTGCTCATCGATGCGGGCTGCGAACTGGACGGCTACGCCAGCGACATCACCCGCACCTTCCCGGCCAACGGGAAGTTCACCGGCCCGCAGCGCGCGCTGTACGACCTCGTCCTCGCGAGCCAGGACGCCGCCGTCGCGGCGACCCGGGCAGGGCAGCGCTTCAACGACCCGCACGAAGCGACGGTCAAGGTGCTGTCGCAGGGCATGCTCGACCTGGGCCTGCTCGACGCGAACAAGGTGGGCAGCGTGGACGACGTGATCGAAAAGCGCGCCTACTTCCCTTTCTATATGCATCGCACCGGCCATTGGCTGGGCATGGACGTGCACGACTGCGGCAGCTACGTCGAGCCCTCGCAGGTCGGAGAAGTGAGCGAACGCCGCGATCCGCTGTCCAACGAGGTCATCAAGAACCGGCCGAGCCGGATCCTGAAGCCGGGCATGGTGCTGACGATCGAGCCGGGCCTCTACGTGCGGCCTGCCGAAGGCGTACCGGAGCAGTTCCACAACATCGGCATCCGCATCGAGGACGACGCGATCGTGACTGAAACCGGCTGCGAGCTGATCTCCCGCGGCGTGCCGGTCAAGGCCGACGAGATCGAAGCCCTGATGAGGGGCTGACCCTCAAGGCCAGGAACCCCGCGGAACCGGCTCTGCCGGGCCGCCGGGGTTGCCCCCGGAGAGGGGGTGCCCGAGCCACACGAAGTGGGCGAGGCTGGGGGTGAGCATCATGCGGCGAGGTGGCCGCGGGTGAACGCCTCTTCGAAGATCGAATAGCCCGACCAGTCGGCGTGCGCGAAGGCCAGGCGCCCGGCGCGCACCCGCTCCGGCGCGCCGATCTGCCGCAGCAGCCCCGGTGACGGGATCGCCATCGCATGGCCATAGCGGGTGATGTCGATGCGCGTCGCGAGCGCCGGCAGGTCGGGATGCGCCACCGACAGCTCCGCGACCAGCTCGTCGCGCCAGCCGGTCCACGGCCGATCGAGCAGTTGCCGCCGCCCGTCATCGCCATCGAAGGCGCTGGGCCCGAGCGGGCGATACCAGCTCAGCACGGTGGCGCGAGGCGTGGGGTCCAGCGACTGATGCCGCGCATCGACATAGCCGAGGCCGCGCGTGCCGTAGAGCACGTTGTCCCAGCTCGGCGCCGCGCCCGGGCGGTCCGCGAGCGGCTCGCGCACGTGGATGTTCGCGACCAGCCAGGGCGAATGCCGGATGAGGGAGCCGGCCCGCGTCAACGCGCCGGGCGGGTTCTCGACCACGCGCGAGGCGATGAACACCGGCAGCGCGACGATGCATCGCTCGGCCCGCCACCGGATGCGGGATCGCGTCGCAGCATCGAATGCATCGATCTCCACGCCGCCGCGTGTTTCGGCGATGCGAGTGACCGCATGGCCGGTCTTCAGGCGCTCGCCCAGCGGATCCGCCAGCCTGCGCATGAGCCAGGCATTGCCCTCGGGCCAGGTCAGCACCGCGTCGCGTTCCGCGTTGTCGTCGCCGGGCGCGTGAAAGCCGTGGCGGCTCGCGAAATAGTGAAGCCCCGCCCAGGCCGACACATGGGCCATTCCCGCGCCGTAGTCGTCGCGGCAGCAGTAGTCCAGGTACCAGCGCAGGTGCTCATCGGTGAAGCCTTCGCGGTCGAGCCACGCCTGGAACGAAAGCGCGTCGAGCGAAAGCAGCAGCGGCGCCCCCGGTGCCCTCAGCGTCGGGATCGCGAAGCGCGCCTCGTGCCGCAGTGCCTGCACGCGCTGAGAGAACTGGCGGTACTGCGCGAGCGTGGCCTCGCCGACTCCCTGCACGGGCAGCAGGCCGTCCTGCCATTCGCCGCGGAAGTAGAGCCGCTCCTGCGGGCTGTGGCAGAGGTGCCGCTCGTCGTATTCCCACCGCCCGGCGACGCGCCGGCGCAGGCCCAGTTCCTCGAGCAGGTCCTGCACCTCGTGCGCGTCCTCGCCGGGCACCGGCAGGTAGTGTGCGCCGAGCGGGCAGGCAATGCCGTTCACCGCGCCGCCCCGGCTGTTTCCGCCCGCGGTGTCTTCGAGTTCGAGCAGCACGAAGTCGTCGATGCCGGCGAGACGCAATGCACGCGCCGCGGCGAGGCCCGCGATGCCACCGCCGGCGATGACCACGCGGGTGCTGCGCATCACATCCGGCGCACGATCAGGCTGCAGCCTGCCGTCGCGCAGCGCGTGGCCGCGCGCCACGTCGATGCCGGTGAAGCCGCCGTCGATCCTGTGTTCGGGCGCGCAGCCGGCCAGCACCGCCGTGCTCGCGACCGCGCCGAGGAACGCGCGGCGCTTCACCGCTTGCCCCACTCCTGCTCGTAGGTGGTCACCAGCACCTGGTTCGACAGCCGGTTCACCTCGGTCGGCACGCGCGCCATGTCGAGCGGGAAGTCGAACAAGAGCGGCAGGCTCTGCGCCGAGAGGAAGCGCAATCCCGGCGGCAGGGCACCGGCATCGGGCAGGCGATACGGCCGGTGGCTCGCGATGATGTAGCCCCACTCCCCGAAGCTGGGCACATGCGCGTGATAGGGCGCCACCTGCAGTCCGACCGACTCGAGGGTCTCGGCCACGGTCCAGAAGCTCTTGCGCGCGATCAGCGGCGAGGTGGTCTGGATCACCGCGTAGCCGCTCGCCGAAAGCCGCTTGTCGAGCAGCGCGTAGAACGAGTTGGTGTAGAGCTTGCCGATCGCGAAGTTGGTCGGGTCCGGGAAATCGACCACGATCACGTCGAACGTGTCGCCCGGCTGCTGGAGCCACTGGAAGGCGTCGGTGTTCACGATCCGCACCTTCGGCGACTTGAGCGAGCCGCCGTTGAGCGCGGCGAGCGTCTCGTGATCGGTGAAGAGCCGCGTCATGTTCGGGTCGAGCTCGACCAGCGTCACGCTTTCCACCGACGGATATTTCAGGATTTCGCGCACGGCCATCCCGTCGCCGCCGCCGAGCACCGCCACCTTCTTCGGCGCACCGTGCGCGGCCATCGCGGGATGGACCAGCGCCTCGTGATAGCGGTACTCGTCGCGCTCCGCGAACTGCAGGTTGCCGTTGAGGAACAGCCGGTGGCCCGCGCTCCCGTGCGTCACCACGATGCGCTGATAGGGGGAGGTCGCACTGAAGACGATGCGGTCCTGGTAGAACTTGTCCTCCGCCAGCGTCGTGATACGGTCGGCGAGCACGAAGGCCGCCGCGAGCGCGAGCAGCACCAGAGCGCAGGCGAGCGCATGCGCGCCCAGCCGGCGCAGCTCATGGCGAAACAGCCAGAGCGCCCACACCGCGACCGCCGCGTTCATGAGGCCGAACAGCAGGCCGGTGCGGATCATGCCGAGCTGCGGCACCAGCAACAGCGGGAATGCGATCGACACCGCCAGCGCACCGAGGTAGTCGAAGGTCAGCACCTGCGAGACGAGTTCCTTCAACGCGACATTGCGGCGAAGGATGCGCATCACCAGCGGAATCTCGAGCCCGACCAGCGCGCCGACCACGAGCACCATGCCATAGAGCAGCAACCGGAACGCCCCCGGCACGTAGGCATTGGCGATGAAGAGCGCCGCCGGCAGGCCGCCGCCGATGAGCGCCACCAGCAGCTCGATGCGGAGGAAGTGCGCCGGCAACTGGCGATCGAAATAGCGCGAAAGCCACGAGCCGACACCCATGGCGAAGAGATAAGTGCCGATGACCGTGCTGAACTGCAGCACCGAATCGCCGAGCAGGTACGAACTCAGCGCCGCTGCGCTGAGTTCGTAGACCAGTCCGCAGGCCGCGACGACGAACACGCTGGCGAGCAGCGCGATCTCGACGGGCTGCGGGCCGCTCGCAGCGGCCGGACGCGCGGACAAGACCGCTCCGCTCAATGGATCGCCGCGGCGACGATCACGCAGATCCCCAGGCTCATCGCCGCCACCACCAGGCCGAGCGCCACGTTCTGCTTCTCGACGATCTCCTGCCACAGGTCATAGGGCGTGAGCTTGTCGATGACGAGGAAGCACAGCCAGAAGATGGCCACGCCCAGCAGTGCATAGACGAGCGACCCGAGGACGACGTCCGGCTTCAACCATTCAAATCCCATGATGAGGACCTCCGGATAAAAACATCATTTGTGGCCGCCGCCACTCGAATAGCCACCGTACGAGCCGCCCGAGCTGCGCATCCCGCCACCGCTTCCGCCGCTGGAACTGCTGCACGTGCTCAGGATGATCAGCAGGATGATGATCACGACGACCACCAGGATGATCGTGCCGCACCCGATGCCCGATCCGGCGCTCACCGGCAATGCATCGTTGCGCTTGAACATGTCCTTGCGGCCGGCGAGCGTGAACGCGGCCGCGACGAGGGCGCTGTCGATCTTGCTGCCCGACGACCAGGTGATTTCGCTGGCGTAGCGCTCCATCGACAGCAGCGCCGGGCCATTGGCGAAATCACGATTGAAGGTCCGCTGCCCGCGCTGGACCTGCCAGTAGAACTCGCCGGCCACGTAGCTCGTCTCGGCGTTGTAGGTGTAGAGCTGGCGGTAGACCTTGCCCAGGTACGTGGCCTTCGACCCGTCCTTGTCCATCGTCGGCGCGCCGGTGGTCGGCCGGACCATGCTCCAGCCGTCCTCCGCGTCGACCAGGAAGCTGAAGCCGCGCTTGCGATTGAACAGCAGGTATTCGCTCCAGCCGAAGTGTTCGTCGTCGCCGGGCGCCACGCCCATGCGGTGCTGGAAGCCGACCACCTGCCAATCCAGCCCCTGCAGCTGCCCCACGGTGCCGAGCGGGATCAGCGGCTGCACCGGCTCGTCCTGGATCGCGTGCCGCAACTCGCCGCCGATGCCCTGGCTCAGGTCGATGATGCTGTTGCACGACGAACAGGTGATGCTCTTGCTGTCGGCCAGGTGGACGGTGACCGTCGCGCCGCAGTTCGGGCAGTTGAAGCTGCGCGCCTTTTCTTCCTTCGCCGATTCGTCGCGCAGGCCCGTGAGCTGCAGGTCCTCGAGCTGCACGGCGCGGCCGATCCAGGCGCCCGGCGGATCGGTGTCGTACTCGAGGCTGAGCATCTGCCCGTTGTCGCCGCGCAGCTCGACCACCGCGAAGCGCCGGCCCAGCTCGGGCAGTCGCGGCAGTTCGCCTTGGGCGGAGATCAGAGCGGCCTGCTCGTTCGATGTGACGGTGTACGACTGCCCGTTGAAGGCGGACGTCGCACCGACGCGCAGGGCCGCGGCGGAAGGCGCGTCGCGCTGCAGATCGAACGGCAGCGCGAAGACGAATGCGCCGTTGTCCTCGCTCAGGATTCCGGTGCGGTCGCCGTCGAGCGTAGCGATCCATTCGGTCCAGCGTCCGCCGTCGTAGCCGTACTGCAGCCGGCCGATGAGCGTGAACGGCCGATCATGGATGCGGCCGGAGGCAAAGAGCTGCAGCGGGCTGAAGTCGTCGAACAGCTCCGCCATCTTGCCGGTGCGCGCGAGCGTCTCGCCCTGCCGCACCACGGTGCTGCGGCAGTAGGCGCACACCGCATGCGTCGATTGCGCCGAGCGGAACTCGACCGGCGCGCCGCAGCCGGGGCAGGGCGCGCGGTAGGTGCGCTGAATGGCGCCGTTCTCAGCCATGGCGCTCCGAAGAGGGCCAGCCTGCGGGTGGCTGGCCGGGTGGTCCCGCGAAAGCTGCGGGCCTCACACGAGCTTCTTGAGGAGCTCCGCCTTCTTGGCGTCGAATTCTTCCTGCGTGAGGATGCCCTTGGTCTTGAGCTCGGCGAGCTTCTCCAGCGTCGTCATCACGTCGGCCGGATCGACCACCGCGACCACCGGCTGCTGTGTGGTCGCAGCCGCGGCTGCGTTGCCCGGATTCAGCCCCTGCGCGAGGTTCTGAGCGAGCACCTGCCCCAGCGCGACACCCGCGCCCAGCCCCATCGCATCGCCGGCAATGCCGCTGCCGCCTCCCGCGCCTTCGGCGATCTTCGGGATCGCCTGCGCGGTCTGGTACTGCATGAACTTGCCCATGTCGTTGCCGACCATGCCCATGCCGATCTTCTGGTCGAGGATCTTCTGCAGCTCTTCCGGCAGCGAGACGTTCTGCACGGTGATGTTCTCGAGCTTGATCCCGATCTTCGCGAACCCGGGCACGAGCTGCCCCGCAAGCGCCTGCGCGAACTCGATCTGGTTCGCCGCGAGGTCGAGGAACGGCACGCCGCTGGACGCGATCGCGTTGCTGATGTTCTGCAGCACGAGCCCGCGCAGCTGCCCGTCGAGGTCGGCCACCGAATACACATCGCGCGTGCCCGAGATCTCGGTATGGAACAGCTTCGGATCGCCGATGCGGAAGCTGTAGTTGCCGAAGGCGCGCACGCGCACCGCGCCGAAGTCCTTGTCGCGAACCGTGATCGGCTGGGGCGTGCCCCACTTCTGGTCGACCTGCTGCCGCGTGCTGAAGAAATAGACGTCGCTCTTGAAGGGCGACTCGAAGAGCTTGTCCCAGTTCTTGAGGTAGGTGAGGACGGGCAGCGTCTGCGTGGTGAGCTCGTAGGTGCCGGGGCCGAAGACGTCGGCGACCTGGCCCTCGTTGACGAACACCGCCATCTGCGATTCGCGCACCGTGAGCGAGGCGCCGTTCTGGATTTCCATGTCCGCCATCGGGAAGCGCCATGCCAGTGTGCCGTCGCCGGTCTCGGTCCACTGGATGATGTCGATGAACTGCTTCTTGATGAAATCCATCAGCGCCATGGAGGTGCTCCTGCAAATACTCGGCCGGTGATATTGCCACAGGGCGGAAGCCCTGCTCGCGGCGCACTTCCCGTGCTTCGATGCGAAGCCCATGTTTCATGGGCGAAAGCAGGCGAGGTCTACAATCGGCGCCCTTTCAAGAAGCGTCACAGGAGGCACGGCCCAATGTCCGATCCGACTTCATCGATTCCCTCGCCCGAGGACAAACGTGCCGAACTGCGTCGCGCCGCCCTCGAATACCACGAGCATCCGGTCCCCGGAAAGATCTCGATCGCCGCGACCAAGCAGATGGTCAACCAGCGCGATCTGGCACTGGCCTACTCGCCCGGCGTGGCAGCCCCCTGCGAGGAGATCGTCAAGGACCCCGTCAACGCCTTCAAGTACACCGCGCGCGGCAACCTGGTGGCGGTCATCACCAACGGCACCGCGGTGCTCGGCCTTGGCGACATCGGCCCGCTGGCCTCCAAGCCGGTGATGGAGGGCAAGGGCGTGCTCTTCAAGAAGTTCGCCGGCGTCGACGTGTTCGACATCGAGATCGACGAGAAGGACCCGGCGAAGCTGGTCGACGTCATCGCCGCGCTGGAGCCGACCTTCGGCGCGATCAACCTGGAGGACATCAAGGCGCCGGACTGCTTCTACGTCGAGCGCGAGCTGCGCAAGCGCATGAAGATCCCGGTCTTCCACGACGACCAGCACGGCACCGCGATCACCGTGGCGGCAGCGATGCTCAACGGCCTCAAGGTCGTGGGCAAGGACATCTCGCAGGTCAAGCTCGTCACCTCCGGCGCCGGCGCTGCGGCGCTGGCCTGCCTGAATTTGCTGCTCAAGGTCGGTCTCAAGCGCGAAAACGTCTATGTCACCGACCTTGCCGGCGTGGTCTACGAAGGCCGCACCGAGCTGATGGACGACGACAAGCGCCAGTACATGCAGAAGACCGACGCGCGCACGCTGTCCGAGGTGATCGAGGGCGCGGACGTGTTCCTCGGCCTCTCCGCCGGCGGCGTGCTCAAGCCGGCGATGGTCGCGAAGATGGCGGCCAAGCCCGTGATCTTCGCGCTCGCGAATCCCAATCCCGAGATCACGCCGGAAGACGCGCACGCGGTGCGGGGTGACGTGGTCATGGCCACCGGCCGCACGGACTACCCGAACCAGGTCAACAACGTCCTGTGCTTCCCATACATCTTCCGCGGCGCACTGGACTGCGGCGCGACCACCATCACCGATGAGATGGAAGTCGCTGCGGTGCACGCGATCGCCGAACTCGCGCAAGCCGAACAGAGCGAACGCGTCGCCGCTGCCTACGCCGGCGAGAAGCTCAGCTTCGGACCCGAATACCTGATTCCGAAGCCCTTCGATCCGCGCCTGATGATGAAGATCGCGCCGGCCGTCGCCAAGGCCGCGGCCGACAGCGGCGTGGCATTGCGGCCCATTGCCGACCTCGATGCCTATCGCGACAAGCTGCAGACCTTCGTCTATACCTCGGGCACGACGATGAAGCCCATCTTCGATGCCGCGAAGCGTGCGCCGAAGAAGCGCATCGCCTTCTGCGAGGGCGAGGAGGAGCGCATCCTGCGCGCCGCCCAGATCGTGGTCGACGAAGGCATCGCGCGCCCGACGCTGATCGGGCGGCCAGCCATCATCGCGCAGCGCATCGAGAAGTTTGGCCTGCGCCTGAAGCAGGACGTGCACTACGACATCGTCAACGTCGAGTGGGACCAGCGCTACCGCGATTTCTGGCAGACCTACCACCGGATGACTGAGCGCAAGGGCACGACGGTGCAGACCGCGAAGATCGAGATGCGCCGCCGCCTGACGCTCATCGGCTCGATGCTGCTGCACAAGGGCGACGTCGACGGGATGATCTGCGGCACCTGGGGCACCACCGCCATCCATCTGCACTACATCGACCAGGTGATCGGCAAGCGCCCCGGCGGATGCGCGAGCACACAGCAGAACGTGCCGATCTACGCCTGCATGAACGGGCTGCTTCTGCCGAACCGGCAGGTGTTCCTGGTCGACACCCACGTCAACTACGACCCGACGCCCGAAGAACTCACCGAGATCACGACCATGGCGGCGGAGGAGATGATGCGCTTCGGCATCAAGCCGAAGGCAGCGCTGCTGTCGCATTCGAACTTCGGCAGCAGCAACATGCCGAGCGCGGTCAAGATGCGACAGACGCTCGAGTTGCTGCGCACCCAGGCGCCGTGGCTTGAAGTGGACGGCGAAATGCACGGCGACGTCGCTTTGGACGGCAAGCAGCGCGCATCGGTCATGCCGCACAGCGCCCTGGCCGGGGACGCCAATCTGCTGGTGTTTCCGAACATCGATTCGGCCAACATTGCATACAACCTGCTCAAGACGGCGGCCGGCGGCAACATCGCGATCGGCCCGGTCCTGCTCGGAGCGGCCAAACCTGTGCATATTCTCACGCCCAGTGCCACTGTCCGGCGCATCGTCAACATGACGGCTCTGACGGTTGCCGATGCGAACGCCGAGCGGTAGGCACTTTCGAAATAGCGACCGCTAACTTTCCGGACTTCGCCGATCCTGTTCGCCTGCTCAAAGATTGAGCAGGCGCTTGCTATTTGCGCGCCTCTGGTGCACACTTACGGGCTTGAATTTGCGGGTTAACCCCAATAAGGTTGACCCCCGATTCGGCCCTCGCTCTTTCTTTCCTGGTGCTCCATGGCGGTTTTCGCCTCGATCTCGTCCCCTGCATCCAAGTTTGCGCTCACTAGCTTCCTGCTGGTCGCTCTCGCAAATGGCGTTCAGGCCCGCGAATGGTTCGGCACCCGTACCGGTCCGTCGGCTCAGGAAACGATCGCGCTGGCCGAATTGCCGGTGCAAGGCCAGCGTACCTACGAGGCCATCTTCAAGGGTGGCCCCTTCCAGTATGAAAAGGACGGCGTGGTGTTCGGCAATCGTGAACGCCTGCTCCCCCAGGAACGTCGGGGTCACTACCGAGAGTACACGGTCGAAACGCCCGGCTCGCGTGATCGTGGCGCCAAGCGAATCGTCTGTGGAGGCGAACGCACGGCGCCCTCGGCTTGCTGGTACACGGCGGATCACTACGCGAGCTTCAGGCGGATCGTTCCCTGAGCGATGAAATGAATTTGGAGAGGCGCAGAACAGCGTCCTGAGAATAGATGACGACAACCATGGAAAGACCAGCGGAGATGACCCAATCCCTTCGTGGCGTGCGACCCAATATCGTGCAGTCGATTCGCGCATTTCGCGTGAGCGACCTGCAGGAGGCAGCACATGCGGCCGGTCAGCACTTTCTGTATGCCAACCTCGGCAATGCCCAGACCAAGCAGGACGTGCTGGATCTGATCGCGCAGCAATTCACGTTCCCCCAGCACTTCGGGAAGAACTTCGACGCGCTCTATGACTGCATGACCGACCCGCTTCACAAGTCGGGTCCGCAGCCGGGCTTCGTTATCGTTCTCGAACAGATTCCCGCCAACGCCAAATTCGACAAGGAAGCACGCGAGCAGCTTCTGGACATCTTCCGCGACGCGGCGGACTACTGGGGGGATCGAAAAATACCCTTCCGGTGCTTCTATTCTTTTCTGTAGCCCGTTCTGCACAATCCAGCCAAGCAGAACGGGCGAACGAGGCTCAGCAAACCGGCGCCGCAGGTGCCGAGATCGAGGCTCAAGAGGCTGATCCGACGGCAGAAAAGATGCCGACGGACAAACTGGTCGATGTATCTCCCCTGGCGCTGCGCATGAGCAGCCCCTTCAACGCGGGATACTGGCTCGCAGCAGCCTGACTGTTGCTCGCCCCCAGGCTGCGCGCACTTCGTGTCGCTTCGCCAACCCCCTGCCGGGGGTAACACCAGCGGGCCGGCCGAGCCGGATCCGCGGTGTTTCACGAACGAAAGCCCGTCGTTGACGGGCTTTTCTATTTGGGAAACTGCTGGGCGAGGGCGACGTATTCGGCGACCGGGACCTCCTCCGCGCGCCGCTGGACGTCGAAGGCGCCACCGAAATTCTTTTGCTCCAGCCACTTGCCAAGGCTGTGCCGCAGGAGCTTGCGACGCTGGCTGAAGGCCACCTGCACGACTTCGCCAAGCAGTTCCGCATCAACTCGGGGCGGTTCGGCCAGGGGCACCATCCTCACGACTGCGCTATCGACGCGCGGCGGCGGATCGAAGCTCTCCGGCGGCACGAACAGGACGTTCTCCATCGCGTAGCGCCACTGAAGCATGACGCTCAGGCGACCGTAATCGGAGGTCGCGGGCTGCGCGACCATGCGGTCGATCACTTCCTTCTGCAGCATGAAATGCTGATCGGCGACGAGACCCGCAAACCCCAGCAGATGAAAGAGGATGGGCGTCGAAATGTTGTAGGGCAGATTGCCGACCACGCGGAGCAACTTGTCGGGCGGTGCCGCCAGCCGATTCGCCAGCTCGGCGAAGTCGACCTTCAGCACGTCCGATTCCACGACGTCGAGTTGACCATGGCCGCGCAAGCGCTCGGCCAGGTCGCGATCGAGTTCGATCACCGTCAGGCGGCCCAGGCGTTCCACGAGCGGCTGCGTCAGTGCCGCGAGACCCGGACCGATCTCGACCATCGCATCGCCGGGTTTCGGCGCGATTTCGCGCACGATGGCGTCGATGATGGCAACGTCGGCCAGGAAATGCTGGCCGAACCGCTTGCGGGGAATGTGGGACTTCACCGTCAGGACTGCGGCGGTTCGCGATATTCCACGTAGGCGCGCGCGCGAACTTCCTGGGCCCAGGTATCCGTGTTCTGCTCGATCTTCTTCTCTCGCAGCACGGCGCGCGCCGCCTCGCGCTGCTCGACCTGCGTGAGCTTGGTCTCACGACGATCGGTCACCTGGATCAGATGCACGCCGAAGCGCGACACGACCGGATCGCTGATCTGGCCCGGACTGAGGCGGTTCATCGCCTCCTCGAACTCGGGCACGAACTGGCCGGGTCGCGACCACCCCAGGTCACCGCCGCTCTTGGCGCTTCCGTCCTCCGAGTTGTCGCGCGCAAGGCTCGCGAAGTCGGCGGAGCCCCGCTGGATGCGATCCTTGAAATCGTTCAGTTGCGCAACCGATTGGGCGGTGGTCCGCTTGGAGTCGTTGCGCAGCAGAATGTGCCGGACCTGCGTCTGCGTGACGACGGCATCGCCAATGCCCGCTTGAGACTTCGCCAACACCTTCAGCACGTGGAAGCCCGCGGGCGATCGGACGGGACCGACGATGCCGCCCACCGGGGTCGACTGCGTGGCCTCGACGAAGAGCGGGGGATAGCGATCGGCACTGCGCATGCCCATCGCGCCGCCGCCGGCACGGTCCTGCGCGTCGGAGTTTTCCTTGACGAGCTTGCCGAAGTCTTCGCCTGCGCGGGCGCGCTGGGCGAGCCCCAGCGCGCGCTGCTGCAGCTTTGCCACATCGGCATCGCCGGCGTTTTCCGGAACGATGACCAGCAGTTGCGCAATATTGAGGTTGGGCGCGACCGACGCATTGCCGCCGGCGCGCTGCTCGCGAATGAACTGATCGACCTCGACGTCGCTGATCTTGACCTTGGATTCGACCTCGTTGTTGCGCAGGCGCGTGAGTATGAGTTGTTCGCGCAACTCGCGCCGGAACTGGTCCTGCGACATACCCTCGGCGGCGACCCGCCGGCGCAGTTCGGTGACCGTGATCTGGTTCTGCCGCGCCACGGTCTGTTCGGCCTGGTCGACCGCGACGTCGTCTATCTTGATGCCCGATTCCTTGGCGAGCTGCAGCATGGCACGCTCGTTGATCATCCGCTCCAGCACCAGGCGCACGAGCTCCGCGCGTGGCATCCGTTCGGCTTCGGGGTTCTCACGCAGCACGCGCGCCACCCGGATCTGGACCTCGGTGTTGGTGACGGGTTCGGAATTGACCAGCGCGACGATGTACTCGGCCGATCGCTGCACATTGGGCGGCGGACCGCTGGTGGTCGGCGGCGGCACGATGCGCGGACCGTTGCGCATGATGTCGGTGATGCCCAGGCCCTGCGCCCCGGCGGAGGCGGCCAGTGTCGCGAGACAGGCCAGCGTAAGGATGGAGCGAATGTGTTTCATGGCGAAGCTCTGTCTATCTCAGTCGTAATTGGTGAACCGGCTCGGCGCCAGCCCCGGTTGGCGCAGCGGGGTGTAGCGTTGGATGTTCTGCGTCAAAGTGCGCGCAGGGCTCGATCCGACGCTTGCGAAGCCAACGAGTTCGAGCTGGAACATGATCCGGGTGCTGGCTGTGATCTGCCCGGTGGTGATCCGTTCCACCACCACGCGGCCGATCCAGCAGCAGCCGTCGTATTCCAAGCCGAGCACGCCGTCCGTCAGCTTGCTGTCTTGCAGACTGTAATTGAGACGGCCCACAGCGTACCAGCGGCCGCCGCCTTGACCCCTTCCCGGTCCCAGATCCTTGCCGTAATCGCCCCAGAGGTCGTTGATGGGCCACTGCCAGCCGACGTCGATCGATTTGCTGCCGTCGTTGGAGGTCGACGTGGAGTCGGCCTGGTAGCGGTAGGCGGCACTGATGGTGCGATACGGGCCGGGGCTGTAGCGGGCACTGATCGCGGTGCGGGTCGAGTTGTGTTCGTCCGGGTTGTACTGGACCGTGCCGTCCACGCTCCACTTGGGCGTCCAGTTGATCTGCGCGCCGAGCAGGATGTCGCTGAAACGATCGGTCACCGGCGTGCCGTTTGGCAAGGTGACCAACTGGTCGGCGAAGCGCAGGCGCTGAGCGACCCCGAAGCGTGCCGCCTCGGCGCCGGTCTCGGGATCGATCAGGCGCGACGTAACCCCCAGGGTGAGCAGGTTGCTGTCGGAGATCCGATCGTTGCCTGAGAAGGCGTTCTCGGTGTAGACCGTCGCGAAGCTGAAGTCGTTGGCCGCCGAGTCGTAGTTCGGCAGGTCGTTCTGGTTGCGGTAGGGCGTGTAGACGTAGAACGCGCGCGGCTCGAGCGTCTGCCGGAACGCCCGGCCGAAATAATTGGCGTCGCGCTCGAAGATCATGCCGCTGTCGAGGCTGAAGGTCGGCACCACGCGGGTGGCCGACGTCGCGCCATTGGTGGTGAGCGGCGCGTCGAACTGGTAGGCGGTCGCGTTCAGCATCACCTTCGGGATGACGAAGGTACCCGGCGTCAGGAAGGGGCGGCTCAGCGAAGCCAGCCCGAACACGCGCTCGCCGTCCGGCTGCACATAGCCGGCGAGTTCCTTCTGCACGAGCGGGCCGGGGCCGCGGAAGCGCGAGTAGTCGGTATTGAGCGAGAAGTCGAAGCCGTTCCAGTCGTACTTGTTGTAGTCCGCCGTGATCTGCGGCAGCCGGTCGTACGGCGGCAGGATGGGCGAAGGCGCGTACTGAAGCGTCTGATAGCTGAGCGCGCGCGCCGTGCCGCTCCAGTCGCCGGAACTCCAGCGCAAGATGCCGTCGTTGGCCAGCAGCCGCTGCGTGAGGGACGGCGTGCGCGTGAAATCGCGCCAGTAGTCATCGTCGCTCACACGGTTGATGCTCAGCGAGCCCGTCAGGGAGTCGAGCCCCAGCGCCTTGGCGTCGAAGCGTTGCTCGTGGTGCGTCCAGATGCCCCAGCGGTCGCGATCGCGCAGCCTGTCTTCCGGCATGTAGTCGGCACGGATCTCGCCGCTGTACGTGGGCTCGAGGTAGCGGAACTCCGTGCCCAGGTTGATGCCGCGCTTGCTCATCAAGGTGGGATAGAGCGTCGCATCGCGATTGGGCGCGATGTTCCAGTAGTAAGGCGCCGTGACCTCGAAACCGTTGACGCTGTCGATCCCGATGACGGGTGGCAGCACGCCCGACTTGCGATCGTTGCTCAGCGGGAAGCTGAGCGACGGGAACGGCGGCGTGCTGATGCCCATGAACGTGATCTGCGCGCTGGTCGCGACACCGACGTTTTCCTCGGTGTCCGCGGTGATGGTGCGCGCCTTGAGCAGCCAGGCCGGCATCCATCCCGGATAGTCTTCCGGGCGGCAGGTGGTGTAGGTGGCCATGCGGGCGATCGATACATTGCTGTCGATGAAGTCGACCCGCTCCGCGTCGCCACGCCCGCCATTGGCGAGAAACTGGTAGCGCACCCTGTTGAAGAAGCCCTCGAAGGTTTCGAGCTTGAGCTCGAGCTCGGGGCCTTCGTAGATGTTGCCGGCATGGTTCACATGCACATTGCCGGTGGCCCGGGCGCGATCCTCGGGCTGGTAGTACTCGAGACGGTCGGCGCGGATCAGGGTGTCGCCACGCCGCAGCGTGGCATTGCCTTCGACGATGGTGCCGAGGTCGGGTTGCCCGGAAATGCGATCCCCGTCGACGAAGCTCGGCATGCGTCCGCGCAGGTTCTCCGGAATCACTTCGGTGAGCTGTGGCGTGCGCTTGAGCACCAGCGGCGCATCCAGGGCCGCCTCCTGTGCCCACGCAGCATGCGCATGCAGCAGGGCGAGCGACAGCACGGCCAGCGGCAAAGGCGGGCGGCACCGGCGCCAGGCGGCTCGGTTCAGGTCAGGCATCGGTACGGAAGGACAAATGTCGTCTGGAGGGGGAAGGCGGCGCCGGGGGCCACCGGGTTGAGAGGCTCCGCGCCAGGCGGATTTGTAGAATTGATTATCCATGACAGCCTCTCAGCCACCGGCCCGCAGCGCCGCCACCGCCTCCCAGCCTCCCGTGTGGACGGACCCTGCGCGCGCACACACTTTTCAGCGCTGGATCGAGCGCATCGCACCGCAACATCGCTTGCTTCCTGATACGGTCCGGCTCGCCTCCGCCGATGCCAGCTTCAGGCGCTACTTCCGCGTCGACACGGGCGACGAGGCGCTGACGCGCATCGTGATGGACGCGCCGCCGGCGCAGGAAAACAGCGAGCCCTTCGTCCATGTCGCCGGCCTCATGGCCGCCGCCGGCGTCAAGGCGCCGCACGTCCTCGAGTGGGACCGTGACAACGGCTTCCTGCTGCTCGACGACCTCGGCTTCCAGACCATGCTGGACGTGATCGACCCCGCCGATCCCGCTGCCGCGCGCCCCCTCTTCGAGCAGGCGATCGACAGCCTGATCCTTTGGCAGCTGGCCTCCGAGCAGGACGTGCTGCCTCCCTACGACAGGGCCCTGCTCGAGCGCGAGCTATCGCTGTTTCCGCAGTGGTACGTGGGCCAGCACCGCGGCATGACGGCGGAAGGCAAGCTCAAGGAGCGTCTCGACCGCAGCTTCAACCTCATCGTCGAGAACAACCTGGCGGCACCGCGCGTCTACGTGCACCGCGACTTCATGCCGCGCAACCTGATGGTCGGCAGCGGTGCGCCCCTGGGCGTGCTGGACTTCCAGGATGCGGTCCACGGGCCGATCACCTACGACATCGCGAGCCTGATGCGCGACGCCTTCCTGAGCTGGGAGGAGGACTTCGTGATCGACATGACCGTGCGCTACTGGCAAAAGGCCCGCAAGGCGGGCCTGCCGGTCGACGAGGACTTCGGCGCTTTCTATCGTGCGGTCGAATGGATGGGTCTGCAGCGCCACCTGAAGGTCGCAGGCATCTTCGCGCGGCTCACGCTGCGCGACGGCAAACCGAAGTACCTGGCCGATGCCCCGCGCTTCATCAACTACATCCGGGCCACGGCCGGCCGCTATCGCGAACTGACGCCGCTGCTGCGCGCGATCGACGAGATCGAAGGCACGGCGCCGGTGACCGGCTTCGCCTACGGAAGGGTATGACGTTCTCCGCCAGGCTTCGCGCGCTGCGTGTCTCTCTCCCGCGCCCCATGGGAAGCTGACGTGGCCCGGATCCACTGCGCCGTCGCGCTGGCTTCCGACAGTTCTCTCTCGCTGCCGCCCGGTGCCGCGCGCCATGTGCAGGTGCTGCGAATGCAACCCGGCGACGCGTTGACGCTGTTCGACGGCACCGGCGGTGAATACGCCGCCACCGTCGAACGCATGGGCCGCAGCGACGTCGAGGTGCGCGTGGGCGAACGTGTCGCCGTCGAGCGCGAAGCGGCGCGCGCGATTCATCTCGCGGTCGGCATGCCGGCCAACGAGCGCATGGACTGGCTGGTCGAGAAAGCCACCGAACTCGGCGTCGCCGGCATCCAGCCCCTCATGACCGCGCATGCGGTGCTTCGGCTGAGCGGCGAGCGCGCCGAGAAAAAGCGCACGCACTGGGAGGCGATCGCCATCGCCGCGTGCGAGCAATGCGGGCGCAATCGCGTGCCGGAAATCCATCCAGTCCAGACCTTCGCGAACTGGCTCGCCGCACAATCCGGCGATTCGCCACGTTTCATCCTCAGTCTCGCGGAGGGAACCCGTCCCGCACGCGAGCTTGCTCAGAATGACTTTCGCCATGCCTGGGTGCTGAGCGGGCCGGAAGGCGGCCTCAGCCCCATCGAGGAAAAGGATGCGATCTCGCGCGGCTTCGTGCCGCTGTCACTCGGGCCCCGTGTCCTGCGCGCCGAGACCGCCGCGCTCGCGGCGCTCGCATTCCTTTCCTGACCCGCTGCAAACGCTCCCGATTCCACGACCTCATGCCGTTCCGTCCTTCTGCCATCCGATTCGCGCCCGTCATGCTCGCGGCGCTCTGCGCCGCGGCCGGCGTCGAGGCCCAGAGCAATGCCGTGGCGCCGACACCTTCGCAGGTACGGCCGGCGGTCGATCAGGCTTACACGCAACTGCTCGCCGCTCCGGCCATCAAGGACCTGCTCGAAGCGGTCAAGGCCGACCACGATCGCTCCATCGAAGATCTGAAGACCCTCACTGAAATCGAAGCGCCGCCTTTCAAGGAACAGAAGCGCGCCGAGGCCTTTCTTTCGCACCTGAAGGCCCTCGGCCTCGGCGACGCGAGGATCGATGCCGAAGGCAACGTGACCGGCATTCGCAAGGGCACCGGCAACGGCCCGAAGCTGCTCGTTTCGGCGCACCTCGACACCGTCTTCCCGGCCGGCACCGACGTGAAGGTGAAGGAGCGCGACGGCAAGCTCCATGCGCCCGGCATCTCCGACGACACGCGCGGGCTCTCGGTGCTCCTGTCGTGGCTCAAGGTGCTGAACGACAACAAGATCCAGACGGTCGGCGACCTGATCTTCGTCGGCAACGTGGGCGAGGAAGAGCTCGGCAACCTGCGCGGCATGAAGGCCATCTTCCGAGACCACCTCGACATCGACGGGATGGTCGGCCTCGAGCCCGCGCCCGACGGCAACGTGCTGGTGCTCGGCACGGCCAGTCATCGCTACGAGGTGCACTTCAAGGGCCCGGGAGGGCACAGCTACGCGGCCTTCGGACAGGTGCCCAGTGCGATCCACGGAATGGGCCGAGCCATCGCGAAGATCTCCGACATCAAGACCCCGGGCTTCCCCAAGACGACCTTCACCGTGGGCCTCGTGAGCGGCGGCACGTCGGTCAACACGATCGCGCCGGACGCGCGCATGGCCGTGGACATCCGGTCCGACGACATGAATGCGTTGCTCGACACCGAGAAGAAGGTCCTCGCAGCGATCGACGAAGCGGTGGCGGAGGAGAACAAGCGCTGGAACGTCTCGACCCTGAGCGCCAGCACCAAGCTGATCGGCGACCGGCTCGGCGGCCGTACCGCATCGGACTCGGTGATCGTCGAAGCCGCCGTGCGTGCCAATGCCGCCTTCGGTCACAAGACGCTGCTGACGGGCGCGAGCACCGATGCCAACGTGCCGATGTCGCTCGGAATCCCGGCGATCATCATCGGCAGCGGCGGCAAGACCGGCGGCTTTCACGCGCTCACCGAATGGATCGACGTGACAGACGGGTGGAAGGGCGCGCAGAATGCCCTGGTGACCGTGCTCGGACTGGTCGGCGTACAGGGTGTCAGCGAACCGCTGCTTCCGAAGCGCCCGCCGCGTTCCCGGTAGGGGCGCATTCCTTCCATTGCATCTCAGAGGAGCCCATCATGGGATTGCTCGATTCGGTTCTCGGACAAGTGCTCGGCGGCGGCCAGGCGCAACCACAGGCAGGCGGTATCGGTAGTCTCGGCGGCCCGGGCGGGCTGGGTGATCTGGGCAACATCGCCGGCGCGCTCGGCGGACTGCTCGCCAACAACGGCGAGCAGGGCGGGTTGGGCGGCCTGGTGTCGAAGTTCGAACAGGCAGGCATGGGCGACGTCATCGGCTCGTGGATCGGCCATGGCGAGAACGCGCCGATCTCGGGCGGGCAGCTCCAGGACGTGCTGGGCAGCGACGTCGTCTCGGGCATTGCGCAGAAGCTGGGCATGAACAGCGCGACGCTCCTGCCATTGCTCGCCACGCTGCTGCCCACGTTGATCGACCATCTGACGCCCAAGGGCCAGGTGCCGGCGGAAGGACTCGGCAACCACGAGGATCTGCTGTCTTCGTTGAGCGGCCTTCTCCAGAAGGGCTGAAGGGCGCACAGCCCGCTTCCTTCCAGCAACATGATGGCGCCGCGAGGCGCCATTTTCACGAGCCCACTGCACAACCACTCCATGAACCGCAATCTCTGGCTGCTCACCTTCTGCCAAGGCCTCTTCCTCACGAACAACGTCGCCTTCATCGCCATCAATGGGCTCGTCGGCCTCTCGCTCGCGCCGCGCGGATGGATGGCGACGCTACCGGTCATGGCCTATGTGGTGGGGGGCGCACTGTCGACAGGGCTCGTGGCTCGTACACAGAAGCGCTTCGGCCGGCGACGCTCTTTCCAGATCGGGCTGGGGGTGGCGCTGGTTGCCGCCTTGCTGTGCGCACAGGCGGCGGTGATGAAGGAGTTCTGGCTCCTCTGCCTGGCAACGGTCGTCGCCGGCTACTACAACGCGAACGCCAACCTCTACCGATTTGCCGCGGCGGAACTCGCCGCGCCCGACTGGCGCGAGAAGGCGGTCTCGCTGGTGATGGCCGGCGGCCTGATCGGCGCCGTCGCCGGCCCGAACCTCGCCGCGGTCACGCGCAACTGGTTCGAGGTGCCTTTTGCCGGCGCGTACCTCGCGCTGGCCATCATCGCGCTGATGTCGATGGCGATGATGCAGTTCATCGACTTCCCCGCACCGTCGGCGAAAAACGCCACGGCCGGCGGTCGCGCGCTCGCGGAGATCGCGCGCCAGCCGTCATTCATCGTGGCCGCCGTCGCCGGCTCGCTGGGCTTCGGCGTGATGAACCTGCTGATGGCCGCCACGCCGATCGCGATGCAGGTCTGCAGCCTTCCGTTCGAGGACGTCGCGTTCGTTCTCGAATGGCACGTGATCGGCATGTTCGCGCCGGGCTTCTTCACGGGCCATCTGATTCGGCGCCTCGGCGTGCTGCCGGTGATGGGCACCGGGCTGCTGCTCAATCTGGCGTGCGTTGCGGTGGCGCTGTCCGGCGTGGATCTGCAGCAGTTCGTGATCGCGCTGTTCCTGCTGGGCATCGGATGGAACTTCCTCTTCACCGGCGCCACCACGCTTTCCTTGACCACCTTCACGGCCGATGAGAAGGATCGGGCGCAGGGCGCGCTCAACTTCTGCATGTTCGCCACGCTGGCGCTCACCTCGTTCGCTTCCGGCGTGCTGGTTACGACGCAGGGTTGGCGTCTGCTGAATTTCGGCTCGCTGGTCCCCCTCGCGCTGACGGGGATCGCGCTGCTCTGGCTGGCGCGCCGGCGAGCAGCCTCGCCCGCAACCGCCTAGGGATTGGCGAAGCGCTCCTCGAGCCAGCGGCGGAGTCGTTCGAAGACGGGCCCGGCGTCGCGCTCGTTGAAGATCTCGTGATAGTGGTCGGCGTAGCAGGTCGAGCTGATCATCCCGGGTGGCGCGGCGTGCGCGAAAGCGCGACTGCCGGCCGGATTCACGAGCCGGTCATCACCGGCATAGATCAGCAACGTGGGCACGACCCAGTGCGCTGCGACGGCCTGCACGTTGGCACCCTCGTCGGCAAGGAACCTCGCAAGGCGCGCGCCGATGCGGTCATGACACAAGGCGTCTGCGCGGTAGGCCTTCGCGACCACGGGATCGTGCGAAAGGTAGTGCAGGTCGAGCCCATTGCCCACGCGCAGTGCCGGCGCAATGCGTGAAAGCGTCGCGACCAGGAGCTTCTGGATCGCGCTCAGCCCTGCATCGAGCGCCGGTGACGACAGCACCAGCGCATCGACCTTGCGCACACCGCGCGCAACGAAGCTGGCCGCCACCAACCCGCCGAGGCTGTGTCCGAGCAGCACCAAGGGCAGGGCCGGGTACGTCCGCCGCGTGTCGTCTATCACGAGCGCGAGATCGTCGATGAGCCGATGCACCGTCGGGAGTCCGCCGCGTGCACCGCTGGATGCGCCGTGCCCATGGTGATCGACGGCGCGCACCTCAAAGCCCCAGTCGTTGAGCCGCTCGGCCACGTGCGCGTAACGGCCCGAATGCTCGCCGAGCCCATGGACCACGAGGATCACCGCCCGCGCGGCGCCGTACTGGACCGGCCAATCGCAGATGGCCAGCGTCTCGCTGTCGGGCGTGCGCAGCGTGTGGCGCGCGGGCTGCGGCCTCAAGCGGCGACGGCGCCGGCCAGCGGCAACGCGGCGATGACCTCCGCCACTGCAGCCGTCAGCTTCTTCGCATACGGCACATGCAGGAATTCGTTCGGGCCGTGCGCATTGCTCTTCGGACCCAGCACGCCGCAGACCATCATCTGTGCCTTGGGGAATCCGACGCTCAGCATGTTCATCAGCGGGATGGTGCCGCCTTGGCCGATGTAGCCGCAGTCCGCGCCGAAGTGGGCGCGCGATGCGGCGTTGAGTGCGCGTTCGAACCACGGCGCGGTCTCCGGTGCATTCCATCCGGTCGCACCACCGTGGCTGTCGAACGTGACCTTGGCCTGATAGGGCGCGTTGTCTTCGAGCAGCGTCTTGAGCTGCTGCACCGCCTGGTCCGCGTCGACCAACGGGGGAAGGCGCAGCGACAGCTTGAATGCGGTGTACGGACGCAGCACGTTTCCTGCGTCCTTCAGTGCCGGGAAGCCCTCGGCGCCGGTCACGGAGAGCGTCGGCTTCCAGGTGCGATTGAGCAGCGCCTCGACCGGATCGGTCGTGGTCGGCAACGCGAAGGCGGTTGCGCCGCCGCAGTCGTAGTGCGCCCAGGGGAAGCGCTTGTAGACCTCTTCGCCGAGGATCGCGGCGGTGGCCTTGGCTTGAGCCAGGCGTTCGGTCGGCACTTCGCAATGGAAGCTTTGTGGCAGAAGACGACCCGTCTTGCTGTCTTCGAGACGGTCGAGCACCTGCCGCATGATGCGGAAGCTCGAAGGCACGAGCCCCGAGGCATCGCCCGAATGGACGCCTTCCGTGAGGATCTCCACCTTCAGCGTGCCGCTGGCCATGCCGCGCAGCGAGGTGGTAAGCCACAGCTGGTCGTAGTTGCCGGCGCCGGAATCAAGGCAGATGACGAGCGACACCTCACCAAGGCGCGGACGCAATGCATCCACATAAGGCAGCAGGTCGTACGAACCGGACTCTTCGCAGGTTTCGATGATGCCGACGATGCGCGGGTGCGCAGCGCCTTGCGCCTTGAGCGCCTGGATTGCCGCGACGCTGGCGTACACCGCATAGCCGTCGTCCGCACCGCCGCGGCCGTAGAGCAGGCCGTTCTCGTACTTCGGCGTCCACGGGCCGAGGTCGTTGCGCCAGCCGGTGAACTCGGGCTGCTTGTCGAGGTGGCCGTACATCAGCACGGTTTCGGTCATGCTCGTGCCGGTGGCCGGCACTTCGAAGAAGAGCACCGGCGTGCGGCCTTCGAGCCGCACGATCTCGAGCTTGAGGCCCTCGATTTTCTGCGCTTCGACCCACGCGGCCGCGTTGCGCATCACCGTTTCGAGATAGCCGTTCTGCACCCAATCCTTGTCGAAGCCCGGCGACTTGGCCGGGATTGCGATGTAGTCGGTGAGTTGCCGGACGATGTCGTTGTCCCACTTGGACGAGACATCGGAGAGCGCGCGTTCGGCGTCGAGCAGGCCGGCGGGCATTTCGCGATGGAGGGGGGCGTTCATTGAGAGGTACTCCGCGGGGGTGAGAAGAAAGATGTTAGTGCGTATCGGCGCCGCTCGTGCGAGTGACAACCCGCCACCGCATGCGCTAAAAGGCGGGCTTCGCCATTGCTCCTGAGGACTGCCATGCCTGCGCACACCGAGGTCTCAGCAACACAACGCATCCGCGTCGGCATCGGCGGCTGGACTTACGAGCCGTGGCGCGACAACTTCTACCCGGCCGGTCTTCCGCACGCGCAGGAACTCCACTATGCGAGCCGACACCTCACCGCGATCGAGGTCAACGGCACCTACTACAGCACTTTCAAGCCGGCGAGTTTCAAGAAGTGGCACGACGAGACGCCGGAGGACTTCGTGTTCTCGCTCAAGGCCTCCCGCTTCGCGACCAATCGCAAGGCGCTCGCGACCGCCGGCGATTCGATCCGCCGTTTCGTCGAGAGCGGCATAGCCGAACTCGGCAGCAAGCTGGGGCCGATCGTGTGGCAGTTCATGCCCACGAAGGTTTTCGATCCCGAGGATCTCGCCGGCTTTCTTGAACTGCTGCCGAAGAAGGAGGGCAGCCGCGCGCTGCGCCATGTGCTCGACGTGCGGCACGCGAGCTTCCGCACGGCCGAGTACCTCGCGTTGGCACGCAAGTACAAGGTGGCGACGGTGTTCACGGATTCGCCGAAGTTCCCTTCGATCGCGGATCTCACCGGCGACTTCGTGTATGCGCGCCTGATGAACAGCGACGCGAAGTACGCCGCCGGCTATGCGCCCAAGGCGCTCGACGAGTGGGCCGATACCGCCAGGACCTGGGCGAAGGGCGGCGTGCCTTCTTCGCTCGCACGGCTCGACGAAGGCAGGCACAACGGCGCGGGTGCGCGTGATGTGTTCGTCTTCTTCATCAACGGCGCAAAAGAAAAGGCACCGGCGGCTGCCGGTGCCTTGATCGAGCGATTGCGCTGAACGCGACTCAGGCCGCGGCCTGCAGCGCGGACGTCGCGGGCTTGCTGCCCGAGGTCGCGGCGCCGAAGCTGATCTCGCCGGAAAGCTGGCCGCCTTCCTCGATGATGATCTTGCCGTAGCGGATCTTGCCGGTGACCTTGCCGGTCGAGTGGATCACGAGCTTCTCGCGAACGGTCAGGTTACCGTCGAACAGGCCGCGGATCTCGGCGATGTCGATCTCGGCCGAGCCCTTGAAGGCGCCCTGCTCGGCGATCTGCATCACGCGCGAATCCATCGTGGCCTCGACCAGGCCTTCGACCACGAGCGTGTCGCAGTCCGTGATCTCGACGCCCTTGAGCTTGATGTTCGGGCCGACGGTCAGCTTGCTGCCGCCTTCCTTGGCGACGCTTGCGGCGGCGTTGGCGGCTTGCGTGGTGAGGGACGAGGGGCTGACGGGCGTGCCCGAGAGATTGGTGCCGGAACCCATCAGCGGCGCGGGACGGGACGTGAGATTGTCGGCGTCGCGATCACGCTTGCCGAAGAAGGGGGACTGTGTAGCCAATGGGGAGCTCCTCGAAAACGCCTATCCTAAGAACGCCATTACGGTTGGCGGCACTTCATTGCGCAAGAGGCGTAACCGAATAAGTCACCCAAAGCCCCGAATGGACACTTTCGTTTTCTCTCCACGCACTCTCATCCCTTCGACCATGCAGCGCGGCCTTGCGTGGCGTCGTCGAGGCGCGTCATGAATGCGTCCGCGGAAGGCTCCGGCAGCGAGAAGGAGAAGCGCACCATGCTCCCGTGGCGCACATCGATCAGCGCCGCCCCGACGCTTGCGATTTCCCTTCGCACCAAGCCTTCGAGCGCATAGGGCACTGCGCAATGCAATGCGCGCTGCCGCACCAGCGGAATCAGTGCCGCGCCGGCCAGGGCTTGCGCGACGCTGTCGGTATAGGCACGGACCAGCCCGCCAGCGCCGAGCTTCACGCCGCCGAAGTAGCGCACGACGGTAGCGAGCACGCGTTCGAGTTCGTGATGCCGAAGCACTTCAAGCATCGGGCGGCCCGCCGTTCCGCCCGGCTCACCATCGTCGTTCGCGGCCGACTGGCCACCGGCCATCAGTGCCCAGCAGACATGCGCGGCACCGGGATGTTCACTGCGCAAGCTAGCGACGACGGAGTGCGCGGCGGCGCGATCCGCGACCGGCTGCACGCAACCGATGAACCGGCTCTTCCGAATGATCAGTTCGCTATGGACGGGCGCCGCCAGCGTGAATGACATGTGCGGCTCCGGCCGGCCTCGCTTGCGCGCTCAGCCGCGCTCGAACTTGAACACCGCTGTGCTCGCGCGCGCATTGGGCAGCCAGCGGACCTCGCGCCCGTTCTCGAGCCCGAAGGCATCGAGCACGCGCAGGCGGTTCTTGCCTGCGAGGACCTCGAAGTCCTTGAACGTGCCCACGCGGATGTTCGGCGTGTCGTACCACTGATAGGGCAGCCGTTTCGTCACGGGCATGCGGCCGCGCGCAATGCTGATGCGGTTGGGCCAGTGCGCGAAGTTCGGGAAGGCCACGATGCCGATGCGGCCCACCCGCGCCGTCTCGCGCAGCATCACCTCCGCGTTGCGCAGATGCTGGAGCGTGTCGATCTGTAGGACCACGTCGAACGAGGCGTCGTCGAACATCGCGAGGCCTTCGTCGAGGTTGAGCTGGATCACGTCGACCCCGCGACGCACGCAATGCAGCACGTTGCCGTCGGCAATCTCGACACCGTAGCCGCTGCAGCCGCGCTCGCGCTGCAGAAGATCGAGCAGAGCGCCGTCGCCGCAGCCGAGATCGAGCACGCGGGAGCCTTGCGGCACAAGGCGTGCGATGAGTTGTTGCGTGTCGAGGTCGCTCATGGGGTGACCTCCGACGCAGCAATGCGATCGAAATAGGAACGCACGAGGCTCATGTAGCGCACATCGTCCAGCAGGAAGGCATCGTGGCCGTGCGGCGCATCGATCTCCGCGTAGCTCACGTTGCGCCGGTTGTCGAGCAGACCCTTCACGATCTCACGGCTGCGCGCCGGCGAGAAACGCCAGTCGGTGCTGAAGCTCACGATCAGGAACTTGGCCGTGACCTTGGCCAGCGCGGCGCGAAGATCGCCGCCATGCGCTTGTGCGGGATCGAAATAGTCGAGCGCACGGGTGATGAGCAGGTAGGTGTTGGCGTCGAAGTACTCGCTGAACTTGTCGCCGTTGTAGCGCAGGTAGCTTTCGATCTGGAACTCAACTTCCTGCGTCGAATAGAGGAAATCCTGGCGGCCCGAGGTGCCTTCGACCGCATGACGCAACGCACGGCCGAACTTCTCGTTCATGACGTCGTCGCTTTGGTAGGTGATGTGGCCAATCATTCGCGCGATGCGCAGCCCTCGTTGCGGGATGACGCTATGTTCGTAGAAGTGGCCGCCATGAAAGTCCGGATCGGTCACGATCGCGCGGCGCGCGACCTCGTTGAATGCGATGTTCTGCGCGGTGAGGCTTGGCGCGCTCGCGATGACCACCGCGTGGCGCACCCGCTCGGGATACTGGAGCGTCCACGACAGCGCCTGCATGCCGCCGAGGCTGCCGCCCATCACGGCGGCCAGCGTGCGGATGCCCAGCGCGTCGAGGAGACCGGCCTGCGCGTTGACCCAGTCCTCCACCGTCACCACCGGAAAGTCGGCACCGTAGGCGCGCCCCGTTTCAGGATTCAGGTGCATCGGACCGGTCGAGCCGAAGCACGACCCGAGGTTGTTGATGCCGATGACGAAGAAGCGATCGGTGTCGACCGGCTTGCCGGGGCCGATCATGTTGTCCCACCAGCCGTCGGACTTCTCCTGGCCCGCATACACGCCGGCCACGTGGTGCGACGCGTTCAGTGCATGGCAGACGAGCACCGCATTGCTGCGGTCCGCGTTGAGCTCGCCGTACGTTTCGAAGGCGAGCGAGTAGTTGGAAATCGACGCGCCGCTGCGCAAGCCCAGCGGCCCGGCGAACTGCATCGATTGCGGAGTGACGACGAACGACATGAATGAAAAACCCGGCCTCGCCAAAAACGAGCCGGGTCACGGCGTCCGTCTTTAGCTGCATTTATCAAGCGCCCGCAAGCTGGAGCAAATCGGCGCGTGCAGAAGTATATGCCCTGCACGCCGACTCGGGACTCAACCCCAGTCGATCAGCGCGGCCACGCCCAGCACCAGAAAGATGACCGCGGAGATGCTGTGCACGAGCTTGATCGGCACGCGGCGCACGATGCGCTCGCCCAGCCACACGACAGGCGCATTGGCCAGCATCATGCCCAGCGTCGTGCCGACGACGACCCAGACGTATGCATCCACGTAGCGCGCTGCGAGCATGACGGTCGCAATCTGTGTCTTGTCGCCCATCTCCGCGAGGAAGAAGGCGATCGCCGTGGTGCCGAAGACGCCGAAGTGCGAGGACTTGGGGAGTTCGTCCTCGTCGAGTTTGTCCGGGATGAGCATCCACAGGGCCATCGCGATGAAGGAGCCGCCGAGAATCCATCGAAGGACCGTCGGACCGAGGAAATGCGTGACCCAGTTTCCGACCGCGCCGGCCAACGCATGGTTCAGCACGGTGGCTGCGAAGATGCCGAGAACGATGGGCCAGGGCTTGCGAAACCGTGCGGCGAGCACGAGGGACAACAGTTGGGTCTTGTCGCCCATTTCGGCGAGCGCGACCACGCCGGTTGCAACAAAAAAAGCTTCCATGAACAGGTGGGTTTCCTCGGCCGAAGACGCAATTGACCGCGCCTCTCCTCGGCCGAACCCGAAGTCGCGCGGTCAAAGGTCTCGCCAGGCTGCACGCTGCTTACGCCATATCCCACAGGTTGTAGGACAAGTCTGTTGACGCAAACCCTTCTCGCAATGGAAGGCGGCTACTCCCCAATGACGACGGGATTGTAGCGTATGGGCGGGCCGACATTGTAAGTGCGCGCCAACTTGTAGTTTATTTATGTCGCACGTGGTAATGGGGGCAAATTCCTAGTTGCACACCACGTATTTCCCACATAATGAGCGAGCATCCCTCCGCATTCCGGGGCGGATGCAATCGGTGATCGGTCAGTTTCGCGCAACTCGTCGAGTGTTTTCGACCGGTGGTGCTTTCGGGACTCCATCGCTTTTTTTCTGTGTTTATTAGGAGTCCCTTGATGGGCAACAAACTGTACGTCGGTAATCTGCCTTACTCGGTGCGCGACGGCGATCTCGAGCAAGCTTTCGGCCAATTCGGTGCCGTCACCAGCGCCAAAGTCATGATGGAACGCGACACCGGTCGTTCCAAGGGCTTCGGCTTTGTCGAGATGGGCAGCGACGCGGAAGCGCAGGCAGCCATCAACGGCATGAATGGTCAGCCCTTGGGTGGTCGCAGCGTGGTGGTGAACGAAGCGCGCCCCATGGAAGCGCGTCCTCCGCGTAGCGGCGGCTACGGTGGTGGCGGCGGCGGTGGTGGTTACGGCGGTGGCGGCGGCGGCTACGGTGGTGGCGGTCGCAGCGGCGGCGGCGGTTACGGCGGCGGCGGTGGTGGCGGCTACGGTGGTGGCGGCGGCGGTCGCGGCGGCGATGGCGGTTTCCGCAGCCCCTACGGCGCGGGTCCCCGCGGTGGCGGTGGTGGCGGCCGCGGCGGCTACGGCGGCGGCAGCGGTGGCAACAGCGGCTACTGATCGCTCGCCCATCCCTCCGCATCGGAATTGAAAAGGCTCCCTCGGGAGCCTTTTTTCGTGGTCGGGGCTTCTTGGAGACTCAGCCTATTCGCCGGCGCGCCGCTTGCGCCCGCGGCCTTGCACGACGCGATCGAACAGGGCATTGGGCAGCATCCGCAGGAGCTTCGCGACCACGCCCATCTGCCACGGAATCACGCGGTAGCTCGCGCCTGACTCGATGGCGCGGAACGCCTTGTCGGCGAACTCGGACGGCTGCATCAGGAACGGCATGCCGTACCGGTTGCCTTGCGTCAGTGGGGTATCGACGTAGCCCGGCGAAATGGTCACGACCTTCACGCCGCTGCCGCGAAGCTCGGTGCGCAGGCTCTCGCAATAGGCCACCACGCCCGCCTTGCTTGCGCAGTAGGCGCCGTGTCCAGGCAGGCCGCGAATGGCGGCGACGCTGCCGACGCCCACGAGCCGACCGCTGCCGCGCGACTGCATCGCGCGCACGAAGGGGTGGAAGGTCGCGGCAACGCCGACGTTGTTGATCGCCAGCAAGCGCGCGAACACGTCCAGGTCGCTGCGTTCCGCGGTATCGATTCCGACGCTGATGCCGGCGTTGGCGATCACCACATCCGGCAGGCCCTGTCGCGCCAGGCACGCCGCGCCCGCCGCGACGATGCTGTCGATCTGGGCCACGTCCGCGTTGTAGATTGCACAGCGAGTGGCGTCGATCTTCTTCTCGGCGGCCCAGGCTTCGATCTCTGCGGTACGCCGTGCAACGAGCGCAAGGTCGTAGCCCGCCGCATGAAAGCGTGCCGCCAGTGCCTGCCCGATCCCGCTGGATGCGCCGGTAATGAACGCGAGATGCTTCATGTCGATGTCAGCGCCTACCGGCCGGCGGCGCCTGCGACGGGATCAGGAGGCCGCGCACGCGGCCATGAAGATTGGCAATGCCGGTTGCGTTGTCGTAGTCCATCGAGTCCGAGGTGAACTTGTCGGTGCCGCGCGTCAGTTCGACCGGCTTGTTCGACTTCACGCGTTCCGTGTCAGTGAAGACATGCAGGAAATCACCACGAAACTCCAGGCGCGGGATCGGAGTGCCGTTGGGCCCGACCGCGGCATCGCGAACCACGATCGCGTTGCCGAACAACTGGATCTCGGTGCCGTCGCCGTTCGACAGTCCGCGCTGCGCCGAGCCGTGCATCACAAGCCCTTCGTCCGAGATGGAGCGGAAGCGTACCTCATCGACCTCGAGCGTGTCGTTGTCGGGGTAGTGCCGGCCTTCCTTGCCGAACAGCTCGCTGCGCAATTCGCCGTTGGGCAGAAAGCTCTTCACGACGAAGTCGCGCATGAAGAAATCGGGCTCGTGGACCGCCACCTCCTTGGGCGCCGGCTCCAGCAGCTTGGGCGCATTGCGGACCAGCCAATAGGTGCCCAACGCGAGCGTCGCAGTCAGGATCAGGGGCAGGTAGATCGTGACGCGATCGAATCCGTCACGCAACAGGCGCCAGGCCGACTTCATGCGGGCAGGCCCCGTGCAGCATCCAGCAATCGACGGTAGTGCCCGCCCGCGGTCAGGAGCAGGTCGCAAAACTCGCGCGCCGCGCCTTCGCCGCCGCGCGCGCGGGTCACATGATGGGCGACGGCGCGCACTTCGGGATGCGCGTTCGCGGGGGCCGCGGCAAATGCGACGCGCATCAGCACGGGCAGATCGGGCCAGTCGTCGCCGATGGCGGCTGCCTGTTTCCATTCCAGCCCCAGCGATGCCAGCATGGCCTCGGCGGCGGGCAACTTGTCTTCAGTGCCATAGCGCACATGCTCGATGCCGAGCGCCTCGAGCCGCACGCGCAAGGGCTTCGAGTCGCGACCAGTGATCACCGCCGGCTTGATGCCGGCCAGGCGAAGCAGCTTGAGGCCATAGCCGTCGAGGATGCTGAAGCGCTTGAGCGTCTCGCCATGCTCGCTGAAATACACGCCGCCGTCGGTCAACACGCCATCGACGTCGAAGAACGCGAGGCGAACGTCCTGCGCGGCGAGCAGGGTCTGCGCCTTGAATTCCACCGGCATCAGATGACTTTCGCGCGCATCAGGTCGTTGATGCTGAGCACGCCGATGAGCACCCCGGACGCGTCCACGACGAGCACGCTGGTGATGCGATGCTGCTCCATGACTTCTGCCGCTTCGGCGGCGAGCGCCTCGGCGCGCAAGGTGCGCGGCCCGACGTGCATGACGTCCCGCGCCGTCAGCGCGCGCAAATCCGCGCCGGTCTCGACCTGCCGGCGCAGGTCGCCGTCGGTGAAGATGCCGATCGCCCGGCCATCGGAACCGACCACCGCTGCCGCGCCGAGTCCCTTGGCACTCATCTCGCGCATCAGATCGGTGAAGCTGGCATCCGGCGGCACGCGCGGCACGTCGTCGCCGGAGCGCATGACGTCGCTCACATGGGTGAGCAGCTTGCGGCCCAGCGCGCCGCCGGGATGCGATCGGGCGAAATCCTCGGTGCCGAACCCGCGCGCGTCGAGCAAGGCGACAGCCAGGGCATCGCCCAGTGCCATTTGCGCCGTGGTGCTGGCGGTCGGCGCCAGATTGAGCGGGCACGCCTCTTTCTCGACGCCGCTGTCCAAAACGATGTCGGCGTGGCGTGCCAGCGTGGAATCCACTCGGCCGGTCATCGCGATCAGCGGCACGCCCTGGCGCTTGACCACGGGAAGGATGACGGTGAGCTCCTCGACCTCGCCGCTGTTGGAGATGGCGAGCACGAGATCGACGGCCTTGATCATTCCGAGGTCGCCATGGCTCGCTTCCGCGGGGTGCACGAACATCGCCGGCGTGCCGGTGGAAGCGAGGGTGGCGGCGATCTTGCGACCGACGTGGCCGCTCTTGCCCATGCCCATCACGACGACGCGTCCGCGCACGTCGAGGATCTTTCGGACGGCCTCGACGAAGCTCGGTCCGACGCGATCCTTCAGGCCGAGCACGGCCGCGGCTTCGATGTCGAAGGTGATGCGCGCCCGCGCAAGCATGGCTTCGGGAGTGGCCGCGGAGGACGGGTCGGGGCGTGAGCTCATCGCGGAATTTTATCGGGCGCGACCGGAACGGCAGAAATAGGGGGAACAGGGTGAAACGCGGGACGCGGGAAGCGGGCCACATTCAGTAGCATCGGCTCATGACCTCGTTCGATCTCACCCTGATGTATCTGCTCGCTGCAGTGATCGGCGTGGTCGCGTGCCGGTTCCTCAAGCTGCCGCCGATGCTGGGCTATCTGACGGCCGGCGTTCTGATCGGGCCGCACGCCTTCGCGCTCGCGCAGAACTCCGAAGGCATCCAGCACCTGGGCGAGTTCGGCGTGGTGTTCCTCATGTTCGTGATCGGCCTCGAATTCAGCCTGCCCAAGCTGCGGGCGATGCGCAAGCACGTGTTCGGCCTCGGAATGCTCCAGGTGGTGCTGACCATCGCGATCGCGACCGCGGGCGCGCTGCTGGTGTCCACGCTGCTGCCGGCCGCCCGGCAGCTGAACTGGCAGACGGCGCTGGTGCTCTCCGGCGCGCTCGCCATGAGCAGCACCGCGATCGTCGTGAAGCTGATGGCCGAACGCCTGGAAATCGACAGCGAGCACGGCAAGCGGGTCATGGGGGTGCTGCTGTTCCAGGACCTGGCGGTGGTTCCCCTGCTGGTCATCATCCCCGCCCTGGGCGCGCCGCCCGAAGCACTTCTCAAGGCGCTCGCGGTCGCCGTCGTCAAGGCGGCATTGCTGATTGCCGTGCTGCTCTACGGCGGGCCGCGCATCATGCGATGGTGGTTGACGCTCGTCGCTCGCCGGCGCAGTGAGGAACTCTTCATGCTCAACCTGCTACTGGTCACGCTGGGCCTGGCCTGGCTGACGGAAATGGCCGGCCTGAGCCTGGCGCTGGGCGCCTTCGTCGCCGGGATGCTGGTGTCGGAGACCGAGTTCAAGCACCAGGTGGAAACGGACATCCGCCCGTTCCACGACGTGCTGCTGGGCCTCTTCTTCATCACGATCGGCATGTCGCTCGACTGGCACGTCGTGGTGCAGCACTGGGCGGTGGTGGTGCTGCTGCTCCTGCTGCCGCTGGCGTTCAAGCTGGCGCTCGTCACCGCGCTCGCGCGACTGCTGGGCGCGACGACGGGCGTGTCGCTGCGCACGGGCCTTTATCTGGCGCAGGCCGGGGAGTTCGGCTTCGTGCTGCTCGCGCTGGCGCAGGGCAAGAGCCTTCTGCCCGAGTGGCTGGTGAATCCGGTACTGGCGTCGATGGTCCTGTCGATGCTCTCGACGCCGTTCATCATCATGTACAGCAACCGCATCGTCCGGCGGCTGGTCGCCAGCGATTGGCTGCAGCAGTCGCTGCAGATGACGCAGATCGCCCGCAAGACGATCAACACGGCCCAGCACGTGATCATCTGCGGCTACGGGCGCTGCGGACAGAACCTGGCGCGCGTCCTGGAACGGGAGGGGATTCCCTACCTAGCGCTCGACCTCGATCCCGACCGCGTCCGGCAGGCCGCTGCCGCCGGCGACTCCGTCGTTTTCGGCGATGCGTCGCGGCTGCAGGCGCTGATGGCGGCGGGCCTCGCACGGGCGAGCGCCCTGGTCGTCACCTATCACGACGTACCCGGGGCGCTGAAGGTGCTCGCGAATGCCCGCGCCCACGCGCCGCAGGTGCCGGTCATCGTCCGGACCCAGGACGACCGCGATCTCGAAAAACTCCAGAAGGCCGGTGCGACCGAAGTGGTGCCCGAAGCGATCGAAGGCTCCCTGATGCTCGCGAGCCACGCGCTGGCACTCGTCGGCGTGCCGATGCGGCGCGTGATCCGGGTGGTGCAGGATCAGCGCGACGCACGCTACAACCTGCTGCGCGGCTACTTCCACGGCGCGGACGACGACAAGGCCGACGAGCTGGATCACGAACGACTCAACACCTTCACGCTTTCGGCGGGCGCCCGCGCCATCGGCCAACCCCTGGCACGGCTGGCGCTCGAAGCGCTGGGTGTGCGCGTCGCCAGCCTGCGCCGCCGCGACGGCAAGACCGCCCCTGCGACGGACGACGCGGTGCTGGCGGACGGCGACACGCTGGTGCTGTCGGGCAAGCCCGGGGCGCTGGCCATGGCCATCGACAAGCTCCAGAAGGGCTGATGCGGCGCAGGCTCGGGCCGCAGGGACCTTCCAGCGTACCGCCGTGATCGTGCAGTCGCCGGCAGGCCGGATTCAGGTCACGGCCACGCGTTTGGGCTTGTTGACCATCCGCTTGGCGATGACCGCACCCAGACTCAGGGTCAGTTCCAGCGCGAGCGAGGGTTGCCGGTTGGACATCTCGCCGAAACGCAGGGCCGTGAGCCGCCAGACGCGGGCCGCCCCGGTAGCGATCACGTTGGCCGAACGCGGCAGCCTGGAGAAGAACGCGCCTTCACCCACCACGGAACCGGGGTTGAGGATGGCAAGCTGCATCTGGCCCTTGTCGCCGATGACGTGGACGCTCAGCGCGCCGCTCTCGATGAAAAAGAGGGTGCGGTCGTGGGCGCCCTGGTCGATCAGCACTTGGCCGACCGCAAGGTCGAACGGCTGCAGGTAGCTGCCGACGGTCTCCCACTGCTGAGCGTTGTACGCAGGGGCGAAGGCGTCGTAGCTGGTGTTCTGGGCGATGGCGCGGCAAAGATCTTGAATGCTGGAAGACATCGTCATGAGGTCCTGCTGATCGATCGGAAGTATCCGCGAAAGCGAGAATGTGTGGTGACAAATGTCACAAACACTCACGCCCGTGGCTATTTGCCGATGCAAAAGCGGGAAAAGATCACGCCGAGCAGGTCGTCAGCGCCGAATTCGCCGGTGATTTCGTTCAGAGCGTTCTGCGCGAGCCGCAATTCTTCCGCCAGCAGGTCGAGCGATTGGGCGCGTTCCGCGAGGTGCTCGGCCGCGATGTCGATGTGCTGCTCGACACGGGTCAGCGCCTGGACATGACGCGCTCGCGCCAGATAGACCCCTTCGGGCACGGCCTGCCAGCCCGCCACCTCGAGCAGGCGGGTACGCAGCGCCTCGATGCCGAAACCGGTCTTCGCCGAGAGGCTCACGCCCGTCGAGGGCGCCGCGGTCGCGGCAGCGTCGAGCTTGCTCCAGATGTCGATGACAGGCACACCCGTGGGCAGGCGATCTTCCAGGTCGCGTGTGATTTCGGCGTCGGCCTGCGCATAGTCGGGCAGCGCGGTGCGCGTCAGGTCATGAAGGAAGAGCACCGCATCGGCGCCTTCGATCTGGCCCCATGCGCGCGCGATGCCGATCTGCTCGACCTCGTCGATGCTCTCGCGCAGTCCAGCCGTATCGACCACATGCAGCGGCACGCCATGGATCTGAATGGTTTCCGAAACCACGTCGCGCGTGGTGCCGGCGACCGAACTCACGATCGCCAGTTCGGCACCCGCCAGCGCGTTGAGCAGCGAGCTCTTGCCCGCGTTCGGCTGACCGGCGATCACCACCTTGATGCCTTCGCGCAGCAATGCGCCCTGGCGTGCGCGGTTCTGCACGGCACCCAGTTGCGTCTTCAGTTCCGCGAGCTGGCCGATCGCATCGGCTTCCTGAAGAAAGTCGATTTCCTCGTCGGGAAAGTCGAGCGTGGCCTCGACCAGCATCCGCAGCCGGACCAGGGCGTCGAGAAGGCCATGAATCTCCTGTGAGAACGCGCCGGAGAGCGATCGGCCGGCGCTGCGCGCGGCGGCCTCCGTACTGGCGTCGATCAGGTCGGCGATCGCCTCGGCCTGCGCCAGGTCGATCTTGCCGTTCAGGAAGGCGCGCTGGCTGAATTCGCCGGGTTCGGCCACCCGCAGGCCGGGAAGTCGCGCTCGGCCGCTGGCGACGTCGAACTCGGCCGCCGCTTCGAGGCAGCGGGCCAGCAGCAGCTGCAGCACGACCGGCCCCCCATGTGCCTGCAGTTCGAGCACGTCCTCGCCGGTGAACGAATGGGGCGCAGGGAAGTGGATTGCCAGCCCGTGATCGACAGGCACCCCCTTTGCGTCACGAAAGGGCAGGTAGGTCGCCTCGCGCGCCTTCAAGGGTCGTCCGCAAACGGCCGCGATGAGCGGTGCCATCTGCGGACCGGAGATCCGCACGATGCCGACGGCACCTCGCCCGGGAGCGGTGGCGATGGCAATGATCGGATCGGAGGTGCGCGCGAGCATGACGGCGATTCTTCCAGCAAGTCCAGCAAGAAGGGCCGCTTGCGCGGCCCTTTTCTGAACGAAGTGCGTCGAGCGTTACTTCGACGGCTTGTTGCCCAGCACCCCGAGGCGCTTGTTGATGAACCACTGCTGCGCGATCGACAGCACGTTGTTCGTGATCCAGTACAGCACCAGACCGGCCGGGAAGAAGATGAACATCACGCTGAACGCCAGCGGCATGATCCACATCAGCTTGGCCTGCATCGGGTCCGGAGGCGTCGGGTTGAGCCAGGTCTGGAACAGCGAGGTCGCGGTCATCACGGCCGGCAGGATGAACCACGGATCGGGCGCCGACAGGTCCTTGATCCAGAGAATCCACGGCGCGTGGCGCATTTCGACCGACGACAGCAGCACCCAGTACAGCGCGATGAACACCGGGATCTGGATCAGGATCGGGAAGCAGCCACCCATCGGGTTGACCTTTTCCTCGCGGTAGATGCGCATCATCTCCTGCTGCATCTCCTGCGGCTTGTCCTTGAGCCGCTCGCGCATTTCCATGATCCGCGGATTGATGGCCTTCATCTTGGCCATGCTGGCGTACGCCTTGGCATTGAGCCAGTAGAACGCCGCCTTCAGCAGCACCACCAGCGCGACGATGGACCAGCCCCAGTTGCCGAGGATGCCGTGCAGTTGGTTGAGCAGCCAGTACAGGGGCTTGGAGATGATCGCGAAGATGCCGTAGTCCTTGACCAGTTCGAGGCCGGGGGCCAGGGCTTCGAGCTTCTTCTCTTCCTCGGGACCGGCGAACAGGTTGGATTCGACCAGCTGCGTGGCGCCCGGCGCGAGCTTGGGCACGTCGAGCACCATCGCGACCGAGAACAGGTTGTTGCCAAGATCGGCCACGCGGAATTCACGCTTGAGGCCATCGCTGCCCGGCACATTGAGCAGCCACGCCGAGACGAAGTAGTGCTGCACCATCGCGACCCAGCCGTTGGTGGCGGCCGCAGGGAGCTCGACCTTGTTCTTCGTGATGTCCGCAAAGTTGATCTTCTGGAACTTCTTCTGCTCCGTGAAGATGGCCGGACCGGTGAAGGTGTTGGTGCCGAACATCGTGCTCGACGCGACCGTGCCGTGGCGGACGAACTGCAGGTAGAGCTGGGCGTCCACCGGCTGGTTGCTCACGTTGACGATCTCGTGCTTGACGTGGATGGAGTAGTCGCCACGCTGGAACACGTAGGTCTTGACGTACTTCAGGCCGCCGACGGGTTGCGACTCGAACGCGACCTCGAGCGTCTTCTGGCCCTCCGCCAACTGCCGCGGGCCGCTGCGCGGCGTCATCAGCGTCAGGTGGTTGGGAAAGCGCTCGCCGGTCTGGACCTGATTGAGCAGGCCCGTCTGCGCCACGTAGCGCGTGGCCGGCGAGCCGTTCTCCATGAGCGTGACCGGATGCGATTCGTTCTCGGCGACCTGCAGGCCCACGAGGCGGCGGGCCCATTCGACGAGGCCGTGGTTGTTGGTCTGGTCGACGAAATTGAGCAGCTGCAGCTCGGACAGCGTGCCGCCTTCGCCGTCGATGGTCGCCTTGAAGACGTCGGTGGTGACCGTCACGCGCTCGCCGATGGCGGGCGCTGCGGTTTGTTGCGGCACTGCGGCGTTGGTGGAGGACCCCGCGGCCGGCACGCCGGTCGATGCGGCGGGCGCTGCGGGCGCGTTGGCCTGCTCGGTCGCCGTGGTCTTCGCCGACGGCAGGAAGGTCGGCCGGTGACCGGTGTAGACCTGCCATTGGTCCCACAGCAGCACCAGCGAGAAGCCAAAGATCACCCACAGAATGGTGCGGCGTATATCGTTCATGAAGAAGACTTCTTGTCGTCGGAAGTGAGGAAGGCGAACAGCCCCGGCCGCGATGCGGGGTGCTGAGCCTTGGGGGGAACCGGATCGTGGCCGCCCTGGCACCAGGGTTGGCAACGGCAGATCCGGCGCAGTGTGAGATAGCTGCCTGCCAGCGCGCCATGCTGTTCGAGCGCGCCGATGGCGTAGACGGAGCAGGTCGGCTCGAAGCGGCAGGCCTGGCCGAGCCAGGGACTCAGCAGAAGGCGATAGGCCTTCACGAGACCGATGAGGAGGCGCCGCATCATGCGCGCGCCGCAGCGGCCCGCTCCAGCAAGAGCTGGAGTTCGGCCCGCACCGCGGCCTTGAGCTTGTCGGATACCGCGCTCACGAACTGCTTGCGATCGAAGCCGGCGCGAAGGCGCACCACGTGTGCCGCAGGCGGCAACGAGGCTTCCGACGCGGCGGTCACGTTGTAGATCTGGCGTTTGATCGCATTGCGGGTGACCGCACGGCGCGCCCAGCGCTTGGGCACCATGGCGCCCACCCAGACATCCTGCGCAGAAAACAGCGAAGCCGCGCCGGACGGAGCGTCAAGCGGGCAACGGTGCAGTGCGAAGTGGGCGGTGCGCGCCACGGTGGCACCTGCGAGTACGGCCTGGAACTGCGCGCGGGTCTTGAGCCGCTGCATGGAAGCGAACCGCAGGGCGCCGTCGTTTTGCGGGGGCGCAGGCGGTACGACTGGCAACGGCGCCGGGGGTGCCGTTAGACGGAGAGGCGCTTGCGGCCCTTGGCGCGGCGCGCGTTGATGACGGCGCGGCCACCGCGAGTCTTCATGCGGACCAGAAAACCGTGGGTACGGGCGCGGCGGGTCTTGGATGCTTGATAAGTGCGTTTCATGATGGTTTTCCTGGTGTGGCCGGATCGATGCCGGCAGGTCCGGTGCCCCAATACATACGTGAATACGAGAGATTCACGTGAGATTCGGCCCCCGAGATACCCCGAAACACACAAAGAGGATTTCAGGGAAACCCGCGATTATCGCAAACATTCGCGTACTCGACAATCCCGATCGATGTTTTCTCCGCCTTTCCATCACCGCCGCAGCGGTGTGGATAAGTTTTTGACAAGTTAGAATCCAAGGCGCATCGCGGGTGCGACTATCCACAACACGAACACGAAAGATGGCTGAGGGACAAACCACTTTTCAGAGCACCCATGTCGACTGACGGCGTCGGTGACAGCCTCTGGCAGGCCTGCGTCGACCAGCTCGCGCAGGAGCTGTCCGAACAGCAATTCAACACCTGGATCAAACCACTGACCGCCAAGGTCGCGGATGACTTTTCGCGGGTGACCGTCTTTGTCGCGAACCGCTTCAAGCTCGACTGGATACGTGCCCAATACGCGGGCAAGATCGCGTCGATGGCCGAGAAGATCTACGGCCAGCCCATCCTGATCGAGTTAGCACTTGCTCCTCGGGAGATCATTGCCCGGCCGACGTCCTTGGCGGTCGTTTCCGATGTCGATGTGCCGCGCGATCTGCCGAGCCCCGGCGAGGACCCGGCGAGTTCGGCCTTCAAGAACCGCCTCAATTCCGGGCTGACTTTCGAGAATCTCGTCGAAGGTACCGCGAACCGGATGGCGCGCGCCGCGGCCATGCACGTGGCGAGCACGCCGGGCCACCTTTACAACCCGCTGTTCATCTACGGCGGCGTCGGTCTCGGCAAGACGCACTTGATGCACGCTGTGGGCAACAGGCTGCTGGCCGATCGTCCGGACGCCAAAGTTCTCTACATCCACGCCGAGCAATTCGTGTCGGATGTGGTCAAAGCGTATCAGCGCAAGACCTTCGACGAATTCAAGGAGCGCTATCACTCGCTCGATCTGCTGCTGATCGATGACGTCCAGTTCTTCGCGAACAAGGACCGCACGCAGGAAGAGTTCTTCAACGCCTTCGAGGCCCTGCTCGCGAAGAAGTCGCACATCGTCATGACGAGCGACACCTATCCGAAGGGCCTGGCGGACATCCACGAGCGGCTCGTGTCGCGCTTCGATTCGGGCCTGACGGTCGCCATCGAGCCGCCCGAGCTCGAAATGCGCGTGGCCATCCTGATCAACAAGGCGCGTGCCGAAAGCGCCGAGATGCCGGAGGAGGTCGCGTTCTTCGTGGCGAAGAACGTGCGCTCCAACGTGCGCGAGCTCGAAGGCGCGCTGCGCAAGATCCTCGCGTACTCGCGCTTCAACCAGAAGGAAATCTCCATCGCGCTCGCGCGCGAGGCGCTGCGGGACCTGCTGTCGATCCAGAACCGACAGATCTCGGTGGAGAACATCCAGAAGACGGTGGCCGACTACTACAAGATCAAGGTCGCCGACATGTACTCGAAGAAGCGGCCGGCTTCGATCGCGCGGCCACGCCAGATCGCGATGTACCTCGCCAAGGAATTGACGCAGAAGAGCCTGCCGGAAATCGGCGAGCTTTTCGGCGGCCGCGACCACACCACGGTCCTGCACGCGGTGCGCAAGATTTCCGGCGAGCGCCAGCAGCTGACCGAGCTGAACCAGCAGCTGCACGTGCTGGAGCAGACGCTCAAGGGATGATCGATGGGCGCCCGCGCACAATCCGTCCATGCTGTCAAAGCACAACTCTGGGGAAAGTCTCGGCACAAATGACGGCTTGTCCACAGAGCCACCGCGCGGACAAAAGTTGTTCGCCGCGTCGCGCGGCACGCAAGCGCGGCTGCGCACACCTGTTGCGCGACGTCAAGTCCTTGTCGCGGAAGCGGAAAATCGCGCTGTCCACAGCGCGGTGCGTCCCTTATCTACTACTACCAATTTGAATTAAGAAATAAGGAAGAGGTAAGACACATGATCGTTTTGAAGGCAACTCAAGACAAAGTCCTGGCGGCGCTGCAATCGGTATCCGGCATCGTGGAGCGGCGCCACACGCTGCCGATCCTCGCCAACGTGCTGATCCGCAAGACGGGCGGTCAACTCCAGCTCACGACCAGCGACCTGGAAATCCAGATCCGCACGCAGGCGGAACTCGGCGGGGACGACGGCAACTTCACGACGACCGTGGGCGCGCGCAAGCTGATCGACATTCTGCGCACCATGCCGTCGGACCAGACGGTGAGCCTCGAATCGAACGCCAGCAAGCTCGTGCTGAAGGGCGGCAAGAGCCGCTTCACGCTGCAGTCGCTGCCGGCCGAGGATTTCCCGCTGGTGCAGGAATCCGCCAACTTCGGCCCGGTGTTCAGCGTGCCGCAGAAGACGCTGAAGGACCTTCTCGGCCAGGTCTCGTTCGCGATGGCGGTGCATGACATCCGCTACTACCTCAACGGCATCCTTTTCGTGGCCGAAGGCAAGCAGCTCAGCCTGGTCGCGACCGATGGCCACCGCCTCGCATTCGCTTCCGCCACGCTCGACGTCGAGGTGCCGCGCCAGGAAGTGATCCTGCCGCGCAAGACGGTGCTCGAAATGCAGCGCCTGCTGTCCGACGCCGAGGGTGCCATCGAGATGCAGTTCGCCAACAACCAGGCGAAGTTCGCCTTCGGCGGCATGGAGTTCGTCACCAAGCTGGTCGAGGGCAAGTTCCCCGACTACAACCGCGTGATCCCCAAGAACCACAAGAACTCCGTCACGCTGGGTCGCGCGCCGCTGCTCGCGAGCCTGCAGCGCACCGCGATCCTGACGAGCGAGAAGTTCAAGGGCGTGCGGCTGAACATCGAGCCGGGCACGCTGCGCATCGCATCGAACAATGCCGAGCAGGAAGAGGCGCAGGACGAACTGGACATCGACTACGGGGGCGACACGATCGAGATCGGTTTCAACGTCACCTACCTCATCGACGCCCTCTCGAACATGAGCCAGGACATGGTGAAGCTGGACCTGCAGGATTCGAACAGCTCGGTGCTGATGACGATCCCTGAGAACGCGTCGTTCAAGTACGTCGTGATGCCGATGAGGATCTAGCGCACCCCCAGGCTTGCCCACTTCGTGTGGCCGCCAACCTCCTTGCAGGGGGCAACACCTGCGGCCCGGCAGAGCCGGTTCCGCGGTGTTCCTGAAATAACGGCAGTCCGCGGGTTGCCGAGAGAGAAAGATTCTGATGAGCGAAGAAAACAAGCTGGATGCGCCGCATACGGAGCCGGTCTACACCCCTGAGGTCGACAACGCGATTCCGATCGAAGTCACGCCTGACAGCTCCTACGGCGAAGGCGCCATCACGATCCTCGAAGGCCTCGAAGCGGTGCGCAAGCGGCCGGGGATGTACATCGGCGACACCTCGGACGGCACCGGCCTGCACCACCTCGTGTTCGAGGTGGTCGACAACTCGATCGACGAGGCGCTCGCGGGCTATTGCGACGACATCGTCGTCACGATCCACACGGACAACTCGATCTCGGTGACCGACAACGGCCGCGGCATCCCGACCGGGATCAAGATGGACGACAAGCACGAACCGAAGCGCTCGGCGGCGGAAATCGCACTGACCGAGCTGCACGCGGGCGGCAAGTTCAACCAGAACAGCTACAAGGTGTCGGGCGGCCTGCACGGCGTCGGCGTGAGCTGCGTGAACGCGCTCTCCAAGATGCTGCGCCTCACGGTGCGCCGCGAAGGCAAGGTCCACACGCTCGAATTCAGCAAGGGCTTCGTGCAGAACCGGCTCCTCGAGACGGTGAACGGCGTCGAGGTCTCGCCGATGAAGGTCACCGGCGAAACCGAGAAGCGCGGCACCGAGGTGCACTTCCTGCCGGACACGGAAATCTTCAAGGAGAACTCCGATTTCCACTACGAGATCCTGAGCAAGCGCCTGCGCGAGCTTAGCTTCCTGAACAACGGCGTGCGCATCCGCCTGATCGACGAGCGGACCGGCAAGGAAGACGACTTCTCGGGCGCCGGCGGCGTGCGCGGCTTCGTCGAGTTCATCAACAAGGGCAAGACCGTCCTGCACCCGAACGTGTTCTACGCGACGGGCGAGAAGCCGGCCGACACCTACGGCGGCATTCCCGGTACGCACATCGGCGTCGAAGTCGCGATGCAGTGGAACAGCGGCTACAACGAGCAGGTCCTCTGCTTCACCAACAACATCCCGCAGCGTGACGGCGGCACGCACCTGACCGGCCTGCGCGCGGCGATGACGCGCGTCATCAACAAGTACATCGAAGAGAACGAGCTGGCCAAGAAGGCCAAGGTCGAGGTGACCGGCGACGACATGCGCGAAGGCCTGTGCTGCGTGCTGAGCGTCAAGGTGCCCGAGCCGAAGTTCTCCAGCCAGACCAAGGACAAGCTGGTGTCGAGCGAAGTGCGCGCACCGGTCGAGGACATCGTGGGCCGCCTGCTGACCGACTACCTGCAGGAGCGCCCGAACGACGCGAAGATCATCTGCGGCAAGATCGTCGAGGCGGCACGCGCCCGCGAAGCCGCACGCAAGGCCCGCGAGATGACGCGCCGCAAGGGCGTGCTCGACGGCATGGGCCTGCCGGGCAAGCTCGCCGACTGTCAGGAAAAGGACCCCGCGCTGTGCGAGATCTACCTGGTGGAGGGCGACTCCGCAGGCGGCTCGGCCAAGCAGGGCCGCGACCGGAAGTTTCAGGCCATCCTGCCGCTGCGCGGCAAGATCCTGAACGTCGAGAAGGCGCGCTACGAGAAGCTGCTGACCAGCAACGAAATCCTGACCATGATCACCGCGCTGGGCACCGGCATCGGCCGCGCGGGCGCCACCACGGCCGCCGGCGGGGCGGACGACTTCAACGTCGCGAAGCTGCGCTACCACCGCATCATCATCATGACCGACGCGGACGTGGACGGTGCGCACATCCGCACGCTGCTCCTGACCTTCTTCTACCGGCAGATGCCCGAGCTGGTCGAACGCGGCCACATCTACATCGCCCAGCCGCCGCTCTACAAGGTGAAGGTCGGCAAGGAAGAGCAGTACCTCAAGGACGGCCCCGCGCTCGACACGTTCCTGCTCAAGGTCGCTCTGAAGGACGCGAGCGTCCAGACAGGCGGCAGCAACCCGACCACGCTCGCCGGCGAGGCGCTGGCCGACCTCGCCCGCAAGCACCAGCTTGCCGAAGCGGTGATCGCGCGGCTGGGCGTGTTCCTCGACACCGCAGCGCTGCGTGCGATTGCCGATGGCGTGGCGCTCGACCTCGACACCACGCCCGCCGCCGAAGCCTCCGCCATCGCACTGCAGAACAAGCTGCGCGAGCTCAACACCACCGGCGCGCCCGCCGATGTGTCGAGCGAGTTCGATGCCCGCACCGACAAGCCGCTGCTGCGCGTCAGCCGCCGCCATCACGGCAACATCAAGAGCAGCGTGCTCACACAGGATTTCGTGCATGGCGCCGACTACGCCGCACTGGCCGAGGCCGCCAAGACCTTCCGCGACCTGCTCGGCGAGGGTGCCATCGTTCGCCGCGGCGAGGGCGACAAGGCGAAGGAAGAGAAGGTCAGCGACTTCCGCGAAGCCATGCGCTGGCTGATCGGCCAGGCCGAGAACGCGACATCGCGCCAACGCTACAAGGGCCTGGGCGAAATGAATCCCGAGCAGCTGTGGGAAACCACCATGGACCCGAACGTGCGGCGCCTGCTGCGCGTCCAGATCGACGACGCGATCGAAGCCGACCGCGTGTTCACCATGCTGATGGGCGACGAGGTCGAGCCGCGGCGCGACTTCATCGAGCAGAACGCGCTGCGGGCGGCGAACATCGACGTCTGATCGATCGACGACCGACCACGACCGATCGATGATCGATCGGTCGCTCCTGTCAGGGCGGGAAATGCGCGTAAACGCTATTCCTAGCCCGACTCTTGCTAAGCAGAATCTCCGGCGGATTCACGCCATTCGAGTCGAGCAAGAGGACAGCAAAATGAACCCCAACCGGTCTTGGCGGCCCCTGTGGGCCGCGGTGGTGATGCTGGGCGCATTCACGTCGGCACAGGCCTTGACCACCCCCCCGATCCGGATGGCGCAGGGGATCGAGTACATGTGCGGCGGCAGGACGAGCGAAGAGGCTGCCTTCATGCAGACCGTTTCGCCGCGCTGGGCGGCCACGCTGGAGTTCGGCATCAACCGTGCCAGCCGGAGCGTTCGCTTTCCGTCCGACGTGCACGTCATCGTGCGTGAGCGCTACAACGGTCGCGAGATCATGCAGGCCGATACCGGATCGCCCTACATGCTCGCGCGGCTCGATCCCGGTGCATACGAAATCGAGGCGACGATGGGTGGCGTCACGTTGACGCAGCCGCTCGTCGTCTTCAACGGCGTTGCCGCGAAGGCCGTGTTCATGTGGCCGTCGAACGTGGATTTCGCCTCGGCGATGGGCGCGCACCGTCCTGAACACCAGGCGGCCGTCAGCACCGGCGACTGAGCCCACCCGGCGGGAGATCCGTCGGCCAACCCCGCGAGGATCCCGCCAGAACCAACATCAGGTTCGCGCAAGCAACCTGCCTTGAAATTAGCGTCGGACAAGGTGGCACACACCTTGAATGTGGAGCAGATCGCTCGCATTTGGTGTGTCCCGGATTTTTCCGTCCCGCCGTCTAGATGCCGCTTCGACCACTCATCCTCCTCACCACGCTCCTGCATGTCTACATCGGCCTGCGGCTGCTGCCCGCGCTCGCCGGGAACTGGACCGGCTGGTTGGCGCTGCTGGTCGTGGCGCTGGTCGTTTCGGCTGCGACCATGCCCCTGCCGTTCGCGAGCAGGCGTTCGGGCGCTCGCCGCATCGGCGACGGCTGGAAGTGGATCGGGCTGCTGAGCATGGGCTGGTTCTCGTCCATGTTCGTGCTCACGATCGTGCGCGACACCGGCTTGCTGATCGCCTGGGGGGCGGCATCGATTTCGGGCTGGGGCATCGACTGGCCCCGCTGGCTGTCGAAGAGCGCCGGCGCGGTGCCGGTCCTCGCGACGGCGATCTCCATGATCGGCTTTCTCAACGCGCGGCGCACCGCCAACGTGGTGCATGTGGAGGTGCCGATCCGGGATCTGCCCGCCGCGCTGGACGGATTCACCATCGCGCAACTGAGCGACATCCACGTGGGCCCGACGATCCGGCGCGGCTACATCCAGCGCATCGTCGATGCAGTCAACCGCCTCGGCGCCGACATGGTCGCCATCACGGGAGACCTCGTCGACGGCACGGTGACGGAGCTTCGCGATCACATCGCGCCGTTGCAGGGCCTGCGCGCGAAGCACGGCACCTTCGTGGTGACCGGCAATCACGAGTACTACGCCGGCGCCCACGCCTGGATCGACGAACTGCGGCGGCTTGGGCTGCGCGTGCTGCTCAACGAGCATGTCGTGCTCCAGACGCGCAGCGTGAAAGGCGCGCAGACCGACGAGGAAGTGCTCGAAAGCGCGCTCGTCGTCGCCGGGGTCACCGACTACACGGCGGTGCATTTCGATGCCGCGCATGCGAGCGATCCGCAGCTCGCGCTCGACGGCGCGCCGCCGATGGTGCACACGCGGGTGCTGCTTGCGCACCAGCCGCGCAGTGCGCCGGCGGCAGCGGAGGCCGGCTTTCAGCTCCAGCTGTCCGGCCACACGCACGGCGGGCAGTTCTTTCCGTGGAATCTCTTCGTGCCGCTCCAGCAGCCTTTCACCGCAGGGCTGCACAGGCTGCAGAAGATGTGGGTCTACACGAGCCGCGGCACCGGCTATTGGGGTCCGCCGAAGCGCATCGGCGCGCCGTCGGAAATCACCCTGCTGCGCCTGGTGACGGAAAGCTGATCGCGGTTCAGGCGGCTCGAGCGTGAGCGCCGATCCCGGCAGCTTGGCGCACGAGGACTCGGCGCCGATCTCGCTTCGCCGACGCGGTCTACTTCACTTCCCGGCGGGTGCCGCGAGGCGGCGCTCGTTGGCCGTCGCCTTCGCGTGGATCGGCTTGAGGCCGCGCTGCACGATGCGCGCACCGGCGCTGCTCAACTGGCTCACTGCTGCGGCGGTGCGCGCGGCCGAGTCGCCCAGCGCTTCCGCATGCGTCATGGCCTGCGCCTGCGAGGTGCTGGTGGCGAGCGAGAACAGCGCGACCCCGCCGCTCAGCCAGTGCCTGACCGCGCGATTGAAGACCGCGAACTGCGTGGTGTGCAGCTGATTGACCATCGCCGCGCCGGCCTCGCTCGCCGCGACGAGCTTCTCGTGCCCCATGAGCTGGAATTCGGCGACATCAGAGTCGCTGGGCGCGAGGCCCGCCCGGGCGATCCGTTCGGTCCTCATGCGGATGACCGAGCCGGACGACAGGAGCATTTCGTTGACCGTGGCCGCAACGTCGGCCCAGAGCAGCAGGGGATTGAAATAACGGGCGGAAGACATGCGGGGGACTCTCGGTACACGGGACTCGAGAGGCAACTATAGGCCTTTAGAAGCCCTTTTTGCTGCAGTGCAGCACGAATAGTGGTCGCATCCTATCTCCGGTCGTGGCACCACTTCCTGCAGACTTTTCGCATAACCCCTTACGATGCCACGACGTGCAAACTGAACGCAGGGTTCCAAGAATGAAAAACATGACTTCCTGCGCCAAAGCCATCCTGTGTTTGGGGGGCGTGTTGCTTTCGGTGGCAGCCCAGGCTGCGCCGGACGACAGGGCGATGGGCATCTACCTCGAGGCTGGAACGACGCCGCAGAGCGGCCGGTCGACCGACTCGCTGACACTCGGATTGACCCGGCCGTTCGGAGCCAACTACCCTCTGTGGGGCGGGGACGTGAGCTTCTACTGGGATGCATTCCTGAGCGGCTGGCGCGCACCGAAGCCTCACGGCAACGACAACGACAACTACGCCCAGATCGGCGCCATCGCCAACGTCCGCTATCGCTTCGGCGAAGGCGGCTCGCCGTGGTTTCTCGACGCCGGCATCGGCGGCACGGTGATGGACCATCTCTATCGCACCCCGGACCGCGAGTTCAGCACCGCCTTCCAGTTCACCGAAGTCATCGGCGCCGGCCTCAACTTCGGTGCGCAGCGCGAGCATGAGGTCTCGGTGCGCTTCCAGCATTTCTCCAACGGCCGCATCAAGGAGCCGAATCCGGGCGAAAACTTCGTCCGGGTCCGCTATCTTTACCGCTACTGAGTGGGTTCGAGGGGGTGATCGGCGCCGAAGACCTGGCGGTAGCAATCGAGCCATGCCGTTTCCGCCGTGTCGCGGTCCAGCCGAGGTTCGCAGGGCGCGCCCGGTCCGAATTCGAGTGACTCGCCCCACCCGCGGACGCAACCTACCGGCGTGAGCACGGCCCAGCGCCCGTGCGCCATCCTGCGAATGAAGAAGGGCGCGACAGCTTCGACGATGTAGTGATCCGGCGCGAACCACGCGATCTGCAGCGGTTCGCCGTCGGCGGTGAGGCGGAGCGTCCTGAAGCGCACGTGCGACCTCATCTTCTGGATGTCACGACGTACGGCCCGCGCCATGTGCAGCGCACGCAACCGGTCGTCGTCGTGCGGATCGCGCTGCAGGCCGGGCTCGTGCACCAGTCGCCAGAGCAGCCGGTACAACAGCGCGAAGCGCGCGGGATCGTGGTGCAGGATCACCATGTTGCACAGGGACAGAAACGAGCGCGGCAACACCACATTGACGCCGCTTGGCGGCTTTTCGTCGCACGGTCTTCCAATGCCTCGCGCCTCGGTGCGCAGTTCGTGTGTCGCGCGGGCGTCCCACTGGGCCTCCTCCGGCGGGACGAGCCCCGCGAGCAGGGTGCGGGCTTCGCGCCGAAATCCGGGGAGGTCGGTCTGACTCGCGAGCGTGACGGAGTGCTGCGCCATTCCGCCAACTTAGGGCGCGCCCGCTGACACCCCTGTAGGCATTCAGGCGAAAAAGACCGAAGGATGCGCTGGCTTGGCGCGCTCCGGAATTCAGCCCGGGGGCATCGAAAGCATCCGCCGCAGGCGCCGCGCGTGCATCTCCGCCACCACGTAGAAAACCAGCGCCACCGCCAGCGGCAGCAGATAGTAGAGCGCGCGGTACGCAAGCAATGCCCCGAGGATCTGGGCCTCCGGCAGACGGTGCGACAGCAGCGCGAGGAACACCGCCTCCAGCACGCCGAGCCCGCCCGGTACATGCGTGATGACGCCCGCCACCGCTGCCACGAGAAGCACCGAAAGCACGGTGGGGTACTCCACCTGCCACTGGAGCAGGAACCAGAGAATCCCTCCGATCAGCGACCAGTTGGTGCAGGACAGCGCGAGCTGGAGCAGCGCGATGCGCAGCGGCGGCGTGTCCAGTTCATGGCCGCGGATGCTCCAGGTGTGCTCGCGCGCGACCGCGCACAGCACGAGGTACGCCGCGCCGGCCAGCATCAGCCCCGCGCCGAGGATGCGCAGCCCGCCGCTGTCAATTCGCCAGTCCGGCGGCAAGGTCATCGGAGCGAAACAGAAGGCGGCGCCGGCGACCACGAAGTAGCCGAACCAGTTGGTGAGCATGCTGAAGCCCAGCACCCGCGTGATCGTGTTGGGCCTGAGGCCGAGCCGCGAGTACAGCCGGTAGCGGAAAGCCACCCCGCCGATCAGCGATCCGAAGTTCAGGTTGAACGCGTAGCTGATGAAGGTGATGCCCATCACCGGCACGGTGCCGAGATCGTGATGGGTCATGCGCCGGCCGAGAAGGTCGTAGGTGCTGTAGAGAAGATGGCTCAGGAAGGCAAGTACCGCCGCCGTGAGCAGCATCGGCAAGGGAATCGCGCGCACCGACGCCAGCACGGACCACCAGTCGATGTGGCGCGCCTGGCGCCAGATCAGCGCCACCACGCCGGCGAAGAAGAGCCACGCGGCAATACGCTTGACGTGCTCCCAGGGGGTCGGTCCGACGGATTCCGCGGGCGCACCGGCGCCGGCTGCCGGTGGGCTGGCCATCACGCCACGTCCGTCTGCGTCGGGCCGCGGCGCGGGTCCTGCTTGCCGAGCGGCTCCAGGCGCGGCACATGCCGCGGCAGCCACCCGACCCACGCCGGATACCAGCGCAGCAGGTGGAAGATGAAGAAGCTGCGCACCAGGCGCCATGCGCTCCATTCGGTGAGATCCGATGTCCGCACCTGCTTGCAACTGTTCTGCATGAGGTCGTGGAGCTTATCCCAGAGCGCCTGGTTGAACGCCCGGCTGCGCACGACCACATTCGCCTCCAGGTTCAGCGAGAGGCTCAGCGGGTCGAGGTTGCTCGAGCCCACGGTGCTCCACTGGTCGTCCGCCAGCGCCACCTTGCCGTGCAGCGGCCGGTCGATGTATTCGTGGATGCAGACGCCCGCGTGCAGCAGGTGGTGGTAGAGCATGCTCGCCGCCACCTTGACGAAAGGCATGTCGGGCTCGCCCTGCAGGATCAGGTGCACCGCGACCCCCCGACGCGCTGCGCGCCGCATTTCCTGGATCAGCCGATAGCCCGGAAAGAAGTAGGCATTGGCGATGACGATGCGCTCGCGCGCGCTGCGGATCGCGGCGCGGTAGTGCCGCTCGATGTCGTTGGTGTGACGCCGGTTGTCGCGCGTCACGAAAAGCACCTCGTCCGTGCCCTCCGGCCCCAGCAGTTCCTGGCTGGTCGCCTTGAGCCGCCGCCGGAACCAGCTCGCGCCCTTGTCTCCGAGCGCGATCGCCCGCAGCACGAAGTGATGAATCTCGCCGACGATCGGCCCGCGCAGCGCCACGGCATAGTCCTGCTTGGCCATCGGGCCGAAGTCGAGCAGGTGATCCGCCGAGAAATTGATGCCGCCGACGAAGGCCGTGGCGCCATCGACCACCACGATCTTGCGGTGCATGCGCCGGAAGTAGTTCAGGCGCTGCCCGAAGATCCGCCTGCCGGGATCGAACACTCTGACGCGCCCGCCCGTCGAGGTGAGCGCTTCGATGAAAGCGGGTGACAGCCCCGCCGAACCGAAGCCGTCGATCATCACCTCGACCTTGACGCCGCGCAGCGCCGCTTCGCGCAGCACGTCCTGCAGCGCCTGGCCGACCTTGTCCTCGAACAGGATGAAGGTCTCGATAACGACCTCGCGCCGCGCCTGGCGGATGGCCTCGAAGACGCGCGGGAAATACTGCTCGCCGTTCTCCAGCAGCTCGACCTGGTTGCCGCTGATCCAGCGCGGCCCCTTCGACGCGCTCACAGCTCGATCTCCGCCACCAAGGGCGCGTGGTCCGACAGATGCGACCACGGCCTGCGCGGCAGCACCACCGGCGCATGCACTGCCGCGTTGCGCACGTAGATGCGATCCAGCGGCAGCACCGGAAAGCGCGCCGGGAACGTCCTGGCCGCACTGCCGTGGGCTCGCACGAAAACCTCGTGCAACGCCGCACCCTGTTCGAGGATCGCGTGCGCCTTGCCGCGCCAGTCGTTGAAATCGCCCGCGACGATCAGCGGCGCATCCGCAGGCACCTCGTCGCGCACGATGTGGCAAAGCAGCTCCAGTTGCTGCTGCCGATGGTTCTCGGCCAGCCCCAGGTGCGTGCAGATCACGTGCACGTCGACCGGCCGCGCAGGCAGCCGCAGCACGCAATGCAGCAGGCCGCGCTTCTCGGGACCCAACACCGAGACGTCGTGATTGCGGTAATGGACGATCGGAAACTTCGACAGCACCGCATTGCCATGGTGGCCCTTCGGATACACCGCGTTGCGGCCGTAGGCGAACTGCGGCCACATGGTGTCGGCGAGGAATTCGTAGTGCGGCGCCTCGGGCCAGTTGTCGATCTTGCGCGAATGCCGCGAGTGCGTGCCGAGCACTTCCTGCAGGAACACCACGTCCGCCCCCACGGTGCGCACCGCTTCCCGAAGCTCGGGAAGGATGAACCTGCGATTCAGCGCCGTGAAGCCCTTGTGGGTGTTCACGGTCATCACCTTCAGCGACGTCGGCTGGGCCGTCATGGCTTCCATGGGGGACGAGAGCTTCACGGATTCAGTTGTAAGACGCGCCGCCGGGGCGGGCTGTAGGAGCGCGCCACGTTCTTCCATGGCCTGCGAGGCGCTGCGGCCGGCTCCTACAGCGAGGGCGAGCGTACCCGCACAAAGCGGCCGCCAGAGCCCTTCTACGGTGAATCGACAGTCCACCCAGACAAGGAGCAACCATGAAGCAATCGATCCTGAGAACGGCCCTGTTCGCCGGCCTGACGGGCATCGCGGCCGCCTCGTTCGCACAAGGCACCTCGATACCTGCGCAGCCCGATCCCTCGGTCGCCGGACAGGCCAGCACCATGACGCCGTCGGGCGTGCCGAACCCTCCGCAGCGACCCGAGGGCTCCGCGCCTGCGAATCGCGAATCGGTGAAGGCCGAGGCACGTGCCCACAATCGCAACAACGCGAACAATCCGGTGCCGAAGGGCGAGGCCACGACCACCGTGAACCACCAGCCCAATGCGGTGCCGCCCCCCACCGGAGAGATGTCGCGCGCCGAGGTGAGCCAGTCGGGCCGCAAGGTGAAGCCGCGATTCGGCCAGCCGGGCGAGCGGCCTGACGTGCCGACCAACCCGACCAACCGGACCGGCACGCCTCAATAACGGTCTCGAGATGGAAGAAACAAAAGCCCGCGGCGCTTGCGCGTCGCGGGCTCTTTCGCTTGGGCCTGTGAACGAATCAGCTCTTGGCAGGTGCGGCCGGATGATGAGGATGACGGGGGCCGCCATGCTCGTCCGGGCCGAAGCGGCGCATCGATTCCGCGTCGAAGGTCTTCTGCTGCTCAGGCGTCAGGCCGGCGTAGAAGGTGCGGGTCGCGTCGGCGCGCCTGGTGAACATCGCACTGCGTTCCGCGCGGCGCTTTTCCATCAGGTCGAGGCGTTGCGGCGTCGTCAGCTTGGCGAACTCGTCGCGGTTCATGCGCGCACCGGCGGGCGGTGCCGGAGGCAGTTCCTGGGCTTGTGCAAAGGTGTTCCAAGCGCCTTCCTGCGCCGGCGTGAGCTTGAGCTTTTCCTTGAGCGCGGCGAGATGCTGCGCATGGCGCTGCTTCATCTGCTCGAAGCGCTGTGCGCGGTCTTCCCGCCCGCGCGGACCCTTGGCCGGCGCCTGCGCGGCGGACGGGTCCTGGGCGGCAGGCGCGGCAGCCGGTGCCTGCGCGAATGCGCCCGAGGCGACCGTGGCAGCCAGCAATCCGGCACAGAGAAGGCTTTTGCGAGACGTGATCATGAGAGTGCTTCCTTTCGAAGAAGCCTGCCGCCGATGGGCAGCAGGTGAACGAAAGTGTGGCGGCCGCATGTGTCCCGACAGTGAGCCCACAGTGAGCGCGCGTAAAGATAGATGAACGCGCGCGGCGGCCGGGTCATCCGAACTTGCCGCGCTGGAAGTCCTGCACCGCCTGCATCAGCTGCTCGCGGGTGTTCATGACGAAGGGGCCGTACTGCGCGATCGGCTCGCGCAGCGGCTTGCCGGCGATCAGCAGCGCGCGCGCCGGGCTGTGGTTGGTGCCGGGCGCGTGCAGCAGCACGCCGTCGCTGCCGGACTCGTTGGCCATGATCGCCATGCGCTTGGTCGGGATCTCGCTGTTGCCGATGAAGACCGACTCCCGGAACACGTAGACCAGCGCGTTGCGATCGTCGGGCAGCGGCTGGGCGAACTCGGCCCCGGGGGGAAGGGTGATGTCGAGGTAGAGCGGCTCGGTGCGCTCGCGCTTCATCGCGCCCGCGACGCCATGGCTCTCCCCGGCGATCACGCGCACATGCACGCCCGCAGGCGTGGTGAACTCCGGGATCTCCTCGCTCTGGATGTCGCGATACCAGGGCTCGCGCATCTTGTCCTTGGCCGGCAGATTGAGCCAGAGCTGGAAGCCTTCCATCAGTCCCTCTTCCTGCTCCGGCAGCTCGCTGTGCACCAGGCCGCGCCCGGCGGTCATCCACTGCACGCCGCCGTTGGACAGCAGGCCTTCATGGCCGTGGCTGTCGCGATGGCGCATGCGACCCGAGATCATGTAGGTCACGGTTTCGAAGCCGCGATGCGGATGGCTCGGAAATCCGCCGATGTAGTCGCCGGGGTTGTCGCTGCCGAAGGCGTCGAGCATCAGGTAGGGATCAAGCCGCTCCTGCAGCGTGTGCTGGAGCACCCGCGTGAGCTTGACGCCGTCGCCGTCGCTGGTGGAGACGCCCGCGACGATCTGCTCGATCGGCCGCGGGCGGACGAGCGAAACCGCTTGGGCGGCATGGACGTTGTGGGGGTGGTGCGGGCTGGTCATCGGACCATGGTGGCACGGTCCGGACGACCGCGCTGGCGGTGGGGGCGGCGCGCGGTCAGCCGAAGGACTCGAGCTCCCACGAGACGCTCTGCCAGGCCACGCCGAAGCCCACCGCGGCCTTCTTCGCACCTGAAGCGGACGACCCGGCCGCCGCCACGGCCCATTCCGCACCGGCATCCACGCTGTCGATCAGCGGCACCGGTACCGCATCGCCAATCTCGGCCGCCATGCCGGCGAGGCCCGCGCCGCCGAGGACGACCGCCTGCACGCCGAAGCGTTGCGCAGCGTCGCGGCAGGCCTGCGCGAGCAGCGATCGCGCACCGTCCGGATCGGCCGCGAGCTGCGCACCGGTCGGCGCCACGGTGTGGATGCCCGCGAGCGACGCCGAATGACCAAGCGACCACGCCAGCCGTTCGAGCATGGGCCGCCAGGCCTCGCCGCCGGTGACCACTGCGAAGCGTCCCCGCCGCGAGCCGGCGAGAAAAGACGCCTCCGCCAGCCCGCCCACCGCCACGCCGGCGCCTTCGCGCAGGGCGAAGAGGCCCGGGTCGCCGAAGCAGCCGATCAGCACTGCGTCGGGCCGCTCGCCGTTGGCGTGCGCAGCCGCCCAGGCGTCCAGCGTCGCGTGCTGCGCGACCGCGTAGCCGGCCTCGCTCGAGATGTAGGGCGCACCGAATCGCGCGGTGACGGTGCGAACCTCGTGCGCGCCGCCGACCGCAGCGCTGACGCGGCGCTGCAGCAGTTCGCTCACCGATGCGGAGGTATTCGGATTGATGACCAGCAGCCGCGCCATGCCTGTGGCCGCATCAGCGCCGGTGCGCGGAACGCCTGCGCAGCATGGCCGCGGCGCCGAGCGCGATGGCCATCACCGCGAAGGACACCACCGTCGTGACCGTGCCGAGCGCATAGATGGCCGGCGTCGTGACCGTCGACGTCAGCCCCTGGAGTTCGAGCGGCAGCGTGTTGACGTCGCCGATCGCCTGCGAGGTGCGCGCGATCTCGTCCCAGCTCAGCGTGAAGCCGAACATGCCGATGCCCACCACCGAGGGCCCGATCAACGGCAGCACCACATGCAGGAAGCTCTGCCAAGGCGTTGCGCCCAGATCGCGGGCGGCTTCCTCGTACGCCGGGTTGAAGCGGTTGAACACCGCGAACATGATCAGGAGCCCGAAGGGCAGCGTCCAGGTGAGATGCGCGCCGAGTGCCGAGGTCAGCAGGCCGAGCGCGGTGCCGTAGTTCTCCAGCACGCTGGTGGCATCGAGCGCGGTCAGCGCACTCTTGATGCCGCCGTCGAGCAGGCGGAACTGCAGGCCGATGCCGAGCGACACGATGATCGACGGCATGATGAGACTCGCGATGGTGATGAAGAAGAGCGCGTTGCCGCCCTTGAGCTTCTTGCGGAAGGCCAATCCCGCAAGCACCGAAAGCACCACGGTGAAAAGCATCACCACCGCACCGAGCAGCATCGACCGGCGAAATGCCGCCCCGATGTCGACCGTGCCGAGGCCGTCGGCGAGCTTGTGGAACCAGTGCAACGAAACACCGCGCAGCGGAAAGGTGAGCCCGCCTTCGGGCCCCTGGAAGCTGAGCACGAAGATCGTGATCATCGGCCCGTAGAGAAACAGCACGAACAGCGCGAAGACCACGGCCAGTGGCCAGAAACCGCGGCTGCGCTGTTCGCCGATGCGGTGGCTCATGCGGATTCCTCCACTAGGATTTCTCCACTACGTGAGTCGAGTCCAGGGCGCGTGGCGAGGACACCGGGTGGTCCCCTCCGCGAATGTCCCCCGGCTTCGCCTCCTCCTTTATTTCGCTGCGGGGACCACCCGGCATCCTCGCCACGGGAGCGGCCGTGTCGTGCCGGCAGATCAAGCACTGCCGTGACGGATCGCGCCGATGGCGTGCTCTGCGCAGCGAAATAAAGGAGGAGCCCGAAGGGCGGGGGACATTCGCGGAGCAGAGTGCGCCGTCGGCGCGATCCCGTCCCGGGCGCAACTGAAAAGATGGCCGCGCGAGCACCTATAGCTCCTTCCGGATGTCGACGAGCCGCGTAAGAGCCCAGATGATCATCAGCACCACCGCAAGCAGGATCATCGCGTTCGCCGCCGCGAGCGGGAACTGCAGGTACGAGGTCTGCACCTGGATGATCTTGCCCACGGAGGCGATCTGCTGGCCGCCCATCACGCCGATGGTGACGAAGTCGCCCATCACGATGGTGATGACGAAGATGGAGCCGATCAGGATGCCGGTGCGCGAGAGCGGCACGATCACGTTCCACAGCGTCTGCCAGCCCGAGGCGCCCGAATCGCTCGCGGCTTCGAGCAGCGAGCGGTCGATGCGCATCATCGAGTTGAAGATCGGCACGATCATGAACATCGTGTAGAGATGCACGAAGGCGAGCACCACAGAGAAGTCCGAGAAGAGCAGCCACTCGATCGGCGAGTCGACCACGCCGAGCCACATCAAGCCCTGGTTGACCAGTCCGTTGCGCCCCAAGAGCGGCACCCACGAGATCATGCGGATCACGTTCGAGGTCCAGAACGGCACGGTGCACAGCACGAAGAGCAACGTCTGCATCGCCGACGAGCGCACATGGAACGCGAGGAAGTACGCCACCGCGAAGCCGATCAACAGCGTGATCGCCCACACGATGACGCAGAACTTCAACGTGCTGAGATAGGTCGACAGCGTGACGCAGAAGTCGCCGTTGTCCGTGAGATGCGAGCAGCCTTCGAAGATGCTCAGGTAGTTGCGCAGCGACAGCGCGGGGATGAGTTCGTACTCGTTGAAGTTCCACAGGCTGACCATCGCGATGAGCAGCAGCGGAACGATGAAGAACAGCAGGAACACCAGCGCGAACGGCGCCGCCTGCCACCACGCCTTGATCGTGCGGGTGGGCGACGAGGCGATCTCAGCGGATACGACGACTGTGCTCATGAATGCTTGAATTCACTGCCCCCAGGGCGAGCAACGCGAAGCCCGTTCCAGAGACACCGCGGAACCGGCTTCGCCGGGCCGCCGGTGTCGCCCCCGGTAGGGGGTTGGCGAAGCGACACGAAGTGCGCGCAGCCTGGGGGCGAGCTCTACGCAGCCACGAATTCGTTCCATTTCCTCACCATGTATTCGTTCTCGTCCATCACGGCGTTCCAGCACGCGATGCCGCCCATGCGCTGCTCGTAGCTGCCGCCGTCGCGCACTGCACTGGCCTTCGCGATCACGTCGCCCTGCGGGCTCTTGATGTCCTTCTCGGCCGGCTTGCCTTCCATCCAGTAGGCCCATTCGTAGGGCTCCATCTTGGCCTTGGCCGTCTCGAGCACTGCGCTGTAGTAGCCCTGGCGATTGAGGTACGCGCCGGCCCAGCCGTCGAGGAACCAGTTGATGAATTCATAGGCGCCGTCGAGCTTGCGGCCCGACAGCGTCGCCGGCAGACCGAAGCCCGAGGCCCATGCGCGATAGCCTTCCTTGAGCGGCTGGAACACGCAGTCGATGCCCTTGCTGCGCACGGCCGTCACGGCAGGCGACCACATCGACTGGATCACCACCTCGCCCGAGGCCATGAGGTTCACCGACTCGTTGAAGTCCTTCCACAGCGCGCGGAACTGGCCGGCCTTCTTCGCCTCGATCAGCGTCTTGATCGTGAGGTCGATCTCGGCCTTGGTCATGTTGCCCTTGTCGGCGTACTTGTGCAGGCCCTTCGACTCGACCACCATCGCCGCGTCCATGATGCCGATCGACGGGATGTTCAAGATCGCCGTCTTGCCCTTGAATTCGGGATTGAGCAGCTCGGCCCACGAACCGATCGGCCGCTTGATGAGGTCGGGCCGGATGCCCAGCGTGTCCGCGTTGTAGGTGGTCGGGATCAGCGACATGAACTGCGTCGGCGACTTCGCGAAGGCCTTGCTCTTCTCGCCCTCGAGGTAGATCACCTTGATCGGCGCGGTGCCCTGGTCGCCGACCTTCTTGCCGGCCACTTCGCCCTTGGTGAAGAGGGTGGTGATCTTGTCGGCGTTCTTCACCCGCTTGGTGTCGATGCCCTTCAAGTTGCCGGTCGGCACGATCTTCTTCAACGAGAAGTACTCGGTGTCGATCAGGTCGAAGCTGTTCGGCGCAGTGACGGCGCGCTTGGTCACGTCGTCGGTGGTCACGGCCACGTACTGGATCTCGATGCCGGTGTCGGCCTTGAACTTCTCGGCGATCGCCTTGTCCTGGTTGACTGCGGTGCCGATGTAGCGCAGCACGATCTTTTCCTGCGCATGGATCGCGGGGAACGCGCCCGCGGCAAGAATGCCCGCAGTGCCCTTCAGCAGCGTGCGGCGCTGCACATCGGTGGAAGAGATTTCATCTTTTTTGGACATGATGGGTCTCCGGAGAGCCAGTGGTGGTGAAGAAAAGGGGAAGCACCGCCGCCGCGGCGCGACGAACGAAGCCGATCACGCTGCCATCGCCGCAAGGGCCGCCATCGGCGCGGGGCGCGAAGCCGCCGAGCCGTTGCCCGGTTCGCCCGGCCGCGTGGCGCCGGGGCCGAGCGCACGCGCGTCGGTTTCGGACCAGCTCAGGCGCACGCTGTCGCCGACCTCGTAAGGACGGCTCAAGAAGGTCTGCTCCGACAGCAGCACCGAGACGCCGCTTCGCTCCGGGCGCTCGCCGGTCAGGCGCAGGCCGATCAGCACATAGGTGCCCTGGTATTCGATGTCGGTCACATGCGCCGGCACGCCCATGTCGCCCGCCTCGCCCGTGGACGGTGCGATGCGCATGTGGTCGTTGCGCACCGCAACGAGCCCGTCGTTCAGCGCGAACACGTTGTGGCCGCCCATGAAGCGCGCGACGAACTCGCTGGCCGGATGGTTGTAGACCTGATGCGGCGAGCCCACCTGCTCGATCAGGCCGTGGTTCATCACCACCATCGTGTCGGCCAGCGCCATCGCCTCTTCCTGCGAGTGCGTCACGTGGATGAAGGTGAGGCCCAGCTCCTTCTGCCAGCGCCGCAGCTCGGCGCGCATCTGGATGCGCAGGAACGGGTCGAGCGCGGAGAGCGGCTCGTCGAGCAGCAGCACCCGCGGCTCGGTGATGAGCGCCCGCGCCAGCGCGACGCGCTGCTGCTGGCCGCCGGAGAGCTCGGCCGGCTTGCGTTCGGCCAGATGGCCCATCGCGACGCGCTCCAGCAGGTTCTTCGCACGGCGATGGCGCTCGGCCTTGGCGACGCTTTTCATCTTCAGGCTGAAGGCGACGTTGTCCAACGCCGAGAGATGCGGAAAGAGCGCGAAGCTCTGGAACATCATCGCGGTGCCGCGCGCGGCCGCCGGCAGGTTGGTGATGTTGCGGTTGTCCAGCAGGATGTCGCCGGCGGACACCGACTCATGCCCCGCGACCATGCGCAGCGTGGTGCTCTTGCCGCAGCCGGAAGGGCCGAGAAGGCAGCAGTAGCTGCCGCTGGCGATGCGCAGGTCGATCTGGTCGACCGCGGGCTGCGCACCCGCGGCATAGCGCTTGGTCAGCGCGACGATTTCAACGGCTGCGGGCGGTGGGGCGGAGACGGCATCCATCGATGCTGGCTTCGCAAGACATGTGCCAGCGGATCGGCGCCGTCATGTGCCATCGTGGTGCGCGCCCGCGCCCGCGCCGGTCGCCTAGGGTGCAGCGAACTTCGCGGCGGCCACGCTCTTGAGCAGTGCGTCCCTTTGTGCCTTGGTGATGCCGCGCACGCCGTCGGCCACCTTCGTCGCCCGCTCGACGTTGATGTTGCCGTCCTGCTGCCACTTGCGCACGGCCAGCGCCGGATTGGTCAGCATGGACGCGAGCCAGACCGCCTGCGCCGGCTCCAGGTTGCGTGCGGAGCGCTTGAAATAGGTGCGCGCCGCCGTCTCCGCGCCGCAGATGCGTGCGCCCCACGGCGCGTTGTCGAGGTAGAGCGCCAGGATCCGCGCCTTGCCCAGCGTCTGTTCCATCTCGACGGCGTAGAGCAGCTCGCGCAGCTTGCGGTCGGCGTTCTGTTCGCCACCGGTCACCAGGATCTTGGCGAGTTGCTGGGTGATGGTGCTGCCGCCGCGCTCGGTGCGCGAGGCCTTCTGGTTGACCTCGAGAGAGGCCGCGAGTTCGGTCAGGTCGTAGCCGGGATGGTTGAAGAAGCGCTGGTCCTCGGCCGAGATCACCGACCGGGCGAGCCAGCTCTCGCTGCCGAGGCGGCTCGCGGGCCCGCAGCTCGTGCGTGCGTTGGCGATCGCCTCGGTGCCCAGACCATCGACGGTAAAGCCCTCGAGCTGCGGCGTCAGGGAATAGGTGCCGCCCGGAAGCACCACATGTGCGCGCAGGCCCATCGTGCCGCCGATGCGCGCGCGCTTGAGCTCGGGCAGGTCGGGCGCGAGCACCGCGTACCAGTGGACGATCGGCGCGTTGTCGGCGCGGATGTCGAGTTGCAGGTTCTTCTGCGTGAGCCGGCCGTCCCAGCGCCCGCGCAGCACCACGTCGCCGGTGCCTTCGGTGGTCACCGCACCCGGCGCCGAGGCTTCGAGCAGGCCGCTGAGCGTGCCCGCATCGCGGCGCACCGTCGCCTTGAGACGATCGACGCGGATCGGCGTCTTGCCCAGCGAAGGCACCGTGGCGCTGCACGGCGCGCAATGCAGCTCGAGCGTGGCGGTGGGTTCGTTCCAGCCGAACTGCACAGGGCCGAAGCCGGTCTCGACGGTGCGGCCCGCGATCCATGGCGCGAACCACGACGAGGTGGCGAGCCGGATCGCCGTGGGCACGCCGACGTCGACGGAGAAAGGACCGGCCTTGACGCGCGCAGCCCATTCGTCGGGTCCGGGCGCGAGCGCCAGCCGCAGGATCAGATACGCGGCGATGCCTGCGGTCAGCACCAGCGCCAGGGTCGCGAAAAGCAGGTAAAGCAGGGCCTTCTTCAGCAAATCTCTCTCACTCGATAGTTCTCGCCGACGTGACAGCCTGCCAGGGGCCGTTCGACCGGCCGGTGGCAGCTGCCCAGTACCAGGCTGAAGTGTCGGTGAAAGCGGCACCCTCGGCATCGACGATGCGCTCGCAGACGCGCATTTTCTGCACGCCGTGCCGCTCGGCGACGAAACAGCGCCACAGTCGGGCATGCACGTCCTGCTCCAGACGCGCCTGCGCGATGCCGTAGCCGAGCGCCCGGTAGCAATCGGCGGCCGGATGCAGCATGCGGGTGGGTGTGTCGACGCGGCGCATCACGAGCACCTGGCGGCCATCGGTCAGGCGCGCGATCGCGCCGGGAAAGCGGTCGGCAAAGCGGTGTTCCACCTCGCTGAGCGCCAACGGGCGCAGCGGCGCGCCTTCCCATTCGCTGGGCCATTCCTGGAAGCTCGCCGTCGCGGCCGAGGGCGCATCGTCCTGGAGTGCCGAGGTCGCCGACCAGAGCATGCACACCAGCATGGCCGACGCGAATACCGCCTTGTGCGCGATGCGGTTGACGAAGCGATTGCCGAACCAGCGTTCAAGAATGGCCCCCACGCTCGGCACATCGTGTCCTCGCTGCCCCCCGGCGGGGTGTTCTTTACCTTGGGGCGGCCCGGCGTCAAAAAGCTGTATCGACACGGCGACCTCCTGCGGACGCGACCATCACCCACGCGATGCCCGCGCACACCCCTGCAAGCACCGCGAGCCCGAAGCCGTCGTGCAACCACCCCGGCGGTGCATGGGCCGCGGCTTCGAGCGCCACCAGCACGCTGTTGCGCGCGATGTTCCCGCCCAGCACCAACAGCCCGACGGCCGGCAGACGTGCGAGAAAGCTGCGGCCATCGCGCTCCGACCAGAGCGCGACCACGCAGGCGGTGAAGTAGCCGAACCAGGCCATCTGCACGCCGGAGCAGGGCGCATCGACGATCACGAGTTGCCCATCGACCAGCAGGCTGCTGCCCTCCCGCGCAACGTTGAAGCCCGTCATCAGCAGCCAACGGCTGGCTTCGGCAGTGATGACGCGCAGCGGGTAGCCCGCATAGAACTGCAGCGACGACAGCCAGGGCAGGGCCAGCATGGCGAGCATCGGCAAAGCTGCGACGCGCCGCGGCAGGAAGGCCAGCAGCCCGCAGGCCAGCGCAAGCACCGCGAGCAGCGCGGCAGCCAGAGCCGGCAACGAAGGCAGGGGACCCGCTCCCGTCCGGAGCAGCGCAGCGCAGAGCGTGCCGAAGGTGGCGATCGCGAGCCAGCCGAGGCGCGGCGCAGGTCGCAGTTCGCTTCGAAAGCGCCACACCAGTACGGCGAGCGCGGCCAGCGCGAGCAAGCCGAGCGGATCGTCGGAACCGTCATGCATGCGGCGCGCCATCCAGATCCAGTGCGGGGACAGCGCACCCGCCTGCAGCGAGAGCCAGCCCGCGGCCGGCGCGCGATCGAGGCGGATGCCCCAGTCGATGACACGTGGGTGAGTTTGGGCGAGTGAGGCAAGCGACATGTCGTCCTCCTCAGGCCGTGTATCGGCGGGGATCGTTGCGACGCGCACGGCGGCGCAGCATCGCGAGCATCGAGATCACCACCGCGATCGCACCGAGCGTTTCGGGCTCGGGCGAGCTCGGCACTTCGGCGCCGAAGCTCTGGCCGACCGCCAGTTCGCTGACGCCCTTGGGCAGCGGCACCGGCTGGTCGACCCCGACGCTGTTCTGCGGCGCGGCGTTGCGCACCACCTTGTCCACCGCGATGAAGCTCGTGTATTGCGTGAGCAGGCTATAGCGAAGGCCGAGTTCGGTGATGCGCTTGCGCAGTTCGTCGCCGCCTTCCAGCGCTTCCTGGTCGCCGAGGCTCGCGATGCGATGACGCGCCCACAGGCTGCGCAGCGCGGCCGCATCCTTGCGCGTGTGCGGGTCGATCTTCAGTTCCTGGCGGTACGGACCGCTGGCGCTGCGGCCCTCGATGACCATGCGACCCTTGGCTTCGCCGCGCCACTTGCCGAACACGATCACCGGACGCTCGCCGAGCACGTCCGGCAACGCGGCAGGTTCGACGTCATAGACATCCAGCCCTTCGAAGCGCGCCTTCACGCTGGTGAGCACCGGCGATTCGATCATGCGTCGGAAGCGCGCTGCCTGCCCGGGTGCCTGCACCGGGTCCGTGACGATGAATGGCTCGCCCATGCCGGCGCGCGCCAGGCCTTCCATCAGGTGCCGGTTGACCGACGAACCGATGCCGAAGGCGAACAGATTGGCTTTCGACAGGTTCTTGCGCACCAGTTCGAACGCTTCGCGCTCCACGGTGACGTAGCCGTCGGTCACCACCACGATGGTGCGCGACACGTCATCGGCCTTCGGTTCGGCATAGGCTCGCTTCAAGGCGGGGATCAGCTCCGTGCTGCCGCTGCCGCTGTAGTTCTGGATGGTGGCGAGCGCCTGTTCGATGTTGGCGCGCGTCGCGGGCACCGAGTGGGGCGACAGCATCCGGTTGCTGCCCGAGAACAGCAGCACGTTGAAGCTGTCGCTGGGACGCAGTCCGCCGATGAGCCGCTCCAGAGTGGCCTTCGCGGTGTCCAGCGGGAATCCGTGCATCGAGCCCGAGATGTCGACCACGAAGATGTAGTCGCGCGGCGAGATGACATTCGCGGGCACCGACTTCGGCGGCTCGACCATCGCGAGGAAGAAGTTCTCGGCGCTTTCTCCCTGACCTCCTTGGCCCTCGTAAAGCATCAGGCCCGACTCGATGCGTTCGCCCGCCAGGCGGTAGTCCAGCACGAAATCGCGGTTGTCCGCCGCTGCGCTGCCATCTGCGAGCGTGATGTCGGCGTGCCCGTCGCCATCACGGCGCTGCACGTCGATGTCGTGCGTGAGCGAACGCACTTCCTTGATGCCCAGCGGCGTGTCGAGTGCGACCTTGAGCCTGAAGCGGGTGTTCGGCTCGACGCCCGCACGCAGGATGGGCTGCGCGACCCAGCGCGCCTGCGCGTTCTCGGACTGCGGGCTGTTGTAGCGCGGACCGACCACCGTCGGAAAGACGAACTGGTAGTTGCCGCCCTCCGGCACGAGAAGTTCGGTGTAGCGCAGCTCGACCTTCACGTCGTCGCCCGGCAGGATGTTCGCGACGTTCATCTGGAACACGTTGGGCAGGTGTTGTTCGAGCAGAGCGGCCGTCTTGCCTTCCTTCTTCGCGGTGTCGTATTCGATGCGTGCCTGCTCCTTCTCGCGGATCTGCGCGGTGATTAGGCGATCGGCCAGGCGTACGTTGAGACCGCTCACCGCCGCCTTCGTGGAGCCCGGGAACACGTACCGCGCCTCGATCGGGCGCCTGCCTTCGTTGCGGTAGGTCTGCGTGACGGTCACGTCCGCGATCACGCCGGAGACCTTCACGTCCACCTCGGTGCCCTTGAGAGGGAGACGATCGACCTCAGGGTCGTCGCTCTTGACGAAGAAGTACGGGCTCTCGGTCTTGATGTGCGGGCCCGGTGCCTCCTGCTGTGCATGCACGGGCCGCGCGAGCAGCAGGGCGAAGCAGGTGGTGGCGAGGCTCAGCGTGCCGAGCCAGAGCCAGCGGCCGGGGCGGGGTATGGAAGCTTCCATGACGTTGGTCCTTGTCCCTCGATGGGTGTCGTGCAACGGTGCACGCCAGGCAATGTCGAGGGGGAGCGCGAAGCCAGTTGGAAGGCTGTTCGAAGCCGCCGGCGCTTGCGTGAAGTCCGTGTGAAGTCAGGGACACCCCGACTTCACACGGGCTTCGGAAGCCGCAGTCAGCATTAGGGCGCCATCCCTTTTGAAATCCGGCCCGGGAACTGGAAAATGCGGAGTTGCTCCTATCCGGGCCGACGGCGCTATCCGACTGATAGCAAATGTATGACTCTGTAAAAGAGTATTCCCACGTCGGGTCCACATCCACATGCCGAAACCTTCTTCTTCCAGCGAGCCGGCGCGCAAGGCTCCTCCAGGTCCGCTGCGCCGCATTGCCATTTGGGGCGGCGCCGCGATTGCCGCTGGTGCTCTCGTCGTGATGATCGGCGCTGCGACCGCAGTGGCGGTGATCTACCCAAAGCTCCCGAGCGTGTCCGATCTGGCGGACTACCGGCCCAAGCTCCCGCTGCGTGTCTTCGCGGCCGATGGCAGCCTGATCGGCGAATTCGGCGAGGAGCGTCGCAATCTCACGCCCTTCGCGGACATCCCCCAGGTGATGAAGGACGCGGTGCTCGCGGTCGAGGACGCGCGCTTCTACGACCACGGTGGCGTGGACTACAAGGGCTTTGTTCGGGCGGCCTTCTCGAGCCTGCGCGGCGGCCGCCAGCAGGGCGCCTCCACCATCACGATGCAGGTCGCGCGCAACGTGTTCCTGAGCTCGGAACGCACGCTGAGCCGCAAGGCCTACGAGATCCTGCTGTCGATGCAGCTCGAGCGCCAGCTCACCAAGGACCAGATCCTCGAGATCTACCTGAACCAGATCTACCTCGGCAATCGCGCCTATGGTTTCGGGGCGGCCGCCGAGACCTACTTCGGCAAGCCGCTCCAGAAGGTGACGATTGCCGAAGCCGCGATGCTCGCGGGCCTGCCGAAGGCCCCGGGAACCAACAACCCGGTCGCCAATCCGCGCCGCGCGCGCGCACGGCAGCTCTACGTGATCGACCGCATGCAGGAAACCGGCTTCATCACCGCCGAGCAGGCCGACCAGGCGAAGAAGGAGGAACTGCATCTGCGCGATGCCGCCGACCCCGATCGCCTGCACGCCGAGTATGTCGCCGAGACAGTGCGGCAGATGATGCACGCGCAGTACGGCGACAGCATCTACACCAGCGGGCTCAAGGTCTACACCTCGCTCGACTCGGGCGATCAGGCAGCGGCCTATCGATCGCTGCGCCGCGGCATCCTGGACTACGAACGCCGCCAGCCCTACCGCGGTCCCGAGGCCTTCGCCGACCTGCCCGACGAAGCGAAGGAACTCGACGACGCGGTCGACGATGCGCTGGCCGACCACCCCGACAACGGCGATCTGGTTGCTGCCGTGGTGCTCGAAGCCAGCCCGAAGGAAGTCACCGCCGTGCGTGCCAATGGCGAGACCCTGCAGATCACCAGTGAAGGCCTGCGCCCCGCGCAATCGGGCCTCGCCGCGAAGGCGCCGGCCGCAATCAAGATCCGCCGCGGCGCCGTCATCCGCGTCGCGAAGATGGCCAAGGGCGGTTGGGAAATCACGCAGGTGCCCGAAGTCGAAGGCGCGTTCGTCGCCATGGACCCGAAGAGCGGTGCGATCAAGGCGCTCGTGGGTGGCTTCGACTTCGGACGCAGCAAGTTCAACCACGTCACCCAGGCATGGCGGCAGCCCGGATCGAGCTTCAAGCCGTTCATCTACTCGGCCGCACTGGAGAAGGGCTTCTCTCCGAGCACCATCGTCAACGACGCGCCGCTGTCCTTCGAAGCCGGCCCCGGCGGGCAGGCCTGGGAGCCGAAGAACTACGACGGCACCTACGACGGCCCGATCACGCTGCGCCGCGCGCTGCAGCAGTCGAAGAACCTGGTCACGATCCGCGTGCTGCAGTCGATCGGCGTCGACTACGCGCAGGACTGGGTCACCCGCTTCGGCTTCGACCGCGACAAGCAGCCTGCCAACCTGCCGATGGGGCTCGGCGCGGGTTCGGTCACGCCGATGCAGATGGCGGCCGGCTACTCGGTGTTCGCCAACGGCGGCTATCGCGTGAATCCGTACCTCGTCACGCGCGTCACCGACATGAAGGACAAGGTCCTGCTCGAAACCGAAGCGCCGGTGCTCGACGAGAGCCGCCGCGCCATCCCCGAGCGCAATGCCTTCGTCATGGGCTCGCTGCTGCAGAGCGTGGTGAAGGGCGGCACGGCGTCGAAGGCCGGCCAGGCGCTGCGTCGCAACGACCTCTTCGGCAAGACCGGCACCACCAACGACTCGTTCGACACCTGGTTCGCGGGCTTCCAGCCGACGATGGTCGGCATCGCATGGATCGGCTACGACACGCCGCGCCAGCTCGGCGTGCGCGGCGAGACCGGCGGCAGCCTGAGCCTGCCGATCTGGGTCGGCTTCATGCAGACCGCGTTGAAGGGCGTTCCGGTGAGCGAACCGCGCGCACCGGGCGGCCTCGTCAATGTCGATGGCGAGTGGTACTTCGACGAGTTCGGACCGGGCCACGGCGTCGCGAGCCTGGGTGTCGATGCGCAGGCACCGACATCGGCCGAAGCGCTTGCGGGCGCACCGGTCGGCGCACCACCGCCGGCCGAGGAGCGCAGCCGCATCCTCGACTTCTTCCGCTAGGCCGCCGCCGCGCCGCCCCTCGGCGCGAAATGCATGAAGGGGGATGCGGAGCTATCTACACTCCACATCCCCCCTCTCACATCCGGCCATGGAATACCTGATCCTGGCGACGCTCGTCCTCGTCGGCGCCTCCATCCTCAAATCGGCGGACCAGCGCCGCCGCGTCGCACTGCTCGGCAGCTACCTCGGCAACTACCAGATCGAGAAGCTCATGGAGAACCTCACCGAAGGCTACCTGCGATGCTTGGGCGAGGAAGATCCGGCCCGGCGGGCGCAGATCTGGGCCTTGCTCGACGACACCGAGCGCAAGCTCTCAATGCAGTTCAGCAACTTCGCCGCCGAGTTCTCTCGCGTGGACGAAAAGGAAGCGCGCGTCAGCACCTTGCCGATCGCACTTCCGTACGCGGGCCAGTTCCTGCCTCGAGCCACCTTCGACGTGCGCAGGGCTTTCGCGATCCACGCGCGCGGTATCGCGGAAGTGGCGCAGAACGACGCCCAGCGCGGCCAGAAAGCCAAGGCCTACATGATGTCCGCCGAGCTTTTCCTCATGCAGCACACCTGCCACTGGTTCTGCAAGTCGAAGGCGATTGCATCGGCGCGCATGCTCGCCCGGCACAGGACCGCCTACCAGCAGCTCATCGATTCGGTGAGTCCCGCCACGCGCAGCGCCTACCTGGCCCTCACGCGTCAGTGATACGCGAGCAGCGGCAGCGTGAGCGTCGCCTGCGCGCCGCCGCGCGGCGCATTGACGAGCTCGACACGGCCGCGATGCAAGGTGGCGATCTCCTTCACGAAGGCCAGCCCAAGGCCGGTGCTCTTCTTCTGGCTGTGCGGGCGGGCGAGCGAATAGAACTTCTCGAACACCTTGTCTTTCGCGAAGTCGGGGATGCCCTTGCCGCGATCGCGCACGGTGATCCGGGCGCGCCGCCCTTCGGCCTCCAGCGCGAGCAGCACTTCGGCGCCATCCGGTGAAAAGTCGATCGCGTTGTCCAGCAGGTTGCTGATCGCGCGGCGCAGCAGGAAGGGATCGCCTTCGACCCGCGCCTCGTTGTGGATCGCCACGTTGACATGGATCTGGCGCTTCGATGCCGCCGCCTGCGCGCCCGCGCCGATGTCGCGCAAGAGGGGCGCCAGGGCCACGGGCTCGCTGCGCTCGAGCGCGCGACGCGTCTCCAGCGCGGTGAGCTCCATCATGCGGTCGACGATCTCCTGGATGCGCTGCGTCTCGTGCGCGATGTTCGCGAGGAATCGTTCGCGCTCGGCCTGCGGCATCGACGGCTCCTGGATGAGTTCGGCCGCGCCACGGATGGCCGAAAGCGGGCTCTTCACTTCGTGCGTGAAGGTCTGCACGTAGTCGGCCACGTAGTTGCGGCCGGTGAGCGCATCGCGCATTTCGCGCAGGCCGCCGCGCAGCGTGTCCACCGCGCGCCGGACCATGCGCGACAGGCTCAGGCTGCGCTGGCTGCGCAGCCATCCGACGTAGTCCGAGATGAGGCCGAAGGGCCGCACGAGCCAGATCGACACGATGATGGCCAACACCAGCAGCGCGAAGGCCGAGCCGGCGCCGACCCAGAGCGTGCGTGCGCGCGCGTCCTCGACGAACTGCCCGAAGCTGCGCACCGGCTTGCCGACGGTGACCACGCCGACGATCTCGTTGCCCCAGCGGATCGGCGCACCGACGTACATCACCGAGGTCAGCGGATCGCCCGCGATGTCGCGCGAGGTGCGCGCACCGTAGACACCGGCCAGGGAACGGCTCACGTCGGGGCGCTGCGAGTAGTCCGCGCCGGTGCTGCGGCCCAGCGAATCGAACAACACGCGCCCGGTTCGGTCGGTGACGTACATGCGCAACTCCACATGACGTTTGTGCAGGTTGTAGATCTGCGCCGAGAACTGCCTCGCATAGACCGAGCGGAACAACGGATCGAGCCGCGAGACGTTGATGGCACCCGCGATCACGTCCTGCTCGATCAGGCTGGCCATCAGCTGCGAGGTCTCGACCAGCGATTCCTCCGCCGACTCGCGGTAGCGCGGATCGATGTCCGAGACCACGCGGTACAGCAGGAAGGCGATGCCGACCGTGTAGATCAGCAGGACCCCGATGAAGATGCGGGTTCGGCGCGTCACCCTGTCACGCGGCCGGCGGCAGTTCTTCGTTCAGCGCATAGCCGGTGCCGCGCAGGGTGCGGATCGGTTCCACGTCCGGCGCGATCGCCTTGAGCTTGGCGCGCAGGGTCTTGATGTGCGCATCCACGGTGCGGTCGAAGCTCTCGCTCGATTCGTCCCACACGAGGCGCAGCAACTCGCCGCGCGTGAAGACGCGGCCGGGGCGCTGGACCATCAGCCGCAGCAGGCCGTACTCGTAGCGGGAGAGTTCGAGCAGGCGGCCGTAGTAGCGGATCTGCATGCGCTCGGCGTCGACCGCGAAGGGCATCGCGGGCGCGGGGGCAGTTGCAGGAGCCGTCGCCGCGGTTGACGGCCCGTTCTGCCCATTGCGGCCGCTCCGTCGCAGGATGGTCCTCACCCGCGCCACCAGTTCGCGCGGAGAAAAGGGCTTGGCCACGTAGTCGTCCGCGCCCAGTTCGAGGCCGACCACGCGGTCGATCTCGTCGCTGCGCGCAGTCAGGAACAGCATCGGCACCTGCGCGCCTCCGGGCAGCGACTGCAGCCGCTTGAACAGATCGAAACCGTTCATGTCAGGCAGGCCGATGTCGAGGATCGCGAGCGCGGGCGGTTCGGCGGTGAATTGCGCGATCGCTTCCTCTGCGGTCGGGCACCAGACCGGCGCGAAGCCATCGGTGCGCAGCACGTATTGGAGGGTGTCTGCGATGCCGGATTCGTCTTCGGCGATCAGGATCCGGGGGTTGGAGGGCATGGCCCGGATGGTAGCCCCGCCATGCATAGGCAACGGATGACCGCCACCCAGCGAGCAAGGCCCCTTCGGCAAATCCCGCGGAACCGGCTTTGCCGGGCCGCAGGGATTGCCCCATGGAAGGGGGTGGAGAGCGACACGAAGTGCGCGAGCCTGGGGGTGAGTCAAGCCTGGTCGAAGCAGCAACCGGCGTAGTAGGGTTTGTCGCCGCCCTCGATGAAGGGCACCTCGATCGGCTTGCCCTCGTTGCGCCAGGCATCGCGGCGCACATAGCCCGCCTCGGTGAGATCGGCGAAGAGCCGGTCATGGTGCTCGATCCGGTACGGACACACCGCCACGCCGATGCTGTTGAGCGTGTAGAGCGTCTTCTCCGGATGGACCGCCGCGGTGTTGATGATGATGCGCTTGGGCTTGACCGGGAGCTCGGCCAGGATTTCGGACAGGTGCTTCGGCAGATATTGCAGGCTGCCGGAGGCATACAGGATGTCGCAGCCGCTCGCGTCGTGGAAATCGGTGGTGAAACCCAGCTGACCGGCGACTTGCCGCTGCGCAGCGACTTCGGCGCCAGCCTTGATCACACCCGGCACGTCACAAACCGTCCAGCGCATCTCCGGCGGGTAATTGAGCACGCGGCGGAACGCGTAGTACTTGATGCCGATGTGCCCGCCCAGGTCGAAGACGGTGCGCAGGCCGCTGTCCAGCGAACGCCCGAGCCAGAAGAGCGCGGGGTAGTCGTAGAAGTAGATCTGATGGCTGTAGAGATTGGCCGCCTCCGGCGTGTCGTAGCCCACCGTCTTGCCCGCAGGCGCATGGGCCTCGGCGTCGGCGAAGCTCTCGAAAGAACCCATGAACAGGTTCTCGTCGCGGTTTTCCAGGAATTTGCGGCGGTAGGTCGACTCGCGGACCGAGGAAGGCAGAAGGCTGGAAAGCATGGCACCTCGTTGATGTCAGCAGCAATGACACATTTTGCACGTTGAAACATTAAGTATTCAACTGCTGGCGAGGTTTCCAAGTCTTTCCAGCGTCTCCGGACGGTGATCTGTGGCTACTGCGCCCGATATCCGGCGTTTTCGATGGCCACGATGATGTCCGCGCGCGGATGCTCGCTGACGACGTCCACGTGGCCCGTTTCGAGGTCGACCGTGACCTGTGCTTTGGGATCGATGGTTTGTACCGCGTTCTGCACCAGGTTGGCGCAGTGCCCGCAGCTCATGCCGGTGACCTGAAATTTCTGGCTCATCGGAGTGGCTCCTTTCCTACTGGATGACGGAAGCCCCGAGTTTGAACCTTCTCACCATGGCAATGTCCAGAGGCTGGCGCTGGCGCGCGGAAATCGACGGCTGTTCCTATTCCTCTCCTATTTCCCTTATTTAGATTAGTAGTAGTAGGTAAGGCTTGCATGTTGCTGTGGATATATCAATTTTTTCCTTTGCCGACAGGCACTTATCGTCACCTGTTCACTGTGCGCAGCCGCGCTTCCGCGCTGTCGCGCGAATTCGAACAACTCTGCGAAACGCGATCGGCCTGTGGACAACCGCTCGCTTGTGCCGGAACTGTCCCCAGGGTTGTGCTTTGACAGAGCCCGGCGATTCCGTGTACAGGTTGCCGAGCAGCACCTGAAATGCGCTGCGGCCCGCTGCGCATGCTGTACAAACACAACCCCCTGACCTTTCTCCTCCTGCTCGAGCTATGCGAATCCTCCTGGTCGAAGATGACGCCGTACTGCGCAGCGTGATGCTGCGCAGCCTGGGTGACGCGGGACACCGCGTCGATGTGGCTGCGAGCGTGGAAGAAGCAGAGCACCTGTGGCGCGTGCAGAGCTTCGACGCGGTGCTCCTCGATCTGAACCTGCCCGCCACGGCGAGTCCGACCAGCGGCTTGGGCAGCGGCCTGACCGCGTTGCGCCATGCGCGCCTGCGCGGCGACCGGACGCCGGTGCTGGTGCTGACCGCGCGCGACCGGACGGAGGAACGCATCGCCGGGCTGGATGCGGGTGCGGACGACTACCTCGGCAAGCCTTTCGACCTCGCGGAAGTGGAGGCGCGTCTTCGCGCGCTGGTGCGTCGTGCCCAAGGCACGGAGGACATCTCCACCCTGGGCCGGCTGCGGCTCGACCGCCGTGCACGGCGCTTCGGCATCGGCAACGTGCCGCTCGACCTGCCGGCGCGCGAATTCGAGGTCTTGTGGGAGTTGATGAGTCCGCCGGGCCGGACCATCAGCAAGCGTGAGCTGTCGGACAAGCTCTCGAGCTTCGACGACTCGCTGGGCGACAACGCACTCGAGGCTTTCATTTCGCGCCTGCGCAAGAAACTGGTGGGCAGCGGCGCGGCGATCCGGACCTTGCGGGGCATCGGCTATCTGCTGGAAGCCGAGGTGTGAGCGCGACGCCGCCGCGCAGCCCGGCCGCGCCGTCTCTGACCACGCGGGTGCTGCGCGGCGTGCTGCTGCCGCTGGCGCTGACCTGGTTTCTCGGCACCGCGGTGGCGCTCTACCTGGCGAGCTATTTCACGCGGCAAGCCTTCGACCGCGCGCTGCTCGACGACGCGTACGCGATATCGGCCAATGTGCGTCGGGGAGAGCGGGGCATCGAGCTGCCGCTGTCGCCGCGCGAAGTCACGAACATGCTCTTCGACCAGGACGAGCAGGTCTACTTCGCGGTGCTGCGGCCCGACGGGTCCCTGCTGGCCGGCAACCCGGGGCTGACGGCGTCGCCGCCGGAGGAAGGTGCGCGGCACCGTTTCTCGCATGTGATCTTCGAGGGCCAGACCTTGCGCGCGGTGGTGATGAATCACGACGAGCCCGATGCCTACAGCGTGGTGGTGGCGCAGACAACGACCGCGCGCGGCGTTCTGATCGAAAGGCTGCTGATCTATTCGATCGCGCCGCAGATCGTGCTGCTGGGCTTGCTCGCGACGTGGCTGTGGCGCCGCATCCGGCGCGAGCTTCGTCCGCTCGGCGAATTGCGGCAGACGCTGGAAAAGCGCAATGCAAACGACTTGACGCCGGTGCCCGTGGCACGCAGTTCGCGCGAGCTTGAGCAGTTGTGCGACACGCTCAACGCGCTGCTCGAAAGGCTGGCGCAGAGCGCGTCCGCGCAGCGCGAGTTCGCCGGCAACGTGGCGCACGAACTGCGAACCCCGCTCGCCGGAATCCGGGCGCTCGCGGACTATGGGCTTGCGCAGACGACGCCCTCGGTGTGGCGCGAACAGCTCAAGCAGATCGCCACGAGCCAGGCGCGGGCCAGTCACCTCGTGGATCAATTGCTGGCGCTGGCGCTGGCCAATGAAAGACGCACGGGCCTGCAGCAGCAGGCGGTGCGTCTCGACGAACTGATCCGGCAAGCGGTGCTCCGCCATCTGGCGCGGGCCGATGCCAAGGGCGTGGATCTGGGCGCCAAGGGCATCGACGAGCCGGTGACGGTGCAGGCGACCATGGCGCTGGTCGAAGGCACGCTCGACAACCTGATCGACAACGCGCTGCGCTACGGCGGGCACACGATCACCATCGAACTCGACGGCAGGACCCTGAGCGTGATCGACGATGGCCCGGGCATTCCCGATGCGGCGCAGCGCGACCTGATGGAGCGATGGACACAGGGACCGGAGGGCCAGAAGCTCGGCGAAGGCGCCGGACTGGGCCTCGCGATCGTGGCGCGCTATGCGAAGCTGCTCGGTGCGGAGCTCAGCTTCGCGAAGGCTTCGGAAGAAGGTGGTTTGCGCGTCAGCCTGGCATTCGGGCCCGACTGACGCGATCCGGCGCGGCGGCGGTCAGGCCAGCGCGGGATAGTCGATGTAGCCCGCTTCGCTGCCGCCGTAGAAGGTGTTCTTGTCCCATTCGTTCAGCGGTGCGTTCTCGCGCAGCCGGCGCACGAGGTCGGGGTTCGAGATGAAGGGCTTGCCGAAGGCGATGAGATCGTCGCCTTCCTTCAGCGCTTGTTCGGCGAGCGGCTTGTCGTAGCCGTTGTTCACCATCCACGCGCCCTTGCCGCCGGCTTGGGCGTACGCGGCCTTGAGCGCTTCGTAGTCGAAGGGCCGGTCGGAGATCTCGCGCGGCCCGCCGGTCGCACCCTCGATGACGTGGATGTAGGCGAGGTTCAGCGTTGCGAGCTGGCGCACCACGTAGTCGAAGAGCGGCTGCGGGTTGTCGTCGTGCACGTCGTTCGCGGGCGTCACCGGCGAAAGACGGATGCCGACCTTGCCGCCGCCGACCGCGTCGACCACGGCACGCGTTGCTTCGAGCAGCAGGCGGGCGCGGTTCTCGATGCTGCCGCCGTAGTCGTCGGTGCGCTTGTTGCTGCCGTTCTTGAGGAACTGGTCCAGCAGATAGCCGTTCGCGCCGTGGATCTCCACGCCGTCGAAGCCCGCGGTCTCCACCGCGTTGCGCGCGGCCACCGCATAGGCGTGCACGATGCCGGGCAGTTCCGCCGCTTCGAGGGCGCGGGGCTCGGAGGTGTCGGTGAAGGTCGGGATGCCGTTCTTGATCAGCACGGTCTTCGTCTTCGCAGCGATCGCCGAAGGCGCGACCGGCTTGGCGCCGTCGGGCTGGAGTTCGGTGTGCGAGACGCGGCCCACATGCCAGAGCTGCACGACGATCTTGCCGCCCTTGGCGTGTACCGCATTCGTGACGTGCTTCCAGGCATCGAGCTGCTCGGTGCCGTAGAGACCCGGAACGTCCGCATAGCCCTGGCCCTGGTGGCTGATGGCGGTGGCTTCGGTGATCAGCAGGCCGGCGCTCGCGCGCTGCGCGTAGTAGGTCGCAGTGATGTCGCGCGGAATGGCGTTGGGCGAACGGTTGCGCGTGAGCGGCGCCATCACGACGCGGTTGCGCAGATGCAGGTCGCCGACCTGGATGGGATCGAAGAGAGAGGACATGTTCGCGTTGTGTGTTGTTGAGAACGAGGCTGAGGGTAAACCCGGCAACTCATCCGCGCTGTCACGGGGTTGTCGGTTTGGTGCTAGGCGATGCAGCAGAATCGCCGCGAGCCCATGACATCGAATGCCGCCATCCCTACGCCTGCTTATCGAGTACTGAATCTGGCGTTGGCCTTGTCGCTGGGCGCCGCGGTATCGCTGGGCATCACGCGCTTCTCCTATGGCCTGCTGCTGCCACCGATGCGCGAGGATCTCGGATGGAGCTATGCGCTCGCCGGCGGGATGAACACGGCGAACGCGGCGGGCTATCTGCTCGGCGCCTTGATGACGCCCGCATTGATGCGGCGCTTCGGACCGATTCGCCTGCTGGTCTGGGGGGCGTTCTGGGCGAGCGTGTTCATGGTCGCGAGCGGCTTTCTCGCTTCGGCGCCTGCCTTGTTGCTGCAGCGATTGCTCGCAGGGCTCGCGAGTGCCTGGGTCTTCGTCGCCGGCGGGCTGTTGGCGGCTCGGCTCGGGTCGCTCCAACCCGCGCGGGCGGGTTTCCTTCTGGGCATTTATTACGGCGGAACAGGGCTCGGCATCACTTTGTCCGCCTTGCTGGTGCCTGCGGTGCTGCAGGCGGCTTCGGGGGTGCCGCATGGGTGGTCATGGGCCTGGTGGGCACTGGCGGGCGCGAGCTTCATCGCGACGGGCGTGCTCGCGATGGCGATGCGCCGGATGCCGGGCGACACACATGCGATATCACGCGTGCCTGCGCATTCAACTCCGGCGAACACCGCGCAAGTGCATCGATTCGGCTGGGCCCTGGCCGGCTACGTGGCTTTCGGTGCGGGGTACATCGGCTACATGACCTTCGTGATCGCCTTGTTGCGCGAGCAGGGCGCGGGGCCGGGCCACATCACGCTGTTCTATGCGCTGCTCGGCGTGGCGTGCGTGGCTTCGTCGAAGCTGTGGTCGGGCTTGCTCGACAGATTCCGGGGCGGCGGGCCGCAGGCGATCCTCAACGGGCTGCTGGGCGTGGCGACGATCCTGCCGGTCGTGAGCGCGTCATGGCCGCTGGCGATGGCGTCCGGCCTGCTCTTCGGTGCGGTGTTTCTTTCTGTCGTTGCGTCGACGACTGCGCTCGTCCGGCACAACCTGCCCGCGTCCCGCTGGGCGACGGGGATCAGCGCGTTCACGATCGTGTTCGCGGCGGGTCAGATCGTCGGCCCGACGCTGACGGGGTGGATCTCCGATGGCCGGGGAGGCTTGGCGCGAGGCCTCGTGGCCTCGGCGGTGATCCTGTGGGCGGGTGCGCTGCTGGCCTCGCGACAGAAGCCCTTGCATCCGCAGCCCGCCTGAAGCGGGCTTACTTGACGAGGCCTTCGAGCTTCATCGCTTCCTGCACCGCGGGACGCGCGGCCACGCGGGCGTGCCATGCGCTGACGTTCGGGAAGCCCGAAAGGTCGATGCCCATCGGCTTGGTCCAGTTGGTGACGGTGAAGAGATAGCCGTCCGCCACCGTGAAGTGTTCGCCCATGACGAATTCCTTGCCCGCGAGCTGGCCGTCGAGCCATTCGTAGCGCGACTTCAGCTTGTCCTTGAAGACGGCCTTGGCCTCGTCCGGAATGGCCGGGTTGAACAGCGGCGAGAAGGTCTTGTGGATCTCGGTGCCGATGAAGGTCAGCCATTCCTGCAGGCGGTAGCGCGAGAGGGTGCCGTTGGCCGGCGCGAGGTTCTTGGTGGGCGCCTGGTCGGCGATGTACTGCACGATCGCGGGGCCTTCGCGCAGTCGCGTGCCGTCGTCGAGTTCGAGCATCGGCACGTAGCCGAGCGGGTTGATGCCGTAGTAGTCGGTGCCGTCCTGAAGCTTGTGGCTCTTGGTGCTGGCTAGCACCGGTTCGAAGGCGAGCCCGGCTTCACGCAGCGCGATGTGGGGAGACAGCGAGCAGGCGCCCGGCGAGTAGTACAGCTTCATGCGGAAAACTCCAATCGAAAGTCGATGTGTGTTTTGGGAAAGGGAAGCCGATGCTAGCGGGTTCGCGGGCCCGGCGTACTTGTCCTACGGGGGCTCGCGGGCGGTGACTATGAGTGGGGAAGGGGCGAATTCCTAACCTGTGCGTTGCGGCGATCGTTGCCGCTGCAAGGAGTTCGTGCATGTTGAAGTACGCCATTGTTTTCGCGGTGATCTCGCTCATCGCCGGTGCGCTTGGCTTCGGCGGCGTGGCCGCCGGTGCGGCCGGTATCGCCAAAGTGCTGTTCGGACTGTTCCTGATCCTCGCGGTCGTGTTCCTCGTGCTGGCTGCATTGGGCGTGGGGGCCGTCAAGAAGTCGCTCGAATAGGGCGCCTTGATGCTGCGCAGCGGGGTTGGTGAGCGAACGCTAACAAGTCGCTTGCTATCAAATGGATAGCAACAGTTCAAGCGCTGGCTTTGTCCCCAAAGCGGCAGACAGCAGCGGGGCCGATTAAAATCAGCGCCCCCTTTGCGCAGCGCACGCGGCAGTGCGCCCACTCTCATGCTGTATCCCGAAGAATTCGATGTGATCGTCGTTGGCGGAGGCCATGCCGGCACCGAAGCCGCGCTCGCTTCCGCCCGGATGGGCGCCCGGACCCTTTTGCTGACCCACAACATCGAGACGCTCGGGCAGATGAGCTGCAACCCGTCCATCGGCGGAATCGGCAAGGGTCACCTGGTCAAGGAAGTCGATGCACTCGGCGGCGCCATGGCGATCGCGACGGATGAAGCCGGAATCCAGTTCCGGGTGCTGAATTCGAGCAAAGGCCCGGCCGTGCGCGCGACGCGTGCACAGGCCGACCGGGTGCTCTACAAGGCGGCGATCCGCCGCCGGCTGGAGAATCAGCCGAATCTGTCCCTCTTCCAGCAGGCGGTGGACGACCTCATGATCGAGGGGGACCGCGTCGTTGGCGCGGTGACGCAGGTCGGCATCGCCTTCCGTGCCCGCACCGTCGTGCTGACCGCGGGGACCTTCCTCGACGGCCGCATCCATGTGGGTCTGGACAACTATCAGGCCGGCCGCGCGGGTGATCCGCCGGCGGTGAGTCTCTCGGCGCGTCTGAAGGAGCTGAAACTGCCGCAAGGGCGCCTCAAGACGGGCACGCCGCCGCGTCTCGATGGCCGGACCATCGATTTTTCGAAGTGCACCGAGCAGCCCGGTGACGGCATGCCGGGCGGTGCAGGGCCGATGCCGGTCTTCAGCTTCATGGGGCGCGCGGACATGCATCCGCAACAGTTGCCGTGCTGGATCACGAATACCAATGCGCGCACGCACGAGATCATCCGGTCCGGCTTCGATCGCAGCCCGATGTTCACCGGCAAGATCGATGGCGTCGGGCCGCGCTACTGCCCGAGCGTGGAAGACAAGATCAACCGGTTCGCCGACAAGGAGAGCCACCAGATCTTTCTCGAACCCGAAGGGCTGGCCACCAACGAGTACTACCCGAATGGGATCTCGACCAGCTTGCCGTTCGATATCCAATTCCAACTGGTGCGCTCGATGGTAGGCCTGGAGAACGCGCACATCCTGCGGCCGGGCTACGCGATCGAATACGACTACTTCGATCCGCGCGAACTGAAGAGCAACTTCGAAACCCGTGCGATCCGGGGCCTGTTCTTTGCCGGACAGATCAACGGCACGACCGGCTACGAAGAAGCCGCCGCCCAAGGGCTTTTTGCCGGGATCAATGCGGCGCTGCAATGCAGGGGAGAGGATCCCTGGCTGCCCCGTCGCGACGAAGCCTATCTGGGCGTGCTCGTCGACGATCTGATCACCAAGGGCGTGACCGAACCGTATCGGATGTTCACGAGCCGCGCGGAGTTCCGGCTGCAACTGCGCGAGGACAACGCCGACATGCGGCTGACCGAGGCAGGGCGCAAGCTCGGACTGGTCGACGACGCACGCTGGGATGCTTTCTCGCGCAAGCGCGATATTGTTTCACGTGAAACAGAGCGGCTGCGCTCCATCTGGGTGAATCCCCGCAACCTGCCGGCGGCCGAGTCGGAGCGGGTTCTCGGCAAGGCGATCGACCATGAGTACAACCTCGGCGATCTGTTGCGCCGGCCGAACGTGAGCTATGAATCCCTGATGTCGATGGACGGCGGCAAGTACCGCTCCGAGGAAGCGTTGGGCGACACGGAGATCGAGCAGATCGAGATTGCGGCCAAGTATTCCGGCTACATCAATCGCCAGCACGACGAGGTGGAGCGGGCCGCGCACTTCGAAAGCCTCAAGTTGCCGGAAGACCTGGACTACAGCCAGGTCAAGGCATTGAGCATCGAGGTTCGCCAGAAGCTCGCCAAGCACCGGCCCGAAACGCTCGGGATGGCATCGCGCATATCGGGCGTGACGCCCGCGGCCATTTCACTGCTGATGATCCATCTCCGCAAAGGTGGGCACCGCGCGTTCGTGCGGGACACGGCAGTCGAAGCGCAATCCGTCGAATGAGCCCCAAGGAACAACAACTCCGCCAGGGGGCGGAGGCGCTCGGCATCGCCTTGAGCGATGAGCAGGCGGAACAGCTGCTGGCGTACGGCGCGCTCATCCTCAAATGGAACAAGGTCTACAACCTGACGGCCTTGCGTGATCCGGCGGCCGTTCTGACCCATCATTTGCTCGATAGCCTGGCCGCGATTGCGCCGCTTCAGCGGGAGTGCGCCAGCGAGGCCAAGCTGCTGGATGTGGGCGCAGGGGCCGGGTTGCCGGGCGTGGTGATCGCCATTCTCAGAAGCGACATCGATGTCACCTGCGTCGACGCAGTCGCCAAGAAGGCTGCCTTCATCCAGCAAGTGGCTTCGGAACTGGGTTTGCGCAACCTGCACGGCCTGCACGCGCGGGTAGAGACGCTGACCGGCAGCTACGAAGTCATCAGCTCGCGCGCCTTCGCATCGCTGCCGGATTTTGTGCTCGGCTCGGTCCATCTTCTGGCCCCGGACGGCGTCTGGCTCGCCATGAAGGGCAGGGTGCCGACGGACGAAATCGCCCAGCTCCCCCCGCAAGCCGAGGTGTTTCACGTGGAACAACTGTCAGTTCCGGGGTTGGACGCCGAGCGCTGCATCGTCTGGATGCGAAAACCTGCCGGCTAAGCGGCGTGCTCCGCGTCGACCTCGCTTAGACTCGACGCATCCCCTTTTTGAGCAATTTGCATGTTCGGCATCGCTGACTACGGCGCGTTCGTCGCAGCCATCATCCTTTTTCTCGCGATTCCCGGACCCGGCAATCTGGCGCTGATCACGTCGACGAGCAAAGGTGGCATCCGCGGCGGATTGGCGGCGACATTCGGTGTCATTTCAGGGGACCAGGTGCTCATGTGGGCAGCGGTTGCTGGCGTCGCGGCGATGCTCACCGCTTATCCGACCGCTTTCCATGTCGTCCAATGGCTCGGCGCGGTCTATCTGGCCTGGCTCGGATTCAAGATGCTGCGCACCAAGCCGGGCGCCGCGCCCATCCTGAACATCCGTCCTCGCCAGTACTTTCAACAGGCGCTGACGATCACGCTGCTCAACCCGAAGGCGATCGTCTTCTACATGGCGTTCTTTCCGCTGTTCGTCGATCCGGCACGCCACCAGGGCCTGACGACCTTCGCAGTGATGGCGATGACCATCGCCTTTCTGACCTTCCTCTACGGGCTCACCGCCACCCTGCTGACGCACTTCCTGGCCGAGCGCGTCCGCGCGAACCCGCGTGTGACGGTCTGGCTGAACAAGATCGCCGGGATCTTCCTGATCGGCTTTGGCGTCCGGCTCGCCATTTCGAGGTAAGTCGTACGCCATGGCAAAAATTTTCTGCATCGCGAACCAGAAGGGTGGGGTCGGCAAGACGACGACCACTGTCAATCTGGCCGCTGGCCTGGCCAAGGTCGGCCAGCGGGTCCTGATGATCGACCTCGATCCACAGGGCAATGCGACCATGGGTTCGGGCATCGACAAGCGACAGCTCGAAACCACGGTGTACGACGTGCTGCTCGAGTCGGCTTCGGTCGCCGAAGCGCGGGTGACATCCGAGCGATGCGGCTACGACGTGCTGGGCGCAAACCGGGAGCTGGCCGGCGCGGAAGTCGAAATGGTGACGCTCGACCGGCGCGAGAAGCGCCTGCGGACCGCGCTGGCCGCGGTCGGCGCCGAATACGATTTCATCCTGATCGATTGCCCGCCCAGCCTGAGCCTGCTGACGCTCAACGGCCTGTGCGCGGCGCATGGCGTCATCGTCCCCATGCAGTGCGAATATTTCGCTCTCGAAGGGCTGACGGACCTCGTCAACACCATCAAGCAGGTCCACGCCAACCTCAACAAGAACCTGCAGATCATCGGCCTGTTGCGCGTGATGTTCGATCCGCGCATCACGCTGCAGCAGCAGGTCAGCGAGCAACTGAAGGCCCATTTCGGCGACAAGGTGTTCGACACCGTCATTCCCCGCAACGTGCGACTCGCGGAAGCGCCGAGCTACGGCCTTCCAGGCGTGGTCTTCGATCCGCCGGCCAAGGGCAGCCAGGCATTCGTCGCCTTCGCGGAAGAACTGGTGCGGAAGATGCCGCCGGCCAGCGCCATGACCTCCGAAGCATCGGCGCCTGCCGCGCCTGTGCCGATGGACCCGCCGCCAGTGACGGTCCATGCACCTGAAGAAACCCCGGAAGCGCCCTGAACATCTTTCATCGTTCCATCCATACCTCGCCGATGACCTCTCCACAGATCCTGTTGCTGCCCGGCTGGCAGAACAGCGACCCCGACCATTGGCAAAGCCGCTGGGAAGCGATCTATGGCGATCATCGCGTCGAGCAGCACGACTGGATGCGACCCCTGCGCGGCGACTGGGCCGCGCGGCTGGAGGAAGAGGTCATCGCGGCACCAGGGCCGGTGGCGCTCGTGGCGCACAGTCTCGGCTGCGTCCTTGTCGCTGCCTGGGCGGCGCATTCGCGTCATGTCGGCAAGGTTCGCGCGGCATTGCTGGTCGCGCCGGGTGATCTGGAGCGCGATGACTTGCGGCAGATGATTCCCGGCTGGTCGCCGATCGTGCGCCAGCCCTTGCCGTTCCCAGCCCTCATGATCGCGGCGAACAACGATCCGTACTGCGCAGCCGAACGCTCCCGCGGCATGGCCGGTGCCTGGGGCGCCAGCTACATCGACGCAGGCTCGCGCGGCCACATCAACAGCGAATCCGGCCTCGGCGACTGGCCCGAGGGTCGAAAGCTCCTGACCGATCTCCTGAAAGAACACTGATCTCCATGGCGACCAAAAAACCCAAGGGCCTCGGCCGCGGACTCGAAGCCCTGCTTGGCCCCACCTTCAACGGGCCCGACACCGCCGTCGTCGACGATTCGGCACCGCCGAGCCCGACCTCGCTCAATCTCGACCAGATGGTGCCGGGCGTCTACCAGCCGCGCACGCGCATGGACGAAGGCGCGCTCTACGAACTCGCGGAAAGCATCAAGGCGCAGGGGATCATGCAGCCGATCCTCGTGCGTCGCCTGGACACTGATGCGGCGCGCGACAAGAACGCCGAATTCGAGATCATTGCCGGCGAGCGCCGCTTTCGTGCCGCCCGGCTGGCCGGGCTGGAAAGTGTCCCCGTGCTGGTCCGCGATGTGCCCAACGAGGCCGCGGCAGCCATGTCGCTGATCGAGAACATCCAGCGTGAAGACCTCAATCCGCTGGAAGAAGCCCAAGGCCTGCAACGCCTGGTCGTTGAGTTTGGACTCACTCACGAATCTGCAGCGCAGGCCGTCGGCCGCTCGCGCAGCGCCGCCAGCAACCTGCTGCGCCTGCTGAATCTGGCCGAGCCGGCGCAGGCCATGCTGATGGCCGGCGACATCGACATGGGCCACGCGCGGGCGCTGCTGTCGCTCGACAAGGGCACGCAGATCACTGCGGCCAACCAGATCGCCGCGAAGAAGATGTCGGTGCGCGAAGCCGAGGCGCTGGTGAAGAAGCTGGCAGCGGAATTCAGCCTGACCCCGACTTCACGCCGCGGCACGGCGGAGAAGTCGCGCGACCTGCTGCGTGTGGAAGAGGAACTGGCCGACCTGCTCGCCGCCGAAGTCGAAGTGCGCATCAAGAAGCGCACCAAGCGGGGAGGGCGCGTGGAAGAAAGCGGCGAGTTGGCAATCCACTTCGGCTCGCTCGATGCCCTGAACGGCCTCATCGACCGCATTCGTCAAACCGCCTAGCGCCCCCACGGCCAATGCCAGAAATCCCGCGGAACCGGCTTCGCCGGGCCGCTGGGATTGCCCCCTGAAAGGGGGTGCCCGAGCCACGCGAAGTGGGCGAGGCTGGGGGTCAGAGAGAAAATATTTTTCCGGGGTTCATGATGTTCTTCGGATCGAGCGCGCGCTTGATCGTCCGCATCACATCCACCGCGCCGGCGCCGGCCTCGTCGACCAGGAAGCCCATCTTGTGCAGTCCCACGCCGTGCTCGCCGGTGCAGGTGCCTTCGAGCGACAGGGCGCGCGCCACGAGCGAGTGGTTCAGCTTCTCGGCGGTTTCACGCTCCTTCGGGTCGTTCGGGTCCAGCAGATAGCCGAAGTGGAAGTTGCCGTCGCCGACATGGCCGACGAGAAAGTAGGGGATGCCGCTCGCATCGGCTTCGGCCACCGATTCGAGCAGGCAGTCGGCCAGGCGCGAAATCGGCACGCAGGTGTCGGTCGAGATCGCGCGACAGCCCGGACGCGACTGCACCGCTGCGAAATAGCTGTTGTGGCGGGCGGTCCAGAGGCGGGTGCGCTCCTCGGGCGTGCTGGCCCATTCGAAGGCGTTGCCGCCGTGGCCGCTGGCGATTTCCTGCACCGTCTCGGCCTGCTCCTTCACACCGGTGGGGGAGCCGTGGAATTCCATCAGCAGCATCGGCTCTTCGCGCAGGCTGAGCTTCGAATATGCATTGACCATGCGGACCGTGTTCACGTCGATCAGTTCCACGCGCGCGATCGGCACGCCGAGCTGGATGGTCTCGATGGTGGTGCGCACGGCCGCCTCGATGCTCGGGAACGAGCAGATCGCCGCGGAAACCGCCTCGGGCAGCGGATAGATGCGCAGCGTGATTTCGGTGATCACGCCCAGCGTGCCTTCGCTGCCGACGAAGAGGCGGGTCAGGTCGTAACCCGCGGAGGACTTCTTGGCCCGTGTCCCGGTGCGGATGATCTCGCCGCTCGCCGTCACCACTTCGAGCGACAGCACGTTCTCGCGCATCGTGCCGTAGCGCACCGCGTTCGTGCCGCTCGCGCGCGTGGCGGACATGCCGCCGATCGAAGCGTCGGCGCCCGGGTCGATCGGGAAGAAGAGGCCCGTGCTCTTGATCTCCTCGTTGAGCTGCTTGCGCGTGACGCCCGGCTGCACCGTCACCGTGAGGTCGTCGGCGTTGACGGAGAGCACACGGTTCATGCGGCCCACGTCGATGCTGATGCCGCCCTGTACCGCCAGCAAGTGGCCTTCGAGCGAGGAGCCCACGCCGAACGGGATCACCGGCACGCTGTAGTCGCTCGCCAGCTTCACGGCATCGGCCACGTCCTGCGTGCTTTCGGCGAAGACAACGGCAGAGGGCGGCGGCGCTTCGAAGGAGGATTCGTCGCGGCCATGCTGAGTGCGCACGGCCATCGCGGTGGAGCATCGATCGCCGAAGCGGGCCTTCAGGGCGTCGATCAGCGCATCGGGCACGTCGCGCAGCGCGATCTCGGGCGTCAGGTGGGACAGTGCGGTGGGGGCGTTCATCGGCGGACTCCTGAAGGGGTCTAACATTCTACGAACCGCACTCCTTAAAGAAAGACAGGGACATTCCATGGGCAACCGCCTTTCCCAGATCGCCACGCGCACCGGCGACGATGGCACGACCGGCCTCGGCGACAACACGCGCGTGCCCAAGAACCACCTGCGCGTGCAGGCCATGGGCGACGTCGACGAGCTCAACTCGAACATCGGCGTGCTGCTGTGCGAGCCGATGCCTGCCGCGGTGCGCGAGCTGCTCGTCGATGTGCAGCACCAGCTGTTCAACCTGGGCGGCGAACTCTCGATGCCGGGCTACACGCTGCTCAAGCCCGAGGCACTGCTGCAGCTCGACAATGCACTGGCCGAGCACAACGCAGCGCTGCCGCGGCTCGCCGAATTCATCCTCCCTGCCGGCACGCGGGGCGCTTCGGTCGCGCACGTGTGCCGCACCGTCGCCCGCCGTGCCGAGCGCGCCGTGGTAGCGCTCGGCGCGAACGAAGAGATCAACGACACGCTGCGCCGCTATCTCAACCGGCTGAGCGACCTGCTCTTCGTGCTCGCGCGGGTGCTCAACCGCATCGATGGCGGCGACGACATCTACTGGAAGAGCGAACGCATGGCGCGCGCCGCGGCCGCCGAATCCGAATCGAAGGAACCCAACGCATGATTTCACGCAACACGAACCAAACGCCCATTTCCGCACGCGCCGCAGCCTGCCTCGCGGCCCTGGCCGCCGGGATGCTGCTGACCCCGGCAGCCTTCGCCAGCGACAGCAAGGTCCTCGGCGGCATCGAACGGGGCGCGAATGCGACCGGCCGCGGCATCGAGCACGGCGCCGACGCCACGCGCAGGGGCGTCAACAACACCGCCGAGAAAGCGAGCGCACCCGTGCGGCGCTGGGGAGAGAACCTGGGTCGCAAGCTGCCGCACGGCTCGCACCACGCGGCGTCTCCGGCGGTCGGCCCGCAAGGCAACGCGCCCTGAACACGCCTTTACCTTGCTTCACCTGGCGCATACAGGCGCGAGGGCCGCGCGACACATCGGCTGCGCACACTGGACTCCTCATCAACGCGAACAGGAGTTCCAGAATGATCAAGTCGAAGAAGTACATGACCGTCGTCGCAGCAGTACTGGCGATGTGCATGGCCGGAAGCGCCTTGGCCCAGGACGGCCGCTTCGATCGCGGACCCGAGCGCCATGACCGCTATGAGCGCGTCGAGCCGCAGCACCAACGCTTCGACGGTCACGGCCGGCCGGACTTCCGGGCGCAGCCGCAGGTGGTGCGCCGCGGCTACGTGAACCCCTATGCGCAGTGGCACCGCGGCGACCGCCTGCCGGCCGCGTACCGCAGCCCCGGCTACGTCGTGAACGACTGGCGTGCGCACCGCCTGTATGCGCCGCCGCGGGGCTACCAGTGGGTGGGAGTGCGAGGCGACTTCGTGCTGGCGGCCGTGGCGACCGGGCTCATCGCCCAGATCATCGCCAACAGCTGAGCGGGCCGCTCAGAACTCAGGCGGCGGGGGTCGCGACCTGAGCGTAGACGTTGCGGCCGGTGATCGTGAGCCGCAACCCGCCGCCATGCCATTCGAGCCAGTTGAGCTGCACGTAGGCCTCGATATCGTTGTCGTCGATCCGGCCGGCCTGGTGCTGCCGCAGATGGCCCACGGTGGCGGGCAGCGCCTGCCGCAGCCGTTCACGCTCGGCGGCCTTGGCGTCCACCTTGGCGGATGCGCGCGTCTGAGAAATCGATGCCATGGTTGATTCTTGATCGTCGGATCGCTGGAACAGAACCTCACCAATGTACGCGCCCTGTGTGACGTGTCACGGGCGTATTTCTCGTTTTCGCAGAGGACAAACCCGAGCCCGGAGGCTCGGCGATGCTGCTACTTGCGGGTGCGCAACAGCTTGCTGACCTCATCCACGTTCTCGCCGATGCGCTTGCGCACCACTTCGAACGCCTCGGACTGCGACTTGGCGGCCATCTCGGACAACTCGCGGATGTCGTCGAGCGCCTGCTTGAATGCGGCCTTGCCCATCGCGTCGAGCTTGGCGAGGTTCTCGCGCGGCTCGCCGGTCGACATGCCCTTCACGGTGCTCTGCCAGTCCTGGATCGATGCCTTGAGCATCTCGGTCTGCCGCTGCACCACGGCCTGCAGGCCCTGGTAGGACTTCTCGTTGGCCTGCACGAGCGCCTGCAGGTCCTTGCGTCCACTTTCCACGATCGCGCCGGCGGCACCGGCCAGGGGGAGGTTCTGAAGCCTGTCCGCCATGCCCTTCAGCGGCTTGACGAAGGCGTCCTGGATGTCTTCGGCGGCGCTGCTGCGCGTGGAGCCCGCCTTTTTCGCGGCGGTGGTGCTCGTTCTGCTCGTTGCCATGTGCGATGTCTCCAGTTGATGTTGGAGTTGCGACGATACGCCCACAGGGCCTTCCGATGGAAGCCCCGAATGCAGTTTCGCGGCCCGGTGAACCACTGACCTGGATCAAGCTCATCGCCATCGCGGCGCGCACCATGGCGCTGGTCTTGCCATGGGTCAAGCTTTCTCGCACCACGCGCATCGACACTGCCCCGGCCGCCGACGCACCGTTTGACGCCGGCCAACTCTGGAGCAGCTGATACATGAATGGAAACCGTCCGCGCGCATTGATTGCCGCTGCCGTCCTCGGCACCTTGGGGGCATTGCCCGCGCAGGCGCAGGAAGCGCAAGGCCACTGGCTGGTGCGCGCACGCGCCGTGCGCATCGACACCGCCGACAAATCCGACCCGATCCCGTCGCTGGCCATCCCCTCGGATGCGATCACGGTCAGCAACAAGACCATTCCCGAAGTCGATGTCACCTACTTCTTCACGCCCAACATCGCGGCCGAGCTGGTGCTGACGGTGCCGCAGAAGCACACCGTCACCGTGCAGCAGAGCGCATTGGGCGGGCCGGTCGACATCGGCACCTTCGAGCACCTGCCGCCGACGCTGATGCTGCAATACCACTTCATGCCCGACGCGAAGATCCGTCCCTATGCGGGCGCGGGTGTGAACTACACGCGGATCAGCTCGGTGAACCTGTTCGTGCCGACCGTCGGCCGCCTGGACCTCGACCAGAACAGCTGGGGCCTCGCGGTGGGCGGCGGCGTGGACATCGAGCTCGCGAAGAACTGGTTCCTCAACTTCGACGTCAAGAAGGTGCAGATCCGCACCGACGTGACGCAGTTCGGCCAGAAGCTCTCGACGGTCAAGGTCGATCCCTGGCTGTTCGGCGCGGGCGTCGGCTACCGCTTCTGATGATGATGCGCACATCTGGCGTGGCGCCCTGCGATGGGGCGTCGATGGCTGACCGGCTGAAGGCGCTCGCCGCGACGTCCGGCCTCAGAAGCTGGAAGCTGGGAGGCCGCGAACTGCTGCCCGTCGTGCAAGGCGGGATGGGCGTGGGCATCTCGGCGGGCGGTCTCGCCGGCACGGTCGCGGGGCTCGGCGGCATCGGCACGGTGTCGTCGGTCGATCTGCGCCGGCTGCATCCGGACCTGATGGCGAAGACGGCCCACCTCGACGCGGAGCCCGACGCGGGACCGCGCATCGATGCGGCCAACCTCGAAGCGCTCGGCCGCGAAATCGGCCTGGCGCGCCGCCTGTCGGGCGGGCGCGGGCTCCTGGCCGTGAACGTGATGAAGGCGCTCTCCGCCTACGCGGCCCAGGTGCGCCATGCGCTCGCCTGCGGCGTCGACGCGCTGGTGGTGGGCGCAGGCCTGCCGCTCGATCTGCCCGACCTCGCGAAGGACCATCCGAAGGTGGCGTTGATCCCGATCCTGTCGGACGCGCGGGGCATCCAGCTGCTCGTGCGCAAGTGGGAGAAGAAGGGGCGCCTGCCCGATGCGATCGTGGTCGAGCATCCGCGCCTCGCGGGTGGTCACCTCGGCGCGGCGAAGGTGGGAGATCTCAACGATCCGCGCTTCGACTTCGAGGTCGTGCTGCCGCAGGCGCAGGATTTCTTCAAGTCGGCCGGCATCGAAGGGAAGATTCCGCTGATCGCCGCCGGCGGCATCGGCACCCAGGAGGACATCCGCCGCCTGCAGTCGCTGGGGGCGAGCGCGGTGCAACTCGGCACCGCGTTTGCGGTCACCACCGAGTGCGATGCCGATCCGAGGTTCAAGCAGGTGCTGGCCGATGCAAAGCCCGAGGACCTCGTCGAATTCACCAGTGTGGCCGGCCTGCCCGCGCGTGCGGTGCGCACCAAGTGGCTCGCGAAATACATGCGGCTGGAGCCGAGGCTGAACGCCAAGGTCCACAAGGAGACGGAATGCACCATGCGCTTCGACTGCCTGGCCCACTGCGGGCTGCGCGACGGCACGCCGGGCTGGGGCAAGTTCTGCATCGACAAGATGCTGGGCCATGCCTTGTCGGGCCAGACCGAGCAGGGGCTGTTCTTCCGCGGCGCGGGCAAGCTGCCCTTCGGCAGCGAGATCCGCTCGGTGCAGGAGCTGCTGCAGTGGCTGCTCGGCGGACTGCGCCCTGCACCGCTGACCGGCGCGGCATAGCGCCATGAAGCGCGACGACGCGGTCATGAATCGCCTGTCCATGCAGCCGATCAGCCGGGACGTGCTGGTCCAGAAGTACCTCAAGCCCGGCGAGCAGAGCGTGGGCGACCTGTTCCAGCGGGTCGCCGCGGCGCTGGCGTCGGTGGAGACCGAAGCGCTGCGCGAGACGTGGCGGCAACGCTTCCTCGCGAACCTGCACGCGGGCGCCATCGGCGCCGGCCGCATCATGAGCGCTGCCGGCACCGGCCTGGAGGCCACGCTCATCAACTGCTTCGTGCAGCCCGTCGGCGACTGCATCCAGGGGCAGGACGCGGACGGCTACCCCGGCATCTACGAAGCCCTGCGCGAAGCCGCCGAGACCATGCGGCGCGGCGGCGGCGTGGGCTACGACTTCTCGCGCATCCGCCCGCGCGGCGCGGCCGTGCACGCCACCGCCTCGCTCGCTTCGGGGCCGTGCAGCTACATCGATGTGTTCGACCGCTCGTGTTCCACGGTGGAAAGCGCAGGCGCGCGCCGCGGCGCGCAGATGGGCGTGCTGCGCATCGACCATCCCGACGTGCTCGAATTCATCACCGCCAAGCGCACGCCGGGGCGCTGGAGCAACTTCAACGTCTCCGTTGCGGTCAGCGATGCTTTCATGCAGGCGCTCGAGGCCGACGAAGACTGGGCGTTGGTGCATCGCGCAAAACCGGGCCCGGCCCTGATCGCGCAGGGCGCGGTGCAGGAGGGGGACCATTGGGTCTATCGCCGCCTGCCCGCGCGGGAGCTGTGGGACACGGTGATGCGCTCGGCCTACGATTTCGCCGAGCCGGGCATCCTGTTCACCGACACGATCAACGACGACAACAACCTGCGCGCGCTGGAGCGCATCGACGCCACCAATCCCTGCGGCGAGCAGCCCTTGCCGCCCTACGGCTGCTGCGACCTGGGCCCGGTGATCCTGCCGCGCTTCGTGCGGCATCCGTTCTCGATCGGCGGCACGGCCGGGTTCGATTTCGACGCCTTCGGCGCCGCGGTCGCGGTGCAGGTGCGCGCGCTCGACAACGTGCTCGACCTGAGTTTCTGGCCGCTGCCCCAGCAGCGCGTGGAAGCCATGGCCAAGCGGCGCATCGGCGTCGGCTTCACCGGCCTGGGCGACGCGCTCGCGATGCTGTGCCTGCGCTACGACCAGGCCGAGGGCCGCGAAATGGCCGCGCGCATCGCACGCACGCTGCGCGATGCGGCCTATGCCGCCTCGGTGGCGCTCGCGCGCGAGAAGGGCGCGTTTCCGGCCTTCGATGCGCAAAGCCATCTCGCGCCGGGCACCTTCGCGAGCCGCCTCGATCCCGCATTGCAGGCGCAGATCCGCGAACAGGGCCTGCGCAACAGCCATCTGGTCTCGATCGCGCCCACCGGCACGGTGAGCCTCGCCTTCGCGGACAACGCGTCGAACGGCATCGAGCCGGCCTTCTCGTGGACCTACCGGCGCAAGAAGCGGGAGGCCGACGGCAGCGTCAGCGAATACCAGGTCGAGGACCACGCATGGCGCCTCTACCGCTTCCTCGGCGGCGACGTCGACCGGCTGCCTGCGTACTTCGTCTCGGCGCTCTCGATGCCCGCTTGCGCGCACCTCGCGATGATGGAAGCGGTGCAGCCCTACGTCGACACCGCGATCTCGAAGACGGTGAACGTGCCGGCCGAATTTCCCTACGACGACTTCAAGGGGCTCTACCAGCAGGCGTGGGATGCGGGTCTCAAGGGGCTTGCGACCTACCGGCCCAACACGATCGTCGGCTCGGTGCTCGACGCCGCCCCCGCGCCATCGGACGCGCAGGCCGCCGCTGCGGCGATCGATCCGATGCGTGCGCAGATCGAGAGCCGGCCGAAGGGCGCGCTGAACGCGCTCGCCGACAAGATCGAATACTGGACCGCGCAGGGCCGCCAGACGCTGTACCTCGTGGTTTCGTTTCTGCCGCTCGCCGACGGGCGAGAGCGCGCGGTCGAGTTCTTCATGCCGGTGGGCCAGAACGGCGAGTCGCAGCAGTGGGTCACCGCGAGCATGCGCCTCCTGTCGCTGGCCGCGCGCGGCGGCTTCCTCGAACGCGCGCTGGCCGACATGCGCAAGGTGGCATGGGATCGCGGCCCGGTGCGACTCGGCCACTACCGCAAAGCCGACTGCACGCTGGTGCCGCAATGGCACGACTCGGAAGTGGCGGCGATCGCCTTCGCGATCCAGAACCTCATCGCGCGGCGCAACAAGCTGGAGGCCGCGTCGCCCGATGCCGCTTCGTCGTCCGAGGCGCCTGCGCCGATGGCCGGCGCCAAGTGCCCCGAGTGCGGCGCGCACGCCATGATCCGCAAGGACGGCTGCGACTTCTGTACCGGATGCGGCCACATGGGGAGCTGTGGATGAGGCTGCCGGCCGTTGTGCGCGGTATTGGCAGCGGCCTGGTGCTGGGGCTCAACACCCTGGCGGGCTTCGCGCCGATGGTCGTGCCGGCACTCGGCAAGGGCGTGCTGCCGGCGGGCCGGCTGCGCAACGCCTGCGACCGGCTGCTGAACGCCATTGCCGGCCGCTGGGTGGCGATCAACAACGCCTGGATCGCGGCCGTGTGCCGCGAGCCCTGGCGGCAGAGCGGCCTCGAGGGGCTGAACCGGAGCGGCTGGTACCTGGTGTCCGTCAACCACCAGAGCTGGGTCGACATCCTGGTGCTCCAGCGGGTGTTTCACGGCCGCATTCCGTTCCTCAAGTTCTTTCTCAAGCAGCAGCTCATCTGGGTGCCTTTCATGGGCCTGGCCTGGTGGGCGCTCGACTTTCCCTTCATGAAGCGCGGCGGCGATGCGCGCACGCAGCGCGGCGATCTCGCCGCCACGCGCGAGGCCTGCGAGAAGTTCAAGCGCTTCCCCACCACCGTCATCAACTTCGTCGAAGGCACGCGCTTCACCTGCGCGCGCCACGCCGGCCAGCACAGCCGCTATCGCCATCTGCTGGAGCCCAGGATGGGCGGCATCGGCGTGGCGCTGCAGACGATGGGCGAGCGTTTCGACGCGATGCTGGACGTCACCATCGTCTATCCGGGCGGCACGCCCACCTTCTGGGACCTGCTGAGCGGCCGCTTGCGCGCGGTGACGGTGGACGTGCGGCGGCGCGAGATTCCTGCCGCGCTGATCCGGCCCGGCGCGCCCGCCGACAGGGCCTACCGCCAGCGCCTGCGCGAATGGATCGAGCTGCAGTGGGCGGAGAAGGATTCGCTCATCCCCCTCTTGTTGAAGGAGTCACCCCATGTCGCTGGACGCTGAAGTGGTCATCGTCGGTGCGGGGCCCGCGGGCCTCGCCATGGCCGTCGCGCTGCACGACGCCGGTTTCGGCGTCACCGTGCTCGACTTGCAGGCGCGCGATGCGCTGGCTGCGCCCCCCGAGGACGGCCGCGAAATCGCGCTGACCCATTCGAGCGTCGCCACCTTGCGCACGCTGGGCCTCTGGCATCGTTTGCGTGCCGAAGAGATCGGCGAGATCCGCGAGGCCCGCGTGATCGACGGCGACCGGCACGACGCGGCCCTGCGCTTCAAGTCCAGCATGGAACTGGGCTGGATCGTCCCCAACCACGCCCTGCGCCGCGTGAGCTTCGAAGCACTGGCCGAACGGCCGGCCATCCGCCTGCGGGATCGCACCCGGCTGCTCGCCGTCGAGCCCTCGCCAGCGCACGTGGACATGCAGGTCGAGAGCGCGGCCGACGGCACGCGCGAAGCCCTCCGCGCGCAGCTCTTCGTCGCCGCCGACAGCCGTTTCTCGGCGGCGCGCCGGCATCTCGGCATCGCGGCCGACATGCATGACTTCGGCCGCACCATGATCGTCTGCCGCATGCGCCATGCGCTGCCGCATCACCATGTGGCCCATGAGTGCTTCGGCTACGAGCGCACGCTGGCGGTACTGCCGCTGGCGGGCGAGCTGTGCTCGGTGGTGATCACCGTCGACACCGCTTCGGCAGCGCGGCTCATGGCCCTGCCGGCGGGCGAGTACGCCGCGCTCGTGGCGACCCAGTTCGGCGGCCGGCTCGGCGCCATGCATCTGGTGGGCGAGCGCTTCGCCTATCCGCTCGTCACGGTCCTGTCGCGCCGCTTCGCAGCCGAACGCAGCGCGCTGATCGGCGACGCGGCAGTGGGCATGCACCCGGTCACGGCGCATGGCTACAACCTCGGACTGCAGAGCGTGGCTGCGCTGACCCGGGTGCTGCAGGGCGCGCGCGGCGAGGGGCGGGACATCGGCGACGCCGGCGTGCTGGCCGGCTACGAGCGCGCCCATCGCCGCGACGCGTCGGTGATGTACCACGGCACCAACGCGGTCGCGAAGCTCTATGCGGGCCATGGCGCGATGCAGCGTGTGGCGCGCCGGTGGCTGCTGCGCGGTGCGCAGAATCTGCCGCTCTTGAAGACCGCGATCATGGCGCGGCTGACGGGACGCGGCGGGCTGCCGCCGCCTGTGTCATTCCGGTTGGGCGACCTGACGCAGCGTCGCTGAAGGAGCCGTTCCGGCCACGATCCGGGCGACCTCCGGATGGCGCGCCGAGGCGCCGCTCACTCCATGCGGCTCACGGCATAGACCGCCGCCTGCACGCGCGAGGCGAGGTTCAACTTGCGCAGGATGTGCTGCACGTGGATCTTGACGGTGGTCTCCGCGATGCCGAGCGCGCGCGCGATGTCCTTGTTGCTGGCGCCGCGTGCGATGTGGGCGAGGATTTCCTGCTCGCGCGGCGAGAGGCTCTCGATGGGGTCGGCCGGCACGCTCGCCGGGGGCTGCTGGGCTGGAAGCGAACTCTGGGTGGAGCGAAAGGCGGTGATGAGCTTGCCGGTCATCTCGGGGCTGATGGTCGATTCGCCGGCCATCGCGCGCACGATGGCTCCGGCCATCACGTCGCTGTCCACGGTCTTCAGCAGGTAGCCCAGCGCGCCACCGCGCAGCGCGGCGGCGAGGTCGTTCTCGTCTTCGCTCACCGTGAGCATCAGGATGCGCGCCTCGGGCGCGGCCTGCCGGAGGCCCGCGAGCGCATCCACGCCCTTGACGCCGGGCAGGTGGTTGTCGAGCAGGATGATGTCGGGCTGGGTCTCGGCGGCGCGGCGCTGGGCTTCGCCGGCGTCGCCGGCTTCGGCGACGACGCGGAAGCGGGTGTCGGCTTCGAGCAGCGCGATCACGCCGCGCCGGAACAGGGTGTGGTCATCGACCACGAGAAGGCGGATGGGCGTCGCGGTGCTGTCGTGATTCATGAGATTGCGGTGGTTGCCTTCTGCGGCGGCGTTTCGGCGACGGGCAGGATCATCGCGATGCTGGTGCCGGCGTCGACGACGGAATGCACCTCGACCTCGGCGCCGATGCTGCGGGCGCGCTCGCGCATGATGCGCAGGCCGACGTGGATGCCGTCTGGCGCCTGCTCGGGCTCGATGAAGCCGCAGCCGTCGTCGCGCACCTCGACGCGCCATGGCGGCGATTGCTGCACCTCGACCCACACGGCGCTCGCTCCGGAATGCTTGCGCACGTTCGACAGCGCTTCCTGCACCACGTGCAGCACCTGCACCTGCACGTCGGGATCGAGCGGCAGGCCCTGACCATCAATGGAGAGGTGCGTGGGCAGGCCGGTCTGGTGCTCGAACTTCTGCAGGGTGATCTGGATCGCGGGAATGATGTCCTCGGCGTTGGTGCGGGTGCGGAAGTGCACGAGCAGCTCACGGACGTCCGAGAGGCTGCCGTTGACGCCCGCATCGAGTTCGGCCAGGGTGCGATCGGCCTGCGCGCTGTCGCCGCGCTTGAGCGCGCCACGCAGCAGGCCGATCTGGATCTTCAGGAAGGCGAGGCTCTGCGCGATGGAGTCGTGCAGCTCGCGCGCGAGCAGGCCGCGCTCCTCCGCGATGGCGGCCTCGCGCTGCAGGGCCGCGCCGCGCAGCGCCTCGATGGCGCCGGCCAGGTGGCTCGCGAGGGTTTCGAGCAGCGCGCGGTCGTCGTCGGCGAGCGCGCGGGGCTCGCGGTAGAAGAGGTTCAGTTCGCCGACGAGGCGCTCCTGCAGCCGCACGGGCACGCTCACCACCGCACCGTAGCCTGCGCGCGTGCAGTGGCCGAGAAAGCCGGGCCGGTTCTGCGCGACGATCGGAATCACCTGCGTGCTGGCATGCGTCTGATCCTGGCCGCAGAAGCAGTCGCCGGTGGGCAGGCAGTACTCGTCGTCCGTCAGGTCGCGCGGCAGGCCGTCGGAGGCCAGCATGATGTAGCGCCGGTTCGATTCGTCGGACCAGCGGATGGCCGACGCATCGGCCTCGGCCGCGGCGCGGATCTGCTGTGCGAAGCCGTGGGCCAGTTCTTCGAGCGTGCCGGCGCGATTGACGAAGGCCGCGGCCTTGTAGAGCGCGGCGAGGCGGGCGTGCTCGGCTTCGAGGCGCATGGTCTTTTCCTGCACCTTGGATTCGAGGCCCTGGTAGAGGTCCTGCAGCGTTTCGGCCATGCGGTTGAAGCCGTCGGCCAGCGCGCCGAATTCGTCCTTCGCCGGATGATCGACGCGCGCCGAGAGGTCGCCGTCGCGGATGCGCGTGAGCCCGGCCTGCAGCCGAGCGAGCGGATTGAAGACCAGCAGGTACGACAGGTACAGGATGGCGACGGCGCTCGCGACCACCAGCGCCACCATGGCGAGCTGGACCGCGTTGAGGATGGCCGTGAGGCGCGAGAGATGGCCCTCGATCTGCGAGACGAAGCGGTCGATCTCCTCCACCAGGGTTCGGGCGCGCTCGGCAGCGGCGTCGGCGGACGGTGCGGGTGCTGCGCTCCAGTCGCGGCGCAGCGCGTTCCAGCCGGCTTCCACCGCGTCGAAGGCATCCAGTGATGCCTTGTCGCGCGGCACGAAGAGCGGGCGGGCCGGATCGCCCTGGCGCAGCAGCACGATGCTGCGATCGAGTTCGCCGGACAGCGCGACGATCTTCTGCGGATCGGAAAAGGCCTGCGCCTGCGCGAGCCGCCAGGCCTGCATGCGCATGCGGCCCGCCTCGTTGATGGCGGCGGCGCCGCCTTCGAGCTGCCACGTCATCCACAGCGTGAGCCCGATGGAGGCGATTGCGGCCACCAGCAGGGCGCCACCGATGGCGCCCAGCTTGGCCACCAGGTTCGGGGATCTGCGCATGGGGTCGGTAATGTAGCGGAGCGGGCTCGCTCGACGGACGCCTATTGAACCAGAGGAGCGGTCGCCGCGTCCATGTCGATGCCTTCGATGCGCGCCGCGCCGGTCAGCAGGCCGAGGTACTGGCGCAGCGCGGTCACATAGCTTTGCTGGCGCAGCGCTTGCGCGACGGCGGCGTGGACCGCCTCGAAGGGCGGCTGCTCGCCGCCTTCGCGCGCCAGCACTTCGATCACGTGCAGGCCGAAGCGGGTCGCGACCAGGTGCGGCAGCACGCCGATGGCCTGGCCGCCAAAGAGGGCGCGTGCAAATTCGGGCGCGCAGTCGTTGGCCGTGAGCCAGCCGAGGTCGCCGCCGTGGGCGCCGCTCGGGCAGTTGGAGAACTCCGCGGCCATGGCGGCGAAGGCTTCGGTCGCGCGCGCTGCGTCCTGGCAGCGCAGGTCGAACAGACAGTCCTCGGCGCGCATGCGCACGAGCGCGATGTCCACGCCGGGCGTCACGGCGAACAGCACGTGGCGCGCATGCACGCGCTCGCCGCTGGCGAAGTGCTTTGAGTTCGCGGCGTGGTGGCGGCGGCAGGCCTCTTCCGAAGGATCGGGCACCACGATCTCGCGGTCGAGCAGCGCCTCGATGGACCGCGCCGCCGCTTCGCTGGTCGCACCTTCGACGGGCGCGGGATCATCGGCGTCGAGCAGGCCGGCGCGCATCGCGGCCTGCCGAAGCAGCTCGGTGCAGGCGCGCTGGCGCAGGGCTTCCGGGGCCGGCGATTCGTCGTCGCGCGCGAGCGGGACGCCGTTCACCGAGGGCAGATCCGTGGGGGTGGTCATGGCTTCCTCCGGGGCTCAGGCCGAGCGGCCCGGCCGTGTGCGGGCGGCGACGATGTTCATGCGGCGCGAGCGCACCACCTGGTAGGGCCGGAAGAGGTAGCCGACCGTCGCGAGCCCGCTCCACACATGCACGAGGCGCGTGAACGGAAACAGCAGGAACAGGGTCATGCCCAGCACCATGTGCGTCTTGAAGGGCCATTCCACGCCCGCAAGCGCGGCCGCGTCGGGGCGGAAGGTGACGATGCCCTGCGCCCATCCGGCCAGGATCATCATCGTCCCGCCGTCGCGGTGATGCACCGAGAAGGGCAGGGTGACGAGGCCGAGCACGAGCTGCGCCCACAGCACGACGAGGATCGCGACGTCGGTGCGATGGCTGGTGGCGCGGATGCGCGGGTCCGACAGGCGGCGATGCAGAAGCATCGTCAGCCCGACGAAGCACAGCGCGCCGGCCGCGCCGCCGGAGACCACGGCCACCATCTGCTTCTGGCCGGCGCCGATGAAGGGTTCGTAGAGCCAATGCGGCGTCAGCAGCCCGACCGTGTGGCCGAACAGCAGGAACAGGATGCCGACGTGGAACAGGTTGCTGCCCCAGCGCAGCTGGCCGGCGCGCAGCAGCTGCGACGAGTCGCTCTTCCACGTGTACTGGTCGCGGTCGAAGCGCGCCAGGCTGCCGAGCAGGAAGACCGCGAGGCAGATGTACGGATAGACCGTGAACAGGAAGTCATGCACCGCGCGTGTCATGCGGAGGCTCCTTGGGCGTGTGGGTTGGAGGGGGAGGCAGGCCGCCGCACGATGCGCACGGGCTGCGGCGTGCCGGGTGCGGCCTGCCCTTCGGTGGAGCAGCCGCCGAAGGCCAGCGGCTCTTCCCAGGCCTCGTCGAGCGCGGGTTCGGGCTCGATCGGTACGGGCTGCGCCTTTTCGCCTGCGAGTTCGAGCACGGCGGCGAGCACGCAGGCGTAGGGACTGCGGCGCCCCCGCAGCGCGCTGAAGATGCTGCGCGTGATGTGCGCGAATTCCGCGAGGAAGGCGGCGGCCTGCGCGGGCGGTTGCGTCGATGCGTATTCGAGCACCACCGTCAGGTGGTCCGGCAGCTCGCCGGCGTGCAGCAGCAGGCCGGCCTGCGCATAGGTCTGCGTGAGGTCGACCATCGCGGGACCACGTTCGCGCGAATCGCCGTGCACGTGTTCGAACAGGTGCAGCGCGGTGGCGCGGCCACGATCGAAGAGGTCGACGTACTCGGCTTCGACGTCGAGCTGCGGGCCATCGCCGAGGTGCGCGACCAGCGCGTCGAGTTCGGCGAGCCTTGCCGCGCCGAGCGCGCCTTCGGCATGCAGCGCGTCGCGCATCGCGTCGAGGTGCGCGCAGAGTTCGGCGTCGGGGTAGCCCAGCAGGCGGGCCAGCACACGCAGGGTGTGGGCCATCGGCTGGGTGCTTTGCTTGAACAATGCCATGACTCAGTTCTCCACGTGGATGGGGATCGTTCGCTTCTTCTGGCCACCGAACAGGCTGGCGTCGGTCTCGCCGTCGGAGCACCCGTTGCCGAAGCTGAAGCCGCAGCCGCCGCGCAGGTCGAAGGCGTTCTCCGCGTACTCGCGGTGCGTGCTCGGGATGACGAAGCGGTCCTCGTAGTTGGCGATCGCCATCACGCGGTACATCTCCTCGACCGTCTCGGCGTCGAGACCCACCTGCCGCAGTGCCTCGGCATTGCCTTGGCCCTCGACGTGCTTGCCGCGCTGCCAGGCGCGCATCGCGAGCATGCGTTCGAGAGCGCGCACCACCGGCGCGGTGTCGCCGGCCGTGAGCAGGTTGGCGAGGTACTTCACCGGGATGCGCAGCTGGTTCACGTCCGGGATCTCGCCGTTGCTGCCGATGTGGCCGGCCTGTGCCGCGCCGGTGATCGGCGACAGCGGCGGCACGTACCAGACCATCGGCAAGGTGCGGTATTCCGGGTGCAGCGGCAGCGCGACCTTCCAGTCCATCGCCATCTTGTAGACCGGGCTGCTGCGCGCCGCTTCGAGCCAGTTCTCGGGGATGCCGTCGCGACGCGCCTGGGCGATGACTTCGGGATCGTGGGGGTCGAGGAATACGTCGAGCTGGGCCTGGTACAGGTCCTTGTCACGTTCCACGCTCGCCGCCTGCTCGATGCGGTCGGCGTCGTAGAGCATCACGCCGAGGTAGCGGATGCGGCCCACGCAGGTCTCGCTGCACACGGTGGGCTGTCCGGCCTCGATGCGCGGGTAGCAGAAGATGCACTTCTCGGCCTTGCCGCTCTTCCAGTTGTAGTAGATCTTCTTGTACGGGCAGCCCGAGACGCACATGCGCCAGCCACGGCACTTGTCCTGGTCGATGAGCACGATGCCGTCTTCCTCGCGCTTGTAGATCGAGCCCGAGGGGCACGATGCCACGCACGCCGGATTCAGGCAGTGCTCGCACAGGCGCGGCAAGTACATCATGAAGGTGTTCTCGAACTGGCCGTAGATGTCCTTCTGGATGTCGTCGAAGTTGCGGTCCTTGCTGCGCTTGGCGAATTCGCCGCCGAGGATCTCTTCCCAGTTCGGGCCCCAGACGATCTTCTCCATGCGCTGGCCGGTGATCAGGCTGCGCGGCCGCGCGGTGGGCGCGGCCTTCATCTCGGGCGCGGTGTGCAGGTGCTCGTAGTCGAAGGTGAAGGGCTCGTAGTAGTCGTCGATCTGCGGCAGGTTCGGATTGGCGAAGATGCGCATCAGCAGCTTCCACTTGCCGCCCTGGCGCGGCGTGATCGAGCCGTCCGCGTGGCGGGTCCAGCCGCCGTTCCACTTGTCCTGGTCTTCCCAGTCCTTGGGGTAGCCGATGCCGGGCTTGGTCTCCACGTTGTTGAACCAGGCGTACTCGACGCCGGGCCGGCTGGTCCAGACGTTCTTGCAGGTCACGCTGCACGTGTGGCAGCCGATGCACTTGTCCAGGTTCAGCACCATGCCGATCTGCGCACGAACTTTCATTGCGTTGCTCCTTGCGTGGGTTGGGCCGCGCCTGCATCGCGTGGCGCGTCGAGCCAGTCGACCTTGTTCATCTTGCGCACCACCACGAACTCGTCGCGGTTGGTGCCGATGGTCCCGTAGTAGTTGAAGCCGTAACTCAGCTGCGCGTAGCCGCCGATCATGTGCGTGGGCTTGAGCACGATGCGGGTCACCGAGTTGTGGATGCCGCCGCGCGTGCCGGTGATCTCCGAGCCCGGGGTGTTGATGATCTTTTCCTGCGCGTGGTACATGAGCACCATGCCGGGGTGGACCCGCTGGCTTACGACTGCGCGCGCCGCGATCGCGCCGTTCACGTTGAACAGCTCCACCCAGTCGTTGTCCTCAATGCCGGCCTTCTTCGCGTCGTCCTCACTCAACCAAACGACAGGGCCGCCACGGTTGAGCGTCAGCATCAGCAGGTTGTCGCTGTAGGTGCTGTGGATGCCCCACTTCTGGTGCGGCGTGATGAAGTTCAGCAGGATCTCGGCGTTGCCATTGGGCTTGATGCCCTGCATGCCGTGGGTGGCCTTCATGTCCACCGGCGGGCGGTAGCTCGAGAAGCCTTCGCCGAAGGCGATCATCCACGGGTGGTCCTGGTAGAACTGCTGGCGGCCCGTCAGCGTGCGCCATGGGATCAGCTCGTGCACGTTGGTGTAGCCGGCGTTGTAGCTCACCGTCTCGCTCTCGATGCCGCTCCAGGTCGGGCTGCTGATGATCTTGCGCGGCTGCGCCTGCACGTCGCGGTAGCGGATCTTCTCGTCCTCGCGGTAGAGCGCGAGGTGCTTGTGGTCGCGGCCGGTGGCCTTGGAGAGTGCTTCCCAGGCCTTCACCGCCACGTGGCCATTGGTCTCGGGCGCGAGTTGCAGGATCACTTCGCAGGCATCGATGTCGGTCACGATCTTCGGCCGGCCTTTCGTCGCGCCATCGTCTTGCGTGAAGCCGTTGAGCTGCCCGAGCTGCGTGACCTCGGTGTCGGTCTTCCAGCCGATGCCCTTGCCGCCGTTGCCGAGCTTGTCCATCAGCGGGCCGAGCGCGGTGAAGCGCTTGTAGACGTTCGGGTAGTCGCGCTCGACCACCGCGATCTGCGGCGCGGTCTTGCCGGGGACGAGCTCGCACTCGCCCTTCTTCCAGTCCTTCACCTCGAAGGGCTGGGCGAGTTCGGCCGGCGTGTCGTGCATCAGCGGCGTCAGCACCACTTCGCGTTCGACGCCGAGGTGGCCCACGCACACTTCGCTGAAGGCCTTCGCGAAGCCCTTGTAGATCTCCCAGTCGCTGCGCGACTGCCACACCGGGTCCACCGCCGCCGAGAGCGGGTGGATGAACGGGTGCATGTCGCTGGTGTTGAGGTCGTTCTTCTCGTACCAGCTCGCGGTGGGCAGCACGATGTCCGAATAGAGGCAGGTGGTGCTCATGCGGAAGTCGAGCGTCACGAGCAGGTCGAGCTTGCCTTCGGGCGCCTGTGCATGCCATTCGACCTCGACCGGCTTGGCATCGTCGGCGCCGAGATCCTTGCCTTGCACGCCGTTGGTGGTGCCGAGCAGGTGCTTGCAGAAATACTCGTGGCCCTTGCCGCTGGAGCCCAGCAGGTTGCTGCGCCACACGAACATGTTGCGCGGCCAGTTCTGTGGTGCGTCGGGGTCTTCGCAGCTCATCTGCAAGGTGCCGTCGCGCAGGCCGCGCACCACGTAGTCGCGCGGCTCCATGTTGGCGGCGCCCGCGTCCTTCACCACCTGCAGCGGGTTGGTCTTGAGCTGCGGCGCGCTCGGCAGCCAGCCCATGCGTTCGGCGCGCACGTTGTAGTCGATCATGCTGCCGCCATACATCGCCTTGTCGGCCAGCGGCGAGACGATCTCTTCCATGCCGAGCTTCTCGTAGCGCCACTGGTCGGTGTGGGCGTAGAAGAAGCTGGTGCTGTTCATCTGGCGCGGCGGCCGGATCCAGTCGAGCGCGAAGGCGAGGGCGGTCCAGCCGGTCTGAGGGCGCAGCTTCTCCTGCCCCACGTAGTGCGCCCAGCCGCCGCCGCTCTTTCCGATGCAGCCGCACATCATCAGGAGGTTGATGACGCCGCGGTAGTTCATGTCGGCGTGGTACCAGTGGTTCATCGCCGCGCCGATGATGACCATCGACTTGCCTTCTGTCCGGTCCGCGTTGTCGGCGAACTGGCGCGCGACGGTCACAATCTGCTCGCGCGGCACGCCGGTGATCGATTCGGCCCAGGCGGGCGTGTAGGGCGCGTTGTCGTCATAGCTGGCGGCGCCGCTGCCGAGGCCGCGGTCGATGCCGTACTGCGCGGCCTGCAGGTCGAACACGGTGGCCACGAACGCCTCGCGGTAGTCGCCTTCCTTGCCGAGCCGGAGCGACACGACCGGCACGCGGGCGTCGATCACGTCGCCCTTCTGCGTGTTGGCGGTGAAGTGGGGCGTCTGAACGCCGCCGAAGTACGGGAAGCTCACATCGCGCACTTCGTGCGCCTGCTTGCCGTCCTCGAGCACCGAGAGCTTCAGGCGCACGTCGGCGTCGTGGCGCGCTTCCTTCTCCTCCAGGTTCCACTTGCCGGCATCCTCCCGCCCTTCGGGGCCCCAGCGGAAGCCGATCGAGCCGTTGGGCAACACCGCGCGTCCGTCGGTGTCGAAGGCGACGGTCTTCCAGTCGGGGTTGTTGGCCTGGCCCAGCTTGCCGTTGAAGTCGCTCGCGCGCAGGTAGCGGTCGGGCACGAGCGTGGTGCGGCCGTCGGCGTGGCGCTGCGCCTTGAGCATCACCAGCATCGGCAGGTCGGTGTAGCGGCGCGCGTAGTCGTCGAAATAGGCGCTGCGCTGCTTGAAGTAGAACTCGCTCAGCGCGACATGGCCCATCGCCATCGCGAGCGCCGCGTCGGTGCCCTGCTTGGGGTGCAGCCACAGGTCGGCGAGCTTGGCGACCTCGCTGTAGTCGGGCGTGACCGCGACGGTCTTCGCGCCCTTGTAGCGCACCTCGGTGAAGAAATGCGCATCGGGCGTGCGCGTCTGCGGCACGTTGCTGCCCCAGGCGATGATGTAGGTCGAGTTGTACCAGTCGGCCGATTCGGGCACGTCGGTCTGCTCGCCCCAGATCTGCGGGCTCGCGGGCGGCAGGTCGCAGTACCAGTCGTAGAAGCTCATGCAGACGCCGCCGATCAGGCTCAGGTAGCGACTGCCGGCCGCGTAGCTCACCATGCTCATCGCGGGGATCGGCGAGAAGCCGATGATGCGGTCGGGCCCGTACTGCTTGATCGTGTGGACGTTCGCGGCGGCGATCAACTGGTTCACTTCATCCCAGGTGCTGCGCACGAAGCCGCCCATGCCGCGCAGCTGCTGGTAGTCGCGGCGCGCTTCGGGGTTCCCGGCGATCGAGGCCCAGGCCGAGACCGGGTCCTTGCTCACCGCGAGCGCGGCGCGCCAGCGTTCGAGCAGCCGGCCGCGCACCATCGGGTACTTCACGCGGTTGGCGCTGTAGAGGTACCACGAGTACGAGGCGCCACGTGCGCAGCCGCGCGGCTCGTGGTTGGGCATGTCCCAGCGGGTGCGCGGGTAGTCGGTCTGCTGGGTTTCCCAGGTGACGATGCCGCCCTTGACGTAGATCTTCCACGAGCAGGAGCCCGTGCAGTTCACGCCGTGCGTGCTGCGCACGATCTTGTCGTGCGCCCAGCGGTTGCGGTAGGCGTCCTCCCAGGTGCGGTCTTCGCCGGTGGTCACGCCGTGGCCGTCGGCGAAGCGTTCCTTGGGGAGGCTGAAGTGCGTGAGGCGATCGAGGAAATGGCTCATGGTTGTGCTTTCGAGATCAGCAGGGCATGGGTGCGTTGCGGCGCGCGTAGTGCCACCAGGTCACGCCGATGCACAGCAGGTAGAAGACGATGAAGACGTAGAGCGCCGCGTCGGGCGATCCGGTCAGCGCGATGGCGCTGCCGTAGCTCTTCGGGATGAAGAAGCCGCCGTAGGCCGCGAAGGCCGCGGTGAAGCCCAGCGTGGCGGCGGCCTCGGTGTTGGCTTCCTTGGTGGCGCGGGCCACGGCCTCGCGGTCGCCGGCGTTCACCTCGCGCATCTTCTGCGTCTGGAAGATCACCGGGATCATGCGGAAGGTCGATCCGTTGCCGAGGCCGGTCGTGAGGAACAGCACCAGGAAGCTCACGAAGAAGCCCGCGAAGCTGCCGCCCAGCGGCCCGTGCGGCAGGAAGACCAGCACGCCACCGACCGCCATCGTCATCACGATGAAGTTCCAGAACGTGACCTTCGCGCCGCCGAGCTTGTCGGCGAGCCAGCCGCCGAAGGGCCGCACCGCCGCGCCGGTCAGCGGGCCGAGCCATGCATAGGCGAGCGGATTCACGCCGGGAAACTGGCTCTTGATGAGCAGCGGAAAGCCCGCCGCATAGCCGAGGAAGGAACCGAAGGTGCCGAGGTACAGGATGCACATCAGCCAGTTGTGCTTGCGGCGGAAGATCACGGCCTGCTCGGCGAACGAGGCCTTCGCGTCCGCGAGGTCGTTCATGCCGAACCAGGCGGCGAGCGAGGCCAGCGCGATCCACGGCACCCAGATGAAGGCCGCGTTCTGCGTCCAGACCTGCACCGTCTGGTTGTTCCGGACGATGGTCTGCGCTTCGCCGCCGAAGATGCCGAAGATGCCGGCGGTGACCACCAGAGGACTCAGGAACTGCACCACCGACACGCCGAGGTTGCCGAGCCCCGCATTGATGCCGAGCGCCGAACCCTTGCGCTCCTTCGGAAAGAAGAAGCTGATGTTCGCCATGCTGGAGCTGAAGTTGCCGCCGCCGAAGCCGCACAGCAGTGCAAGGATCAGCATCGTCGGGTAGGCGGTCGTCGGGTCCTGCACCGCGAAGCCGATGCCGATCGCCGGGATCAGCAGCGATGCGGTGGAGATCGCCGTCCAGCGACGTCCACCGACGAGCGGCACCATGAACGAATAGAAGATGCGCAAGGTCGCGCCGCTCAGCGCCGGCGCGGCGGCCAGCCAGAAGAGCTGGTTGGTCGAGTAGTTGAAGCCGAGCGAGGGCAGGCTCACCGCCACCACGCTCCACACCTGCCAGATCGCGAAGGCCAGGAACAGCGCCGGCACCGAGATCCAGAGGTTGAGCTTGGCGACGGCTTCGCCCTCGCGTTCCCAGAACGCCTTGTCTTCCGGCTTCCAGATTTCGAGCAGGCGGCCGCGCCGCGCGCCCATGGTTTGCGTGGTCATACGGATACCTCCTTGGGAGTCAGGGGCGTGGAGCCCAGCAGATCGGTCTTGCGCACTTCGGTCCAGTACATCCAGACCAGCGACACCCAGACCACGCCGTACATCAGCATGAAGGCGCTGGAACGCACGCCGGTGAGGTCCATCAGCGCGCCGAACAGGATCGGCAGCACGAAGCCGCCCAGCCCGCCCGCGAGCCCGACGATGCCGCTGATCGCGCCGATGTTGTGCGGGTAGTCGTCGCTGATGTACTTGAAGACGCTGGCCTTGCCGAACGCGAAGGCGATGCCGAGCAGAAACAGAAGTGCGGTGAAGCCGTAGACGTTGAGCCCGATGTGGAAACTCTTCGGGCCATCGACCGTGAGCACGGTGAAGTCGGTCTGCGGGTAGCTCAGCAGGAACAGGCAGACCCAGCTCAGCCACATCACCCACCAGGTGACCTTGTGCGCGCCGTGCCGGTCCGACAGCAGGCCGCCGATGGCGCGCAGCACGCCGCCCGGCAGCGAGAAGCAGGCCGCCAGCAGCGCCGCGATGCGGATGTCCAGGCCGTATTCGCCGACGTAGTACTGCACCATCCAGAGGCTCAGCGCCACGTAGCCGCCGAACACGATGCTGTAGTACTGGCAGTACTTGAGCACGCGCGGATCCTTGAGCGCGCGCAACTGGTCTGCGAACTTCGTGTTCGAGGGCACGAGGTGCCGCGGATCGCTCGCGCTGCCGAGCCAGAACACGATCAGCGTGCCGAGCATGATGGCCGCATAGACCTCGGGCACGATGGTCCAACCGAAGGCCACCATCAGCGCGGGCGCGACGAACTTGTTGACCGCCGCGCCCGAATTGCCGGCGCCGAACACGCCCATCGCCATGCCTTGCCGTTCCCTGGGGAACCAGCGCGCGACGTAGGGCGTGCCGACCGAGAACGAACCGCCCGCGAGGCCCAGCACGAGCCCGATCACGAGGAAGTGCCAGAAGGCCGTGGCATAGGCCAGCAGCCAGATCGCCGGCACCGTGATCGCGAGCAGCACGGCCATCACGATCCGGCCGCCGTACTTGTCGGTCCAGATGCCGAGCGGCACGCGGACCAGCGAGCCGGAGAGCACCGGCATCGCGGTCAGCAGGCCGAACTCGGTGGCGTTGAGGCCGAGGGCCTTCCTGATCGGGATGCCGATGACGCCGAACATCATCCAGACCATGAAGCAGGTCGTGAAGGCCAGCGTGCTGACGATCAGGACCGACCAGGCCTTGGGTGCGATGGGGGAAGGGGGCATGGGGGAGTGCTCTCGTGTGTGACCACTCCACTGTTCCCGAGGGGCGCAGGCCTGAACATCCGTCCGGAGCACAGGTCCATCGCAGCAGAAGAACGATGGAACCTCAGCGCCGCCTAGTTCCGAAGAACGATGCCGGCGCGGGCCGAAGCGACACTGCTGCGGCTCGGGCCCGACCCGCCATTCGCCGGATCGAAACGCCTGCCGCGCAGATGCAGTGCAAGGGCGGCGTCCATGGTCTGGACGTGCTTGCGATACCAGTCCCGCAACTGCCAGGCCATCTGCCGCACGTGAAGCAGGCGGCCTTCGGCGACCTGCGTGATGCCGTCGCGCAGCACTTCGAGCACCACGCGGTGCTGGACCTGGTGGTCCCTGCGGGAGGCATATCCGGTGTCGTTCATCCACCGGTCCTCGCGGGCAAAGCCCTGGGCGATGCACTCGACCAGGTCGCGCCATGCGGCCGGCAGGTGCGCGTCGTCGGCTTCCTCGACGATCGCCAGCAGGCGCATGAGCTGTTCGTGCGCCTCGTCCATGAACGGCAGGTCGAGACAGAGCGAGTCGAAGCGAAGCGGATCCGTCATCGGGGCCTCCTTGTTGGGAAGCCCCCAGGCTATCGACGAAGGGCCGGCCGTTCGTTGACCGCGCGCAATGATCGCGCGGCCCCGGCGCGCTGCCGGGGCGTCAGCGCGCCGCGACCGCGGTGCCGTCGGGCAGTTCGATCTTGACCTCGAGCACTTCGAGGTCGTCCTGCTTCTCGAGGTGGACCTTGATGTCCTCGGCCTTGATCGACACGTACTTGGAGATCACCGCGATCAGCTCGCGCTGAAGCTCCGGCAGATAGTCGGGCCGCTTGTTGCCGAGGCTGCTGCGCTCGTGGGCGAGGATGATCTGCAGCCGTTCCTTGGCGACACTGGCCGTCTTCTTCTTTTCGCCCAGCAGAAAGGAGAGAAGGGACATCGAACTACCTCGCGCCGAAGATTCGTTTGAAGAAGCCGGGTTTCTCGGCGTCGACGAAGCGCATCGGCCGGTCCTCGCCGAGGAAGCGCGCCACCACGTCGCTGTAGGCCTGCGCCACGTCGGTGTCCTTGTCGTGGATCGCCGGCACGCCCTGGTTGGAAGCCTGCAGCACGCTCTCGGACTCGGGAATCACGCCGATGAGCTTGATGCGCAGGATGTCCTGGATGTCTTCCAGCGACAGCATCTGTCCGCCTGCCACCCGGTTGGGGTTGTAGCGGGTGATCAGCAGGTGCTCCTTGATCGGCTCGCCGCCTTCCTTGGCGCGCTTGGTCTTGGAGCTGAGCATCCCCAGGATGCGGTCCGAGTCCCGCACCGAGGACACCTCGGGGTTGGTGACGATGAGCGCTTCGTCCGCGAAGTGCATCGCCATCAGCGCACCGACCTCGATGCCGGCGGGCGAGTCGCACACGATGTAGTCGAAGCCCTGGTCGGCCAGTTCCTTGAGGATCTTCTCGACGCCGTCCTGCGTCAGTGCGTCCTTGTCGCGCGTCTGCGAGGCGGCCAGTACATAGAGGTTCTCGCAGTGCTTGTCCTTGATGAGCGCCTGGCTCAGGTTCGCCTCGCCCTGGATCACGTTGATGAGGTCGAACACCACGCGGCGCTCGCAGCCCATGATGAGGTCGAGGTTGCGCAGGCCGACGTCGAAATCGATCACCGCCGTCTTCTTGCCTGCCAGGGCGAGACCGGACGCGAAGCTCGCGCTCGTGGTCGTCTTGCCGACGCCGCCCTTGCCCGATGTCACCACCACAATTTTGGCCATTGCCACATTCCTCTTTCGTTCGTTTCAGTTGTTCGGTTGTTGAGGCCGGAATCTCATTCGATCGCCTCGATCAGGATCTTCTTGCCGTCCTGCAGCGAGATCTGCGCCGCCTTGCCCGCCACCTCGTCCGGCAGCGCGACCTCGGAAGTGCGATAGATGCCCGCGATGGCGACGAGCTGCGCTTCCAGGCAGGTCGTGAAGATGCGCGCCCCGGTGTCGCCGCGCGCGCCGGCGATCGCCTTGCCGCGCAGCGGTGCGTACACATGGACGTTGCCGTCGGCGATCACCTCGGCGCCGAAGCTCACGACGGCCGTGACGATCACGTCGCCGCCGCGCGCATACACCTGCTGGCCCGAGCGCAGCGGCCGGTCGATGACCAGCGTGCCGTTGGCCGGCACCGGCACTTCGCGCACGATCTGCGGGGCTTCGCTCGGCGGTTCGGCGGGCGGCGCTTGCGGCTTGGGCGCCGACGCGGCGGGCATCGCGGTGACCGACAGGCCGGCGGCACGCGCCGCGGCGTTCTGCGCGTCGGTGCCCCCACGCACCGCCACGGGTTGCGTCTGGTGGCGCGCGAGCATGCTGCGCAGCCGGGGGAAGTCGATGTCGGCTTCCGCGTCGTCGTCCTGCAGTTGCGAGAGATCGATGACCACGGGCTCCTGTTCGAAGAAGTCCGGGGAATCGGCGAGTTGGGCGTCGAGCGCCTCGGAGAGCACGTCGAGATCGACGGTGCGGAGAATGACCGCGATCAGCGGCATCGTCGCGCTCTTGAACTCGAATAGCGTCTTGGTGCGCGCGGCGGATGCGTCGGCCATGTAAAACGTAGGTGCGAAAAGCGTTGGAGTCTAACGGGAGTGGCTTCCGCGCCATGAAACCGGCGCGTCGCTATCACCTGACACAACACCTCTTGCACCAGGTTTCATTTCAATCCTGGGCACGGTTGAGCAGCGCGTAGAGCAGGATCGCTCCGAAGGTCGCGGTGCCGATGCCTCCGAGCGCGAACTGGCCGAACTTGAGCGTGAAGTCGCCGGTGCCGAGGATCAGCGTGATCGCCGCCGTGATGAGGTTCTTGTTCATCGAGAAATCGACCCGGTTGTCGACCCAGATCTTGGCGCCGGACACCGCGATCAGGCCGAACACCACGATGCTCACGCCGCCCATCACCGCGAGCGGGATCGCCTGCACCAGCGCACCGAATTTCGGGCTGAAGCCCAGCACCAGCGCGATCAGCGCGGCGACGACGAACATCGCCGTCGAATAGATCTTGGTGGCGGCCATCACGCCGATGTTCTCGGCGTAGGTGGTGACGCCGGTGCCGCCGACCGCGCCGCTCACCATCGTCGCGATGCCGTCGCCGATGAAGGCGCGGCCCAGGTACGGATTGAGGTCGCGCCCCGTCATCGCGCCGACGGCCTTGAGGTGGCCGAGGTTCTCCGCCACCAGGATGACCGCCACCGGCGCGATCAGCAGCATCGCGTTGACGTCGAACACCGGCGACGAGAAGGTTGGCATGCCGAACCACGGCGCCGCCGCGAGCGGGGCGAGGTCGATCGGCTTGCCCAGCCCGAGGCCGTTGGTCAGCAGCGCGTACACGACGCTCGCCACGATCAGCCCCATGAGGATCAGGAGCCGCTGGATCATCCCGCGCGTGTAGACCGCGATCAGGCCCACGCTCAGGAAGGTGACGAGCTGCATCCAGGTGTCGAAGCCGGTCGGCGCCATGTTCTTGATCGGCACGCTTGCGAGGTTCAGCCCTATCACCGCGACCACCGCGCCGGTCACCACCGGCGGCATCAGCCGCTCGATCCAGTGCACCGCCACGTCGTTCTCGACTTCCTCGACCTCCATGCCTTCGAGGCCCTTCACCGGCGCTCGCTTCGTGCGCCGCTCATTGGTGAGCGCGACCAGGATGCCGATCAGCACGTAGACCAGGCCGCACACGATGATGCCGCCCAGCGCCACGCCGAGATTCGTGTTCGGCCCCGAGCCCGAATAGCCGGTGGCTGCGATCACCACGCCGATGAAGGCGAAGCTCGACCCCAGGTAGCTCGGCACCCGCCCGCCGGTGATGAAGAAGAACAGCAGCGTGCCGATGCCGCTCATGAGGATCGCCACATTGGGGTTGAACCCCATCAGGATCGGCGCCAGCACTGTGGCGCCGAACATCGCGATCACGTGCTGCACGCCCATCGCGGCAGTCTGCGGCCAGGGCAGGCGCTGTTCGGGCGTGACGACGGCACCCGCGCTGGCCGACACCTTTTGCCAGCGCGGAAAGTAGGACTCGCTCATGGTTTTTCTCCTCGTTGGTTGTTTCTTCTTTTGCCGGGAAGCGGGGCGGTGGGCGCTTCGGGCCCGCCGCGACGGTCAGTCGCCGCGCGGGGCCAGTACCGCCATCGTGATGCGCGAGACGCAGGTGAGCTCGCCCGCGTCGTTGGTGAGGTCGATTTGCCAGACCTGCGTGGTGCGGCCCCGGTGCACCGGCCGCGCCGTGCCGGTGACCCAGCCCGAGCTCGCTGATTTGAGGTGATTGGCGTTGATGTCCAGCCCCACTGCGCGGTGGCCTTCGGGCGCCGAGTAGTGCGCGCCGCACGAGCCCAGTGTCTCCGCCAGCACGACGGAGACGCCGCCGTGCAGGATGCCGTAGGGCTGCACCGTGCGTTTGTCGACCGGAACGCGGGCGCGAATGAAGTCGTCCCCGATCTCCAGAAACTCGATCCCGAGGTTGGCGACCGTGGTATCGATGTGGCTCCGGGTCAACTCTTCCACCGAGATGTCTTTCTTCCAGATGCGCATGGGGATCTTTCTCCAGATTCGGGCTGCGCAGACTATAGCGATTGGCGCCGAAGACGATGCGCTCATCGCTGACAGCACAGGCGCCCCCGCCCGGGCAAGCTGGCGCCATGAGCCGGACGCGACGTTGGATGGCCGTTTCCGTCGCCCTGCTGGTCGTGCTGTCGGCCGGGCTGGGCCTCTGGGTGCGCGCGCGGCTGCCGAGCGACGAGCAGCTGGCCTCGGAAATCGCTGCGCGCTTCGAGCAGGCGTCGGGCATCGGCCTGCGTATCGGCGCGGCGCACTGGGCGCTGCGGCCGTCGCCGGTCATCGAGTTGATGGAAGTCGCGACCGCGCAGGCGAGGCCGATCACGGTGCGGCACATCGTGGTGCGGCCGCGGCTGGCGTCGCTCTGGCGGCGCAAGGTGGCCATCGAGGAGGTCGCGGTGAGCGGCGCCGTGCTGCCGAGTGCTTCCGTCCGCGCGTTCCGTGGGCGATGGGAGGGGGGCGATACAGCGGTGGCCCTCGCCGGCGGCTGGGCGCTCACCGAGGTGCCCGTCGAAACGCTGCGCCTGCGCGACATCTCCTGGATCGATTGGCGGGACATCGCGCTCGCCTACGACGTCGATCTGCGCTTCGACCGCCATTGGCGCCCGCGCGAAGGCGAGATCCGCCGCCCGGGCGTCTCGCCGCCGGCAAGTCTGCGCGTCGAACGCGAGGGCGAAGACGACCGCTGGCGAACCTTGATCGAGGTCGGCGGCGGCACGTGGAACGGCACCACGCGGCTCGAAGCCGACAACGATGGCCGGATGCGGCTCACGGCGACTCTGGCGGCGAAGAGCGTGGAGCTGACGCAGTTCCTGCGCGCTTTCGGCCGCCACAGCGCGGTCGAAGGCAAGATGAACGGCCCCACAGAAGTGAATGCCGAGGCCGCCAATGTCGGCGACCTGATCCGGCATCTGCATACCCGGACCCGCTTCACCATCGCGCCGGCGATGCTCACCGGCTTCGATCTCGCCAAGGCGGTGACCGCGCCCGCTTCGGCGCGCGGGGGGCAGACCCGGCTCGACACGCTGACGGGCACGCTCGACACCCAATCGACGGACAACGGCGTGATCTTGCGCTACAGCCAACTCAAGGCGAGGTCCGGCGTGCTCACCGCGAGCGGCGCCGCCACCGTGCTGAACCGCAAGCTCGACGGCGAGGCGGCGGTCGACATCGTGGATGGTGTCGTGGGCGTGCCCCTCAAGCTCGGCGGCACGCTCGATGCGCCGGTGTTGTCGCTGACCGGCGCGGCGCTGGCGGGCGCTGCCGTCGGCACGGCGGTGCTGCCCGGCGTGGGCACCGCGATCGGCGCGCGCGTGGGGCAGGCGATGGACAAGCTGCTGGGCCCGGACGACGCAAAGCCGTCCCGCAAGCCGCCCACCCCCGGCAAGGCCCCGGCGAAGCGTTGAGCGACTGTGACGGCTGTCGCCTCGCGGCCGGATTCTTTACCTGCGCTAGACAATGCCGGGGCGGCGCGCGTGCCAAGCTCCGCGCTTTCCTTTTTCCTTTTGCTCCAGCCACCCGAGGTGTCACGCCATGCACGTCAGCTATTCGGTCTTCACGGAGGTGCGCTTCTGGATCATGGTGGCCGTGTCGGTCGTGCTGCCGTTCTCCATCTACGGCGTGCTGATCGCCAAGCGCGCGATCTCGCGCTTCACGGTGCTGGTGCTCGGGTTCACGCTGGTCGCCATCGCCGGGATCGACGTCTTCTTCCTCCAACGGCTGGCCACCCTCGCGAACGCGACGCCGTCACTGGCGGACGACGTGTTCTTCGTTTCGGAAGTGCGGGTGGCGCTCTACCTGTTGCCCGCGCTGTTCGCGGGCCTCGGCATCAACATGATCTCGCACGTCCTGACCACCCATCTGGCCGCCGCGGAAAAGCGCTTCAACGAGGAGCATGCGGACGCGGCGAGCGGTCCGGAGCTGTAGCCCTCAGAACGACTCCCAGTCGCCGCCGGCAGCCACCGCCGCGGGTGCGGGTGCGGGCTTCTGCGCTGCCGCGGCGGGCTTCCTTGCGGCCGGGGCAGCCTTTGCCGCCGCGGCGCGCTGAGGGGCAGCGACCGGGCGCTGGCCCTGGCCGTCCAGCTTGAAGACGCTCACCACTTCCGAGAGGCTGGCCGCCTGTTCCTGCAACGATGCGGCTGCGGCAGCCGCCTCTTCGACCAGTGCGGCGTTCTGCTGCGTGACCTGGTCCATCTGCGTGATCGCCTGGTTGATCTGCTCGATGCCCGAGGTCTGCTCCTGGCTGGCCGCGGTGATCTCGCCCATGATGTCCGTCACGCGCTTCACTCTTTCGACGATCTCGTCCATCGTGCGGCCGGCTTCGGTGACCTGCTTGCTGCCTTCCTCGACCTTCTCGACGGAATCGCCGATGAGGGTCTTGATCTCTTTCGCTGCGGCTGCCGAGCGCTGTGCGAGGTTGCGCACTTCGGATGCCACGACTGCAAAGCCGCGGCCCTGTTCGCCGGCACGTGCCGCTTCGACGGCTGCGTTCAGCGCCAGGATGTTGGTCTGGAAGGCAATGCCGTCGATCACGCCGATGATGTCCACGATCTTGCGCGAGGACGCGTTGATCGAGCCCATCGTGTCCACGACCTGATTCACCACGCTGCCGCCGCGCACGGCGACTTCGGAGGCCGACACCGCGAGCTGGTTGGCCTGGCGCGCGTTGTCCGCGTTCTGCTTGACGGTGCTGGTGAGTTCCTCCATCGAGGCGGCCGTCTCTTCGAGCGAGCCGGCCTGCTCCTCGGTGCGCGAGGAAAGATCCTGATTGCCCGATGCGATCTGCGAACTGGCCGTCGACACATTCACGACCACGCCCTGCACCTGGTGCAGCGAAGACTGCAGCGCGGTGCGCATCCGGTCGAGCGCGTGCAGCAGGCGGCCGGTTTCGTCGCCGGCGTAGCGCGCTTGCGGCGCGCCGGTCAGGTCCATGTCGGCGATCGCCTGCGCCATCGATTCGGCGCGGCGCAGCGGCTGCGTGATGCTGCGCGCAAGGAACCACGCCAACGCGCTGCCCAGCGCCAGTGAAAGCGCGGTGCAGATCATCAACAGCGAGCTCGTCTGCGCGCGCAAGGCCTGTCCGCGCTCGGCGGCGGCGTCGAGCGCGGCGCGCTGCAGGCCCACCATCTTCTGCACGCCGGCGATGTAGCTGACCGATGTCGGTTCGAAGCGCGCGGTGAACACCCGGTTCGCGCCTTCGAGGTCGCCTGCGAGCTTGAGCTTGCTCACTTCCTCGCGTGCGGCGAGATAGTCCTTGCGCAACTCGCCGACCTTCTCGAAGAGCGCGCGCTCGTCCGGCTTGACCATCTGGCCCTCGATGAACTTCTGCAGCTCGTTCGTTTCCTTGATGGAGGCCGCGGTCGCCGGCGCGAAGTAGGCGATCAGGCTCGGGTCGCTGCTCTTCGCGATCGCGGCAGCGCGCTGCACGCCCGAGGTCGTGTGGCGAAGCCAGTCGGCGCCGGCGCGTTCGGTCTTCACGTTGTCGTTGACCATGCGGTCGATCTCTTCGCCCAGTCGCTGCAGCTTCAGCACCGCGAAGACGCTGCTGGCGAGGAAGAGGGCAAGGATGGCGCCAAGCACGAGGGCGAGACGCCGGCCGATCGAGATGTTGCTCAAGGACATGGTGGTGATTCCGGAAGATGCGAAGAAGAGTGCGCACGCTGCGCATTCGCATATCGGCCGGAATCCGCCGAACTTGAGGGAAGCGAAGGGGAGAGAAGCGGAGAGCGCGTTGCGCGCCCTCCGGCCCGGCGAGCGGGGCTCGGGGAGTTTGGGGCTTAGAACTTGTAGGTCACCGCCAGGTACGGGACGATCGGATTGAGCTTGAGGCTCGATTCGCTCTTCGCCACCGGCACGCCCACGGCGGTCGTGGTCAGCTTGGCCGTGGTGCTCAGGCGGATGTACGACACCGAGAAGGACATGCCCCAGTGCGGGTCGAACTGGTAGGCCGCGCCCACGTTGAACACCGGCGCGAAGGAGCTGTCGAGCTTGGCCGTCGTCGACGAGGCGGCGACCGGGATGCCGAGGCGGTTCGCGAGCGCGCCCTGCAGGCTCGGGGTGAGCTGCACGTCGCTGTACCAGACGTAGGTCGCGCCGAGGCCGACGTAGGGGCGCAGCCTGGCTTCGCCGTCGTTGAAGTAGTACTTGGCGAGGATCGTGGGGCTCCACTGGCGCGCCTCGCCGAGTTCGCCGATCGGCGCAAGGGTGCCGGTACCGTAGAGCTTGAACTTCGGCGGCACGCCGATCACGCCTTCGACGGCCCAGTGGCTGTCGAAGAAATAGGTGGCGCTGAGCCCCAGCGTGTCCGAGTTGCCGGCATCCGCGCCGGAGCCCGGCACCACGGCCGCGACCGGCGAGGTGAAGGTCAGGGGCTTGCTCGAATCCTGCGGCGAAAAGTGCAGCCAGCCGGCGCCCACCTGCCAGTCGCCAGCCTTTTGCGCCAGGGCGCTGCCGGAACCGAGAGCAGCAACGGCGGCCAGCGCAAACAGTCTTGTCTTCATCATGAGAGAGCGAGTTGAGGGAAAGGGGATCTGCATATGATACGTATGCGTTTAATTGATTCGCCAGATGTGCCACCGAGGCTACAGCAAAGGCCTGTTTCTTCTGTGAGCACACACTCTCAAGGTAGGGTTTCCCTCGCGCTCCTCAAGGTTTTGGACGGGCAGCCGATATCAGGGCTGGTTCTCCAGGGATCTTCTTGCCAAGGATCATTCGGCCCGCCGCGTGCGGGCCTTCTTTTTGGCGCAGCCGGCCGCCCGGCCGTTCAGGCGCGCCATTGCACGCTGGCGTAGCGCCGGCCTTCGGCCTGCCGGGCCGCGCGGCCTTGGCGGAAGAAGCTCGCCCAGTCGCTGCGCTGGCGCGCGACCTCGACCTCGACCGGGTCGCCGGGCACCGTGACCAGCTTCAGCGGATCCTCGTCCGCCATCTGGCTGACCGTCTGGAGAAAGCGGATCTGGCAGTCGCCCACGCCGATCGCATCGCCGTTGCGCAGCGTGCTTTCGCGGATGCGCGACTGGTTCACGAAAGTGCCGTTGCGGCTCGCCATGTCGAGCACGACGTAGCGGTCGCCGATCCAGCGGATCGCCGCGTGATGCCGGCTCACGCCGAGACTGTCGATGTGCACCCCGCAGGTGGGGTCGCGGCCGATCGTCGTGATCGGCCCCTTGAGATTGACTTGTCGCACGCTGCCGTGCCGCGTCAGGACGATGAGTCTGGACATGTGCTTCTCGCTGTAAGTGGTTGAACGTGTGGTGCTTTTCGGCGCGTCCAGCCGGTTTTTGAAGCGTCCCGGCGCGCGAGTGCCGCAACTTTTCGCAATCCGCGCCGGTAACATGCGCCGGCAACAGGAGCGAACATGATCGGAAGATTCCTTGCCGTGGCGCTTGCCCTCGTGCTGGCCGCCTGCGCCAGCACCGCGACCGTCAAGACCGACTTCGATCCGAATGCGCGCTTCGGCAACGACCGCACCTACAGCTGGATCTCGGGCGACGACGGGGGCGCATTGCTGCCGCAGGTCATCGTCTCGGGCATCGACTCGCGCCTTTCGGCCCGTGGCTGGAAGCGGGTGCCCGAGAACGGCGAGATCCGGGTCTCCGCCCACGTCACGCGCGTGAAGGGCCAGACCTTCAACAACTTCTACAGCGGCATCGGCCACGACCTCAACTGGCTCGGCATCGGCAGCAACTGGCCCGGCTACGTGACGATGTCCACCGACGACTACGAGAAGGGCACGTTGCTGGTCGACATGTTCGACGCGGGCACCAGGCGCGCGATCTGGCGCGGCAGCGCGAGCGGCGTACTGCCGGACGATCCGTCGCGCGTGAATGCGAGCGTGCAGGCGGCGCTCGACAAGCTCTTTGCCGGCTTCCCGCCCGGCGGAGCGTCCGCGCGCTCGAAATAGAGCGCGCAAGGCGGGCGGCTAGCCGCCCGACTGGCAGGCCGCGCGGATGATGCGCTGCGTCGGATTGGGCTCGACGTCCCGAAAGAGCATCGGCTGCGGATTGCGCGAGTAGTCGGTCGATTGGCTCGGCGCGCCCTGCCAGAGCGGCTCAGGATAGAACGTCGCGAAGGTGTAGCCCGCCTTGCGCGCGCGGCAGTCGAAGACCACCGTCGATTCGTAGGAGCGATAGGGAACGTTTTCCCAGTTGAACCGCTGCCTCGCGCGGCTGACCCGCACGTTCATGGTCTTGAACTGGCCTTCGACCCGGGTGGCGATCGGATCGACCTGGACCGTGTCCATCGATGCATCCGCCGGATTGCCCGTCACGGTGAACCACTGCGTGGGTGCCGGGGGCTGGGTCTGGATCTGCCCCTGGGATTGCGCCTGCGGCTGTGCCTGCACATTGCAAGCCACGATGCTGAGCAACACGAGCCGCCGTCTCAAATCCCATTCCTTTGCTGGCCGAAGAAGCGGACGATTCTAGCCAGCGGTCGCCGGCCGACGCCCCGCGCCTCAGTCCACGCGCACCACCTCGGCATCGACCGCGTCGGCATGCAGCTTCGCGACCTGCTCGGCGCGCCGCGCCAGCACGGCGCGTTGGTTGATGTAGCCCTTGTCGGTGATCTCGCCCGCGTCGATGTCGGGCGGTGCGTTCAGCACGATCGCGCGCACGGGGCACTGCGAAGAGCCCGCGCCCGCATCGCGCAGATCGCGCATCACGCGTTGCAGCGCCGCGTGCAGTTCGTCCCGCGGCCGGGATGCCGCCTGGGGGCTCGGGAACACCAGCATGCCGATCTCCGCGCGGTCGTGCCCGGTGATCACGATGTCCTGTGCCAGCGGCGCGAGGCGCGACACCAGTTCCACGCGCAGGGTGCCCACCGAGACCCAGGTGCCGCTGGACAGCTTGAAATCCTCGGCCACGCGACCGTTGAACATCACGCCGCGCTCGGGCTGCTCCGCGTGGACCAGGTAGCCCGCGTCGCCGATGCGGTAGTAGCCTTCTTCGTCGAAGGCCTCGGAGGTCTCGCGCGGCCCGTGGCGGTAGCCGGGGAACACCGACACGCCCTTCACCCGCATCTCCAGCTTGCCGCCGTTGGGCACCAGCTTGAGCTCGATCCCCGGCAGCGGTGCGCCGATGCAGCCCGCGCCGTCGAGCCGCCAGTGTGCGGTGGTGATCGCGGGCGACGTCTCCGTCGCGCCCCAGGAAGTCGTGAGCCACAGCGGCCGCGTCGGCCGCGCGCGACGGGCCACCGCCTCGAGCCGCTCCCACGTGGAAGGTGCCAGCGCGGCGGCCGCGTAGAAGACCAGCCGCAGTCGCGAGAGCACTTCCGACGCCAGCGCTTCATCGGCTTCGAGGAAGGGCAGCAGCATGTCGTAGCCGCGCGGCACGTTGAACAGCAGCGTCGGCCGCACTTCGCGCAGGTTGCGCACCGTCTTCTCGATCAGACCCGGCGCCGGCCGGCCTTCGTCGATGTAGAGCGCGCCGCCGTGGCTGAGCACCATGTTGAAGTTGTGGTTGGCGCCGAAGGTGTGGCTCCATGGCAGCCAGTCGACCAGCACCGGCTTCTCCTGGTCGAGGAAGCGCCAGGTCTGCGCCATCATCTGCTGGTTCGCGCAGAGCATGCGGTGCGTGTTGATCACCACCTTCGGCTTGCCGGTGGAGCCGGAGGTCAGCAGGTATTTGGCGTGGTCGTCCGGCAGGATGGCTTCGAAGGCCTGAATCACCGCCGGCGTCTCCGCCGTGTGCAGGAGCCGCTCGAACGGCATGGCGCCCGGGTGCGCATCGGCGTTGCGGCTGAAGACCGTGGTCGCCTCGATGCCGCAGCCCGCGAGCGACGGGCCGTACACCTTCGCATCGGACGCGTAGATCACCGCAGGCCCCAGCGCGCGCAGCATGCCGTGCAGCCGCGAAGGGTCCTTGGCCATGCGCGAGTAGGCGCTCGACAGCGAGCACGCGGTGCGCCCGATGTGCATCGCGGCGAGCATCAGCACCGCGTGGTCGATCGCGTTGTCCGAGAGGATCACCACCGGCCGGTCCTTCGGCACGCCCAGGTCAAGCAGCCCTTGCGCGACGGCGCCCACGGCGCGGCGCAGCTCGCCGTAGCTCAGCTTGCGCCAGCCTTCGCCGCTCTCGTCGCGCTCGGCCAGCGCGAGCGCGTCGGGCGTCTCGCGCGCCCAGCGCTCCAGCCAGTCGCCGATGCAGCGCGCGTACGGCTTCAGCGCCACGGGCGAGCGCAGGATGAACGAGCCGTCGTCCAGGTCGATGCGCACGGTGCGCGGCGGCGCGATCTGGTTCTCGTCTTCGAAGAAGGCCGGGGTGCTCATGTCTTGTCTCCTCGGCGGTCGTTGCCGCCTTTTCGTTATTGGAGTGTGCCGGCGGATGCCTTGGCGCGGATCAGGTCCATCAGCAGGATGTCTCGCGTGGCCTCGAGGTCGGCCGTGCGCCGCGTACCGAGTTCGTCGGCGACGCCTGCTGCGACGCTCTTCTTGAGCTCGGGCGTCATCGACGGCGCGCCGAGGTCGTGCCACCAGTCCTCGATCGGGCCGCCCAGATGGTCTAGCACATGCGCGATTCCGCCCGCGCCGCCCGAGAGGTGCAGGTTCATGAACGGCCCCATCACTGCCCAGCGCAGGCCCGGACCGTGCGCGATCGCGGTGTCGATGTCCGCCACCGAGGCCACGCCCTGGTCCACCAGATGGAAGGCCTCGCGCCACAGGGCGGCCTGCAGCCGGTTCGCGATATGCCCCTTCACTTCGCGCCTCACGTGGATCGGCCGCTTGCCGATCGCCGCGTAGAAGGCCATCGTGCGCGCCACCGCATCGGCCGAGGTGTGTTCTCCGCCGACCACTTCCACCAGTGGGATCAGGTGCGGCGGATTGAACGGATGCCCGAGCACCACGCGCTCCGGGTGCCTGCATTGCGCCTGCACGCCGCTGATCGCGAGCCCCGACGAGCTGGATGCGAGGATCACATGCGGCCGCGCCGCCGCATCCATGCGCCGGAACAGATCGGCCTTGATGTCCATGCGCTCGGGGCCGTTCTCCTGCACGAAGTCCGCCGGCGCGACCGCGTCTTCGAGCCGCGCATGGAAGCGCAGCCGATCGAGCGATGCGCCCTCGGCCAGGCCGAAGCGCTCCAGCGTCGGCCAATGCTGCGCCACCGCCGCGCGCAGCCGCTCCTCGGCGCCGGGCGACGGGTCCGTCGCATCCACGTCCAGCCCGCGGGCGAGGAAGTACGCGGCCCAGCTTGCGCCGATCACCCCCGTGGCGACGACCGCTACGCGCTTCACATCGCTCGTCGAAGTGCTCATGTTGCGCTCCAGCGTTCAGCGCGGCGCGAACTCGGGGCGGGGCAGCCCGATGCGCGGCAGGCCCATCATGTCGCGCGCTTCGGCAGGCGTCGCGGGCTCCATGTCCATCTCGCGGATGATCCGCACGATGCGCTCGGTGAGCTGCAGGTTCGTCGCCAGCTCGCCATGGCGAAAGTAGAGGTTGTCCTCCAGCCCCACGCGCGCATGGCCGCCCAGCAACAGCGCGCTGATGTTCGCCTCGAGCTGCGAGGGGCCGATGCCGCTCACGCAGAAGATCGCGCCCTTGGGTAGCGTGTCGACCATCATCTGAAGGTGGCGCGGCGAGAAGGGCATCGCGTTCTGGAAGTTGCGGTGCACGTTCATCACGAGGTTGATGAAGTAGGGCGCCTCGTCGAGTCCTTCGTTGATGAGCGTCGTCGTGTCCTGCAGGATGTGCGTGGGGCTGAACACCTCCCACTCGGGCTTGATGCCGCGCGCCTTCATGCCCGCCGCGAGCTCGCGGCCCTTGCTGAGCGGCGTGTCCATCAGGATCTCGCGGCCTTCGAACGAGAGGTTCAGCGTGGTCGCGTCGAGCGTGCACATCTCGGCGCCCGCATCCATGCCCTTGATGCGCTCCTCCCACGCGATCTCCCAGCGGTTGCCCGCCAGCGGCTTCACCATGTCGCCATGCACGCCGCCGCCGGTGGAGTTGTTGATGACGATGTCGCAGCCGGCGTCGCGGATGCGGGTGTTGATCTCGCGGTAGACCGCGGCGTCGCAGGTCGCGCCGTCGTCGGGACGCCGCGCGTGGATCGCGGCCACGCTCGCGCCGGCCTTCCAGCAGCGGATCACGTCCTCCGCGATCTCGGCGGGCTGCGTCGGCAGGTGGGGGTTCTGGGACTTGTGCGCCATGCCGCCGGTCGGGGCGATGGTCACGATCACTTTGCGCTTGGTCATCGGCTATCTCCTGTGGGACAGCACGGTATTATTTTTGGCCGCCTTCGCCCTGACAGTCATCGTGATGACATTTCGGATCAGGGATAACGAGGCGCAGGAGCCCCCATGCGCAACAAGCCCGCGGCTGAGACACCACCGGCCAGCCTCTCCCTGACCATTCCGCGTCTGCTGGCGCTCTCTGGCTGGTTCCCGCAGCTCGACGGCGAAGTGCAGGCGCGCGTGCTCGACGAGATGCGCGAGGAGCCCGTCGCCGCCGGCGCGGCGCTTTGCCGGCGCGGCGAGGTACCGCTGCACTGGTACGGCACGCTCGAAGGGCTGCTCAAGTGGTCCGTCACCTCGGACGATGGCCGCTCCGTCACCTTCGGCGGCCTCACCGTCGGCAGCTGGTTCGGCGAAGGCACGCTGCTGCGCGCGGTGCCGCGCTCCGCGGACATCATCGCGCTGCGCGACAGCCGCGTGGCGGTGATGCCGCGGGACACCTTCGAGTGGCTGCATCGCACGCAGATGACCTTCAACCACTTCCTGCTCGCGCAGATCAACGAGCGGCTGCACTGGTTCATGGGCAACTACGCGGCGCATCGCCTGCTCGACGCCGACAGCCAGGTGGCGCGGGCGCTCGCGGGGCTCTTCCATCCATGGCTGCATCCGCTCGGGCAGAAGCACCTGCAGACCTCGCAGGAGGAGATCGCGGCACTGTCGGGCCTCTCCCGGCAACGCTGCAACGCGGCGCTCAAGCGGCTTCGCGATGCGGGGCTTCTGCGCATCGAGTACGGCGGCATCACCGTGATCGACGTCGAAGGCCTGCGCCGGTTCGGCGATCGCGTCTAGCTTCAGAGGCACACGTACGCCGGGCACGCGCCCTCGGGAAAAAGCTCCAGGTTGAGCGATGTCCCGGGGTTGATCACCAGCCCCATCCCCGGCGGCAGCGCCCGCAGCACGTCGACGCCCTTCATCACGATGGAATGCGGCGCCACCGATGCGAAGTCGCCGATGCGGCACTTGTCGGTGAAGCAGGCCATCATCGCGTTCTGCTCCCTGAAGAGCAGCAGCGGCCGGAACGGCGGACCGTGCTTGATGAACGCCGTCCTGCTGGCCACGATCAGGTCCGAATCGGCGAATTCCTTCAGCAGGTCTTCCATCGTCAGCGACCCGCACCGTGCGTGCGACAGCACCAGTTCGAGCGAGTTGTTGAGGTCCATCGTCGAGTTCCCGCGATGGGGCGTGGCCTCACTGGAAGGTGACGCGATCGGCGATGAGCACACCGCCCGCGACGCGACTGCCCTCGACCGTCACCCGCACCTGCGCACCGAGGTTCGCGGCGCTGCCGTTGAGGAAGATCACCCCCGGCCTGCTGGCGTCTATCGGCTGTCCCTTGATGCGGAAATCGGCGATCGAGGCGAAGGTCGAGATCGGCCCGGTCAGGCTGAACGAGGGCTGCCCGCCGGTGCCCGGCACGAGCCGGATCTTGAGCGTGTTCGCCTGCAGCACGCCGTTCGAGAGCGCGCCGCCGATGATCACCCTGACGCCGTTGCCCACCGACTGGGGCGGACCGCCGGACACTTTCGCCGCCGAGGCATCGACCGGAATGCCCAGCACATGCAGCGAGCCCAGGCCGGCGAAGTCGGTCACCACGCCGCCCAGCTGCAAAGCCGTGCCCGTGGCGGTCGGCGGCGGATACCACCCCTGCACCGCGCTCGCCACCAGCAGGCCCGCGCCGACCGTGTTCGCCCGCACGCGCACCAGCACGCCGTTGGCGAAGGGCAGGCCGCCATTTCCGCCCGTCACGGGCGCCTGCCCGTAGTCGATCGCGTAGCTTCCGATGCGGAAGCGCCGCGCCGCGATGTCGAGGTTCTGCACCACGCCCGTAAGAATCGGCGTGCCGCTCGCATGCACTTCCACGCGCGTTGCGCGCAGGATCCCTGGCGCGGCGGGCAGGCCCCACACCTGCAGCGTCGCGCCCGCTGCGACATCGGCGACACCGGGCGCGTCCGCCCACACCGTGGCTTCGTCGGTCGTCACCGTCGTGCCGAGGATCGTGAAGCTCGCGTGCTGCGCGTCGACCGCGCTCACCGGCCCCCGCAGGTCGATCGACGATTCGACGCGCTTGGCGTTACCGCTTGTGAGATCGGTATCGAAGGGTCCCACCACCTTCGCCGTCATGCCGAGCTGCAGCCCCGGCACGTCGTCGAGCGCCACGATTGCGCCGTCGGTGTTGTAGCGCACGCCGTTGACCAGGATGCTGCCGGCGCCGTCCACCGAGCCGATGCCGGTCGCGTCCGCGGTGCTGACGCCCGTGCCGCCCGAGCCGACGCCGGAGCCGTCATCGCCCCCGGCCACGGACGTGCCGCCGCCCGCGCCGGTGCCGGTGCCCGTCGCGCCCGCGTCGCCCGGCCCGCTGCCACCGCCCGCCGGAGACACCGTCCTGTCCAGCAGCGACTGCTGCGTGGTGGCGCTGCCAGGCGCCGAGCCCGCTGGCGCCGAGGTGGCCGTGTGGCTTCCGACGACGATCGCCACGCCACCGCCGCTGCTTCCGCCGCCGCAGGACACGAGCAGCGCCATCGCCATCGCCAGACAGGCGTCGCGCAAAAAGGTCTTCGTCATGGTCGTCCTCCCTTGGGCGCAGCAGTCGCATCCGCAGCAGCGTCGGAAGCCGTTGCGGAACCCTCTTCGTAGTAGGCGTAGATGCCCACGCGCATCCGCGCCGACGCCGATTTCGGCGCTTCGCTGAAGGCGTCGGTCAGCTCATGCGAGAGTTCGTGGTGCAGCGCATTCCAGCGCGTGCGCGCGATCTGGTGGATTCGTTCGCATTGGGCCGGCGAGATCCCCCTCGCGAACACCGAGCGCTCCAGGAACGCAGGCTGACCGCCCAGCGTGTTCGACACCGCTGCGAGGAGGTGGTCGCGCGTGTTGTCGCCGAGAAACGCCAGCATGCTGCGCATGTCCTGCGAGGGCACGAAGCCGTCGGCCTCGAGTCCGACGAAGCCGTCGCCGGGCGCCGTCGCCATGCCGAGCCGCACCAGCTCTTCGAGCACCGCGCGATGGTGCACGTTGCCGCGGCTCGCCTCGTGCGCCACGGCTTCGAACGATGGGCCGTGCGCGATCGCGCTGATGGGCAGCCTGCGCCGCGAAGGATCGTCCGTGCACATCCGCAGCCACAGCGTCATGGTCTTCGCGGGGGCGGACATCTCGGAATAGGGAAGGTGCTCGACCGTGTCGCGCACGATCGAGGTCACGACCTTGCGATTGAGACCGGTGGTGAGCGAAATCTGGCTGAGATTCGGCTCGCCGCCCTTGTCGCGCCAGGTGCGCTGTGCCTCCTCGACGAGCAGGCTGCGCAGGAGCCGGTCGAGCTGTGCGTGCTTGACGCCCGTGCGTACGGCCAGGCGAACCAGCGGACGCATCACGCGCGCGCAGGCCGCAAGCACCCAATCGAGCTGACCCTCCGCCAGCTGCGCGAGCTTCGCGGAAGGCAGAACTCGTGCACGGCCTCCCCGGGAGGCGCCGGTCGCCACGGCTTCCTTCGTCATGCAGCCCACCATGTTGCGGCACGTGGTTCGCCCCGCTCCGGCGACACGTACACGAAGTTCAGTTCCCGTCTGACAGGATTGCTTCGACGCGCATTGGAGAACACACTCTCGAAATGTGATTTTTTCACATCAGCAAAAGAGAGGAAAGCCCTATGTCTTCAATCCATGCTGTCACCTCTGGTCGAGCGCTCGGTCGTGCGTTCTTCGTCGCGCACCACGCTTTCGTGGAATTCGGTCCCGCCGGCGCGTCGCAAGGCGCTTGGGCGACGGAGCCGCCCGATTCCGCGCTATCGTCTCCAGTCGCATTCGCCGGATTCATCGATCTCGTTCGATCGACGGGGGCCGAAGACAGCGGCGAAATCTGCCAGGAATGCAAGACGCTCAACCGCGCGGGGGCCTGCTACTGCAAAGGCTGCGAGCACAAGCTGCCGGCGTACTACGCCTGCGCCAACGCACGCGCGCCGATGGTGCTCAGGCATCGGCGCGAGCGGACCGGCAACCGTACCCTGGCCTGGGACCTCGCGGCGGTGTGGGTGGTGCTGAGTTCGCTGGTGTTGATCACGGCATTCATCCCTGTGCGGTGAGTGCCGCGGCCGGGCCGATCAAAGGGCCGCGAGATCCGGCCCGCCGGGCGGCCCGAACCATGCGCGCTCGTACGCCTTGCGTGCGGCCCGCTCGGCACTCGCATCCCCTTTCTTGCGCTCGACCTCGACCAGTCCGGCGAGCGCCCAGCCATTGTTGTGCACCCTGGCCAGCGAATCCCTGAACGCCTGCTGCGCCTCGTCGAGCTTGCCTTGCCGCAGCTTCACCGAGCCGAGCGACTGCCGCACCGGGTAGTACCAGTAGGGCGGCTCGGTATAGGGCAGGCCGTCCTCGATCGCGATCGCGTCGGAATAGAACTTCGCCGCCGCATCGAGATCGCCGCTCGCATCCGCCAGCCGCCCGGCGGCGACGAGGCCCGCGGTGCGGATGATCTCGCGCGCGGGCAGTTGCCACGCCTCGAAGGTCTTGTAATCGGCGGTGCCTTCGATCTTCTCGATCGCGTCGATCTCCTTCTGCGCATCGGTCTTGTCCCTCTTTTGCGCGTACGCGATGGCGCGCGCGTAGTGGTACATCGTCTGCACGACCGCCGCATCGCCGTCCGGCGCGGGCAATCCGAGGATGGTGTCCGGATCGCTGAAGCGCGCATGCGCCGCATAGGGCGCGGACTTGATCGGCTGCAGGATCGGGAACATCTTCACCAGTTCCATCGGCACCGCGGCGTCGAGCTTCGAGGCCGATTCGACCGCGGTCCTGCCGTCGCCGCCCATCTGCGCCGACACCAGCACGAAGTGCACGTTGTGCGGGTAGTAGGCGGTCTTGTAGATCGGGTCGGACGCGGAGGTCTTGAAGTAGCCCTCGTCCACTTTGGCGGCCTTCTGGTTGAGCGTCATCGAATCGCGGTACATGCCCACGCGGTAGTAGATGTGCGCCGGCATGTGCACGATGTGCCCCGCACCGGGCATCAGTGCCGCAAGGCGGTTGGCATAGGGCAGCGCCTTCTCGGGCTGCGTCGAGGCCTCCATCGCGTGGATGTAGAGGTGGATCGCGCCGGGATGCGTCGGATTTCGCTTGAGCACGGTCTCCAGCGACTTGACGATCTCCGCGCCCCGGCCCTTGGACTTCGCTCCGCCGGCTTCCCAGTAGTCCCAGGGTTGCGTGTCCATCGCGGCCTCGGCGTAGAGGGTCTGGATGGTGTCGTCGGCGGGAAAGCGCTCCACCACCGACTTCATCGCATCGGCATAGGCCGCATCGAGCGGAGCGCGGTTCGGTGGCGGGTTGTCGGCATAGCGCTTCTCGAGCGCGCCGATCAGCGCCTGCTCCTTCGCGCTCGCATTGCCCTTGAGCGCGACCGCCTTGGTCAGTGCGGCCATCGCCGGCGCATTGGCATCCGGCATCATCGGCACGTTGATGTTGGTGCCGAGCACCAGCGCCTCGCCCCAGAAGCACATCGCGCATTGCGGATCGAGCTTCTGCGCGGCCTGGAAGGCCCGCTGCGCCTCTGCGTGGTTGAAGCCGAAGGCCAGCCGCAGTCCCTGATTGAAATAAACCTGCGCCTTGGGGTTCTTCGTGCTGATGCGGAACCCGAGCGAGCCGAGGTCCTTGTAGAGCGGCACCTCGGCCGATGCCGGCGAATCCGGCGGTGCCTTCGCGGTCTGCGTCGCCGCGACGCGCACCAGGGCCTTCAGCAAGTCCGGCTGCCCGGTCGCGCCGGGCCCGCAAACGTTGTTCGGCGACGAAAACAGCGGATCGAAGCTGTCGCCTTTTCTGCCGGCGCCGACTTCGTCAGGTAGCAGCAAGCCGGTCGCTGCGAAGATGCAGGCGCACGCCGCAATGGCGCTGCCGCCCGGGGGCGTGGATCGATGCAACGGCATGACATTCCTCCTCGAATCGAGGACCGATTTCGCCGCCGTTGCGCCGCTTGCAACGCAGTGCGCCGGGGGTAATCGGCAATGCTTGCTTCGGATCAGGGTCGCAAATTTTGGCACTCGCCAGCAGTCGCCGCAATCGCCTGATACGTAGTTTCACGAACAGTCGCCGTCAGATTCCGCTCAGTTAAGCGGCAAGAACATCGAAGCATCCGGGAATCCCTACCGGATGGAGACAAGTTCCGCACCGGCCGCCGCCGCAACTGCGGGATTCGATGACCCCAACCTGATCGTGCTTACATGAATAGAAATCTTGTCAGAGGCTTGTTCCTCATGGCGATCGCACTGGCCTTCGGCCTGACTGCGCTTCGCTACCCCATCGGAGAACTCAGTCACGCGGGACCCGGCTTCTTCCCTGCGATGGTCAGCGGCATGCTGCTGGTGATCGCCGTGGCAACCGTGGTGCGCTCCTTCTTCGTCGAGAAGGTTCACCTGCCCCTTTACTTCCGCAACATCCTGATCGTTCTCGCGAGTCTCTGCGGCTTCGCGGTGGTGTCGATGTTCGTGAACATGATCGCGGGCATCATCTTCATGGTGTTCGTGTCGACCTTGGCCGGGACGTCCTACTCGTGGTGGCGCAACGTCAAGATTTGTGCCGGCCTGATCGCGATGGCACTGGCCCTTCAATACCTGCTCGGCCTGAACCTGCCGCTGTTCTGATCATGGAAGCACTCAACAATCTGGCGTTCGGCTTTTCGCACGCCCTCACACTCCACAACCTGATGTACTGCGCCATCGGGTGCACCGTCGGCACGCTGGTCGGCCTGCTGCCGGGCCTCGGCCCGCTGGCGACCATCAGTCTGCTGCTGCCGCTCACGTACTCGATCCCGACCACCGGCGCGCTGATCATGCTCGCGGGTATCTACTACGGAGCGCAGTACGGCGACAGCGTGAGTGCGATCACGATGAAGATCCCGCACGCCAGCAGTATCGTGGCCTGTATCGACGGCTACCAGATGACGCTCAAGGGCAAGACCGGGGTGGCGCTGTTCACCGCGGGCTTCTCCAGCTTCATCGGCGGTACGGTCGCGATCATCGTGCTGACCTTCCTGGCACCGGTGCTGGGCGAGGTGGCCTTCCTCTTCGGCCCGGCCGACTACGTCGCGATGATGCTCGTGGGCTTCGTCTGCGTGAGCTTCGTGACCACCGGCAGCCTGCTCAACGGCCTGGCGATGTGCATGATCGGCGTGCTGCTCGGCTGCATCGGCACCGACGTGAACAGCGGCGCGCAGCGCTTCACCATGGACCTGCCCTTCCTCGTGGATGGCGTGGGCGTGGTGAGCATCGCGCTCGGCTGCTTCGGTATCGCCGAAATCACGAAGAACCTCGACGCACGCGAAGAGCGTTCGCCCTTCAACGGCAAGATCAACCTGATCCCGACCTGGGAAGAGTTCAAGCGGATCTGGCCGAGTGCCCTGCGCGGCAGCGCCATCGGCTCCTTCCTGGGCATCCTGCCTGGCGGCGGCCCGACCATCGCGCAGTTCGCGGCGTATGCGATCGACAAGAAGGTCAGCAAGTACAAGGACGAGATCGGCACCGGCTGCATCGAAGGCGTGGCCGGCCAGGCCGCCGCCGACGAAGCCGCTGCGCGCACCAGCTTCATCCCGCTGATGAGCATCGGCATTCCCGAGAACGCTGTGATGGCGCTGATGCTGGCTGCCTTCATCATCAAGGGCATCCAGCCGGGCCCGAACATGATCGCGAGCCACCCCGAGCTCTTCTGGGGCCTGGTGGCGAGCATGTGGGTCGGTAACGTCTTCCTGCTGGTGCTGAACGTGCCGCTGGTGCGCTACTGGCTGTCGGTCTTCAAGATCCCGTACAACGTGCTGTTCCCGTGCATCTTGTTCTTCTGCTGCATCGGCACCTACAGCGTGAACAACAACCTGGAAGACGTGTTCATCACCGCCGCCTTCGGCCTGATGGGCTACCTCTTCATGCGCCTCGAACTCGATGCGGCACCGCTGATGCTGGGCTTCATCCTCGGCCCGATGCTCGAAGAGAACTTCCGCCGCGCGATGCTCCTGAGCCGTGGCAGCTTCAACGTGTTCGTGCAGCGTCCGATCAGCGGCACGCTGATGGCGCTGATCGCCGTGTTCATCGTGTGGCAGGTCACCGTGTTCGTTCTCAAGGCGCGCAAGAAGGGCAAGGGCGTGCTCCCGGAAACGACCCACGCGCTGGAACCGCAGGAATAAGCGAAGGCGCCATGTTCGAGGTGAGCGACGAGGTCCGCCGCGTTGCGAGGGAGGAGCTGATGAAAGGGCCGCCGGCGGCGGCCCTTCGGCGTCTCGCGCAGCGCTTCGACCTCCAGCGGACCAACCTGGCGTGGATCGCTGCTGAAGTCTTCGACAACATGTTCGTCCCCGACATCCAGGCCATTTGGGAATGGGACCTGGAAGGTCGGGGCGATGGCCATTCCGACGCCGAGTTGAATGCCATGCTCGCGCATCTGAGGATGGACCTGCGCCGCCCCCGTGTGCTGGACACCTTGCCGGGCGATGGCCAGGGCGCGCCGGACCTGATGAAGCCCGGCAGGTCGCGCTGACGCGTCAGACGCCGAGGACTTCCTCGAGCACCGCGGGCGAGGCCAGCAGATCGGCCGACGCCCCTTGCCGCACGATGCGGCCTTTCTCCATCACCACCGCCTGGTCCGTGTGCGCGAGCACCTTGCGCCAGTCGCGGTCCACGATGAGCGTGGCGATGCCGGTGGCGCGGATGTCGCCGATCACGCGCCAGATCTCCGCGACGATCAGCGGCGCGAGGCCTTCGGTGGCTTCGTCGAGGATCATCAGGCGCGGGTTCGTCATCAGCGCGCGGCCGATGGAGAGCATCTGCTGCTCGCCGCCCGACAACTGCTGGCCGCCGTGCGAGAGCCGCTCGGCAAGGCGCGGGAAGGTCGCCATCACACGGTCGAAGGTCCAGTCGCGGCGGCCGTCGATGCCGGCGCGCGCACTCATGACGAGGTTCTCGCGCACCGACAGATTCGGGAAGATGCCGCGCCCTTCGGGCACGTAGCCGATGCCGCGACGCGCCATCTTCTCGGGCGTCCAGCCGGTGACGTTCTGGCCGTCGAGCAGCACCTGCCCGGACGCGGGTCGCACATAGCCCATCACCGAGCGGATCAGCGTGGTCTTGCCCATCCCGTTCCGTCCGAGAAGGCCGACCGAGGTCGCGGTGGGGATGTCGACATCGGCGCCGCGCAGGATGTGGCTGTCGCCGTAGTAGGTGTTGAGGCCTTTGACCTGAAGCATGTCAGCTCCTCGGATGCGTGCGGGTGCGGTGCTCGCGCAGCCCAATCCAGGAACCCCGCGGAACCGGCTTTGCCGGGCCGCTGGGGTTGCCCCCGGAGAGGGGGTGTCCGAGCCACACGAAGTGGGCGAGGCTGGGGGAGAACTCAGTCATTCAGTGCTCCTCGCCCAGGTAGGCGATGCGCACCTCGGGGTTCTGGCGGATCGACGCGGGGTCGCCGGTCGCGATCACCGTGCCGTTCACCATCACCGTGATGCGGTCGGCGATGCGGAAGACCGCATCCATGTCGTGCTCCACCAGCAGGATCGCGTGCGATTGTTTGAGGCGCTCGAGCAGCGCGAGCATGCGTTCGGTCTCCTCCGCGCCCATGCCGGCGAGCGGCTCGTCCAGCAGCAGCACGCGCGGCTTGGTCGCCAGGCACATCGCCACTTCGAGCTGGCGCTTGGCGCCGTGGCTCAGCGTGCCGGCGATGCGATCGGCCACGCCGTCGAGGCCGGCGGCGGCCAGCGCTTCGCGTGCCGAGGCATTGCTCTCGGCACAGCTCTTCGCTGATTGCCAGAGGGCCCACGGCTTCGGCGTCGCGGCCTGCGCGGCGAGGCGGCAGTTCTCCAGCACCGTGAATTCCGGAAAGATCGTGGTGCGCTGATAGCTGCGGCCGACACCGGCGAGCGCGCGGCGGAACTGCGCGCGGCCGGTGATGTCTTCACCGTCCAGCGAGATGCGTCCTTCGGATGCGCCGATCTCGCCCGAGAGCATGTTGATCAGCGTGGACTTGCCGGCACCGTTGGTGCCGATCACCGCGTGCACTTCGCCGCGGCGCAGATCGAGCGTGACCGCGTTCACGGCAACCAACCCGCCGAAGCGGCGTGTGAGCGATTCGACTGCAAGGAGGACTTCAGCCCCCACGCTCGGCACTTCGTGTCCTTCGCTGCCCCCCGAGAGGGCGCGAGCTTGCTTGGGGCGGCCCGGCGCTGCGCTCGTCATGCCGCACCCCTCGGAGAAATGCGTGCCGCAATGCCGATGATGCCCTTCGGCAGCAGCGCGACGAAGGCGATGATCGCGAGGCCCAGCGTGAGCTGCCAGTGATCCGCGAGCGGGCCGACGATGGCATGCGTCGAGAGCAGCTCCTTCAGCAGAGTGAAGGCCACCGCGCCGATCACCGCGCCGCGCAGATGGCCGAGGCCGCCGAGGATGATCATCAGCAGCACCTCGCCCGAGTTGTGCCACGCCAGCAGCTCGGGGTTGACCACGCCGTCGCGCGAAGCCAGCAGAAAACCTGCGAGCCCGGCGAGGGCGCCCGCGATCACGAATGCCGCGAGCTTGTAGCCATACACCGGAAAGCCCGCCGCGCGCATGCGCTGTTCATTCACGCGGATGCCCGCGAGTGCCGCGCCGAAGCGCGAGCGGCGGATCAGCGCCAGCAGCGCATAGGTGAACACGAGCGATACGAGCACGAAGTAGAACTGCACACGAGCGCTTTCCAGGTCGAGCGCGCCGAGTGCAGGGCGGATGTACATGTAGATGCCGTCGCTGCCGCCGCCGAGCGCGGTGTCGTGGAACACGAAGAAGGCCATCTGCGCGAACGCCAGCGTGACCATGATGAAGTAAACGCCGCGCGTGCGCAGGCTCAAGGCACCGACGACGAGCGCATAGGCCGCCGCGCAGCCCATCGCGAGCGGCAGCAGGAGCGCGATCGAGCCGCCCTCCTTGCCCGAGCCGAGCACCGTCGCATACGCGCCGATGCCATAGAACGCGGCGTGGCCGAGGCTCACGAGTCCGGTCATGCCGACGAGCAGTTCGAGGCTCAGCGCGAAGATCGACAGGATCATCACCTTCACCACGAGGTCGGAGAGATAGGGCGTCAGCGTCGGCCCGAGCAGCGCCAGCAGGACCGCGCAGCCAAGCGGGATGAAGAACGTAGCGCGTTGCATGCTCAGAGCCTTTTCCCCATGAGTCCCTCGGGACGCCAGATGAGCACGATGGCCATCAGCACATACACGCCCATGCCGCTCAGCTCCGCGAAGAACACCTTGCCGAAGGTGTCGACGAAGCCCACCAGCAACGAAGCGACCAGCGCACCGGTGATCGAACCGATGCCGCCGATCACCACCACCACGAAGCAGATGATCAGCACGCTCGCGCCCATGCCCGGATAGACCGAGGACATCGGCGCCGCGATCATCCCCGCCAGCGCCGCGAGCGCCACGCCCGCCGCGAACACGATGCGGTACAGCCGGCGGATGTCGATGCCGAGCCCGCGCACCATGTCGCGGTTGCTCGCACCGGCGCGGATCATCATCCCCAGCCGCGTGCGATTCACCACGTAGTAGAGCCCCACCGCGAGCACCACGCACGCCGCAGAAGCGAAGAGCCGATACCACGGATAGCTCATGAGATCGCCAAGCGCGAAGCTGCCATCGAGCCATTCCGGCACCTTCACGCCGTGCACATCGTTGCCCACCAGCAGCGAGCGAAGCTCCTCGAACACGAGGATGAGGCCATAGGTCATCAGCACCTGCTGCAGATGGTCACGCTGATAGAGGTAGCTGAAGAAGGCCCACTCCAGCACGTAGCCGAAGACCGCCGCGAGCACCACGCCCGCGACCAGCATCACGATGAACTGGTCGCCGAACAGCGGCGCCAGCGAGAACGCCATGTAGGCGCCGATCATGTAGAAGCTGCCGTGGGCGAGATTGATCACGCCCATGATCCCGAAGATCAGCGTCAGCCCCGACGCCACCAGGAACAGCAGCAAGCCGTACTGCACGGAGTTCAGGCACTGAACCAGAAAGGTACCGATGTCCACGGTGTGCGGTTCTTTTGGAAGGTTGTTAGGAAGTCCCCGTCGCGGGGAACACCGCGGAACCGGCTCTGCCGGGCCGCTGGTGTTGCCCCCTGCAAGGGGGTTGGCGTAGCGACACGAAGTGCGCGCAGCCTGGGGGTGGGCTCAGGTCAGAGCTTGCAGCCGCGGGCCGGATCGGCCAGGTTCTTCACAGCGACGTTCACCAGCTTGTTCTCGTTGCCCTCGACCTTGCGCAGGTAGATGTCCTGTACCGGGTTGTGCGCCTTGTTCATCGTGAACGTGCCGCGCGGGCTGTCGATCTTCGCCTTCTCGACCGCAGCCGCGAACTCGGCCTTCTTCGAGATGTCGCCCTTCACCGCCGTCAGGCCGATGTTGAGGATCTGCGCCGCGTCATAGCCTTGCACTGCGTACACATCGGGCTGCAGCTTGAAGCTCTTGGCATACGCCGTGCGGAATGCCGTGTCGCGCGGCGTGTTCAGGCCGTCGGCGTAGTGCAGGGTGGTCTGCATGCCTTGCGCCGTATCGCCTTGCGCTTCAAGCGTGCCATCGGTCAGGAAGCCGGGGCCGACCAGCGGGATGGTCTTGTTCAGGCCTGCCGCTGCGTAGTCCTTGACGAACTTCACCGCACCGCCGCCCGCGAAGAAGGCGTAGACGACATCGGGCTTGGCCGCCGCGATCTCGGTCAGGAGCGCCTGGAACTCCACGTTCGGGAACGGCACGGTGAGCTGCTTGTCGACCTTGCCGCCGGCCTTCTCGAAGCCTTCCTTGAAGCCCGCCACCGACTCGTCGCCGGCCGCGTACTTCCAGGTGATCGTCATCGCCTTCTTCTTGCCCTGCTTGCCGGCGACTTCGCCCATCGCGTAGGCGGGCTGCCAGTTCGAGAACGAGCTGCGGAAGATGTTCTGCGCGCACATCGGGCCGGTCACGGCGTCGGCGCCGGCGTTCGGCACGATCAGCACGGTGCCGCTTTCCTTGGCGGCCTTGGCCATCGCCATCGCGACGCCGGAATGCACCGTGCCGATGATCACATCGACGTTGTCGCGCTTGATCAGCTTGTTGACGTTGTCTGTGGCCTTGGCCGGATCGGACTCGTCGTCGACCTTCACGTACTCGATCTCGCGGCCGGCGAGCTTGCCGCCCTTTTCCTCGACCTGCAGCTTGAAGCCGTTTTCGATCGCGACACCGAGCGCCGCATACGTGCCGCTGAACGGAAGCATCAGGCCCACCTTCAGCTTGCCCGTCTGGGCATGGCCCAACGTGGCGATCGAGGCCAGCGTCAGGGCGGTCAGCGTGGTGCGTGCGATGCGGGTGCTCATGGAAGACTCCTTCGTTGATAAAAGTTGGCGACGTGGGCCATTTCCGACATCCAGGGACACCCGCGCAGATTGCTGCAGGCGTCAATACTTTACTAGTAAACTATTTAGCTCTCAACCGAGCGTTTTCCCTGATCCGGCGAATGGCGCCTCACGAATGAAACGGTCGCCACTATCGCCGTTTCGGGCTGATCGCGATGCGGGGAATGCCCGCAGTCGGGAATCTCCAGCAACTGCGTCTGCGGCACGTGCAAGGCGATGTCACGGATCTGGCGCAAGGTCCCGTATTCGTCGTCGACACCTTGCATAGCAAGAACCGGGCAACGGATCGTCGCGAGCTCGTTCTCGATGTTCCATTGCTTGAAGGGCGGATGCAGCCAGATGCGGTTCCAGCCCCAGAAGGCCGAGTCCACGTCATCGTGATAGCGGCCGAGTTTCTTCGGCATGTCCGTGTCGAGGTAGGCGCGGCGGGCGAGCTCGATGTTCGCGACCGTCACGTCCTCCACGAAGATGTGCGGGGCCAGCACCACGAGTCCCGCCACGTGATCCGGAAAGCGCGAGGCATAAAGCAGCGAGATCGAGCCGCCGTCGCTGTGTCCGAAGAGCCAGGGCTTCTCGTGGATGCCGATGGCATCGAAGAAGGCAGGCAGTACCTCGTGCGCCTGGCGGTGCATGAAGTCGACGTCCCACACTTCATCGGCGTCGCGCGGAGTGGAGCGTCCATACGCGGGCCGCGAGAACACCAGCCCGCGAAAGCCGCCGGCTTCGCACAGCTTCTCGGGAAAATCCTTCCACATCGCGATCGAGCCCAGCCCTTCGTGGAGGAACACGACGAGCGGCGCATCGCTCCTCTCCGGTGCGATGTGCACGTATTCGACGCGCACCTCCCGGCCCCGCCATTCGATGGCGGCGAATTGGGAAGGCGTACTCATGCCTTTTCCCGTTCGCGCAGGCGGAAGCGCTGGATCTTGCCGGTCGCGGTCTTCGGCAGTTCGTCGACGAACTCGATGAAGCGCGGGTACTTGTAGGGCGCGAGGCGTTCCTTGACGAAGGCCTTCAGCTCGTCTTCGCTCACGCTCTGGCCTTCCTTGCGCACCACGAAAGCCTTCGTCTTCGTGAGGCCATCGGCATCCTGCTTGCCGATCACCGCGGCTTCGAGCACCGCCGGATGCTGCATCAGCGTGGCCTCGACCTCGAAGGGCGAGACGTAGATGCCGCTGACCTTGAGCATGTCGTCGCTGCGGCCCGCATAGGTGTAGTAGCCGTCGGCGTCGCGCGAGTACTTGTCGCCGCTCTTGGTCCAGCCACCCTGGAAGGTGTCGGCGGTCTTCTCCGGATTGCCCCAGTACATGACGGCGGTGCTCGGCCCCTTGATATAGAGGTCGCCGACCTCGCCCACGGGAACGGGCTTGCCGTCTTCGCCGCGCAGCTCGATTTCATAGCCCTCCACCGGCCGCCCGGTGGTGCCGTAGCGGATGTCGCCGGGCCGGTTGGAGATGAAGATGTGCAGCATCTCCGTCGAGCCGATGCCGTCGACGATCTCGCAGCCGAAGTGCTGCTTGAAGCGCTGCGCGATCTCGCCCGGCAGCGCTTCGCCGGCCGAGGAGCACATGCGCAGGGCCACCGCTTCTCGGGCCGGCAGGTGGGGCGACGCGAGCATGCCCGCGAAGCCGGTCGGCGCGCCGAAGAACACCGTGGGCTTGTACGGCCCGGTCCAGCGCTTGAAGGTGGCGTCGGGCGTGGGCCGTTCGGCCATCAGCAGCACCGTGGCGCCCACCGACAGTGGGAAGGTCAGCGCATTGCCCAGGCCATAGGCGAAGTACATCTTGGCTGCGGAGAAGCACACGTCGTCTTCCGTGAGGCCCAGCACCGGCTTGCCGTACAGCTGTGCGGTCCACCATGGATTCGCGTGCGTGTGCACCGTGCCCTTGGGCTTGCCGGTGGAGCCCGACGAATAGAGCCAGAAGGCATGGTCCTTCGGCGACGTGGCCGCGGGTGACGCGAGCGCCGGATGCGCGGCGATCGCCGAATCGAGATTGCGCGCGTTCTCCGGCAGTGCATCCGTCGGCTGCGAGACGAACAGTTTGCGGACCTGGCTCTTGGCTTTCGCCATCGCTTCCTGCAACACCGGCAGCAGCGCGCCCGACACCATCGCCGCGGTCGCGCCGCTGTGTTCGAGCATGTAGGCGTAGTCGTCCGCCGTGAGCAGCGTGTTCACCGCGACCGGCACCGCCCCCGCATAGAGACTGCCGAGAAAGCACACCGGCCAGTCGCTGCTGTCGAGCATCAGCAGCAGCACGCGGTCCTCGCGCTGCACGCCCTCGGCGAGCAGGGCCGCGGCAAAGCGGCGGGCACGGTCTTCGAGCTGGCCGTAGCCGAGCGCGCCGCGGTCGTCGACATAGGCCGTCTTCTGCGCGCGGCCGCGATTGAGCGCGAACAGGTGCTCGGCGAAGTTGAAGGTGTCAGGCAGGCTCATCGTTTGTCTCCTTGATTCGTTTCGCGCGCGGGGCGCTATGACTGGGGCAGGCCGAGCTGCGCCAGCACGGCGGGGCTGGCCTGCACCGCGCTGCGGCGGTGATAGAAGTCCAGCGCGCGCAAGCCGCCCAGCTCCGCGCCGCCGCCCGCCCGGCCCGGGCCACCGTGCAGCGACATCGGCACCACGTTGCCGTGTCCGGTGTGCGCCTGGGCGACATCGGGCGTGACGACGTGCACGCGGCCGTGGCTGGCGGCGAGCTGCACGGCCGCCTGGCCGAGCGCCACTTCGTCCGCGCCGTAGAGCGAAGTCACGAGCGAACCCTGCCCGCGATGTGCGAGTGCCACGGCGTGATCGAGATCGCGATAGGGCAGCAGCGTCGCCACCGGGCCGAACACTTCGATGTCATGCACGCGCTGCGCCGCATCGGCATCGCGCGCGCCGAGCAGCACGGGGCCGATGCAGGCGGCGACGGCGGGATCGGCATCGACCAGCGCCTGCGCGCTGCCGTCGTGCAGCATGCTGGCCTGCGTCCTGAGCGCATCGAGGCCTTCGCGCACCGCGTTCAGTTGTGCGCGGCTCACCAGCGAGCCCATGCGCACTGTCTCGTTGCGCGGGTTGCCGACCGTGACGCCGGCGAGCTTCGCGCCGATGGCTTCCGCGGCCGCTTCATACGAAGCGGCAGGCACGAGGATGCGGCGGATCGCGGTGCACTTCTGGCCGGACTTGACCGTCATCTCGCGCACCACTTCGCGCACGAGCAGGTTGAAGGCATCGGACCCGGGGGCGGCATCCGGCAGCAGCAGCGCGGAATTCAGGCTGTCGGCCTCGATGTTCACGCGCACCGAGCGCTGCGCCACGGCGGGATGCGAGCGGATCACCGCGCCGGTGTCGGCCGAGCCGGTGAACGACACCACGTCGAAGCTTTCGAGCTGGTCCATCAACCCGGCCGAGCTGCCGCAGATCACCGAGAGTGCGCCGGCCGGCAGCACGCCGGCCTCGACCACGTCGCGCACCATGCGCTGCGTGAGCCATGCGGTGGCGGTCGCGGGCTTCACGATCACCGGGACGCCTGAGAGCAGGGCGGGCGCGGCCTTCTCCCACAGCCCCCACGAAGGGAAGTTGAAGGCATTGATGAACAGCGCCACGCCGCGCGTGGGCACCTGCAGGTGCTGCGACTGGAAGACCGGCTCCTTGCCGAGCTTGACCGCATCGCCGTCGCGCAGCGCGCGAACGTCGCCGAGCGCATCGCCCCATTTCGCGTACTGGCCGATGGTGAAGATCGCACCGTCGATGTCGACCGCGGAATCGTTCTTCACCGTGCCCGAGTTCGCGGTGGCGATCTCGTAGTAGCTGTCGCGGTTGGCCTGCAGCACCTTCACGATGGCGGCGAGCAGGCCGGCGCGCTGGCGATAGGTCAGCGCGCGCAGGGCCGCGCCGCCGGTTTCACGCGCAAAGCGGAAGGCCCCGGGCAGATCCAGTCCGGTCGCATCGACGCGGACCAGCTCGGTGCCGAGCGCCGGATCGAACAGCGGCGTTCCGGCGCCGGTGCCGGCCTGCCAGCGGCCGGCGACGTAGTTGAGGAGGAGATCAGTCATGCCATGGTCCGTTCTTGATGATCGCGGGGAACACCGTGGAACCGGCTCTGCCGGGCCGCTGGTGTTCCCCCCTGCAAGGGGGTGGCGAGCGACACGAAGTGCGCGAGCCTGGGGGTGTGCCTCATTTACTGAACTGGATTTGCCCTTCGGGCAGGAGATACAGGACAAGGGCGCGGCCTTGCGCCACGGTGGGGAAATGGGCGCTGCCCGGCGGATAGACGCACCAACCCGCGGGCCGGCCGTCGAAGGTCGCCTCGCCTTCCAGCGGCATGATCAAATCGATCTCCCCGCCCGGATGCGTGTGGTGCGGCCCGGCGATGTCGCGCATGTCGACCACATCGACCGAGAAGCGGCTGAGAGCGTCCTCGGCCTTGAAGACCCGCCCGTAGCGGATGCCGCCACCTTCGCGCTCGCATAGCCAGCCTTCGGCGACGCCGCCGATGCAGGCCCGCTTCAGCGCTTCATAAGTGGGGCTGCCGGCGCCATGGTGGGTGTTGAGCCAGTGGTCGAGGTCTGCATCGAGCGGGCGACCGGCGATCTGGGTCGCGAGATCGGCGACGAGTTGATGAAAGGCTTGCTTGGACATGGGCGCCTCGTGGTTCGTGGGAACAAACTTGACTGCACTGGCTTGCGGCAATTGCCGGCGTGCAGTATCTTGCCTGTGTGCGAACCATAAGCACCCACCATTCGGGTGTCAAGCAATATAGTGCATGAATGGGTGATAACCCCAAGATTCACCCATGGGAAGACAGCGAAAGAACCTCATGAACGAGCGAGCCGACGACGCGGTGCTAACCGCCGACACCGACACCGAGGCATCCCAGCCGGCCGAAGAGGCCAAGAACCCGCTGCTGGTAGCGCTGGGCGACCGCGTCCGCAACCTGCGCGCGCGAAGGGGGCTCACCCGCAAGGCGGTCGCGCAGGCGGCCAACGTGTCGGAGCGCCACCTCGCCAATCTCGAATACGGCATCGGCAATGCCTCGATCCTCGTGCTGCAGCAGGTGTCGGGTGCGCTGCAGTGCTCGCTGGCGGAGCTCGTCGGCGACGTCACCACCAGCTCGCCCGAGTGGCTGCTGATCCGCGAACTGCTGGAGCATCGCAGCGAAGCCGACCTGCGACGCGCCCGCGTCGCACTCGGCGAGCTGCTCGGTACGGCTGCCGGCGACCCGGCACGCCGGCGCCGCATCGCGCTGGTCGGATTGCGCGGCGCGGGCAAGTCCACGCTGGGGCAGATGCTGGCCGACGACCTCGACGTGCCCTTCATCGAACTGAGCCGCGAGATCGAGAAGTTCGCCGGCTGCAGCGTGCGCGAGATCCACGACCTCTACGGCACCAACGCCTACCGCCGCTACGAGCGCCGCGCGCTCGAGGAAACCATCCAGATCTACAGCGAGGTGGTGATCGCCACGCCGGGCGGCATCGTCTCGGACCCCGCCACCTTCAACCAGCTGCTCGCGCACTGCACCACCGTCTGGCTGCAGGCCGCGCCCGAGGAGCACATGGGCCGCGTCGCCGCGCAGGGCGACACGCGGCCGATGGCCGCCAGCAAGGAGGCCATGGACGACCTGCGCCGCATCCTCGCCGGTCGCGCCGCCTTCTATTCGAAGGCCGACCTGGCCGTCGACACCAGCGGGCATGGCCTCGCGGAGAGCTTCCAGCTCCTGCGCAACGCCGTGCGCGAAACCATCCACCACGAAGGCTGAACCGCCTCCGGCCCATCCACTGCCTGTAAAAAATTCATTTCAGGGTTGACGCGCCTCAAAACATGCAGCATGATGCATGTCCATGCGATAGGCAAATGCACTATTGTTCCTTGATGCCCCCGAACCCCTAGGAGACCGACATGGCCGAAACTGCTGCTCACCCCGCCCGCGTGGACTACCGCACCGATCCCACGCAGTACCGCCACTGGAACCTGAGCGTCGAAGGCTCGGTCGCCCGCCTGTCGCTCGACATCGCGGAAGACGGCGGCATCCGGCCCGGCTACAAGCTCAAGCTCAACAGCTACGACCTCGGCGTGGACATCGAACTGCATGACGCGCTCAATCGCGTGCGCTTCGAGCACCCTGAAGTGCGCTCGGTCATCGTCACGAGCGCCAAGGACCGCATCTTCTGCTCCGGCGCCAACATCTTCATGCTCGGCGTCTCCAGCCATGCGTGGAAAGTGAACTTCTGCAAGTTCACCAACGAGACCCGCAACGGCATCGAGGATTCGTCGAAGCACTCGGGCCTGAAGTTCGTCGCCGCGGTCAACGGCGCCTGCGCCGGCGGCGGCTACGAACTCGCGCTGGCCTGCGATGAAATCATCCTGGTCGACGACCGCTCTTCCTCCGTCTCGCTGCCGGAAGTCCCGCTGCTCGGCGTGCTGCCCGGCACCGGCGGCCTGACCCGCGTGACCGACAAGCGCCACGTGCGCCACGACCTCGCCGACATCTTCTGCACCAGCGTCGAAGGCGTGCGCGGCCAGCGCGCGGTCGACTGGCGACTGGTCGATGCCATCGCCAAGCCGGCGCAGTTCGGCGCGGCGGTTCAGGAGCGCGCGGCCAAGCTGGGCGAAGCCAGCCACCGTCCGGCCGACGGCAAGGGCGTGCAGCTCACCCGCGTGGAACGCGAGGACGGCCCGGACAGCCTGCGTTACGAGTACGTGAGCGTCGAGATCGACCGCGCCCGCCGCACCGCCACCTTCACCGTCAAGGCGCCGAAGACTGCGCAGCCCACCGACATCGCCGGCATCGAAGCCGCAGGCACCGCCTGGTGGCCGCTCGCGATGGCCCGCCAGCTCGACGACGCGATCCTCTGCATGCGCACCAACGAGCTCGACATCGGCACCTGGCTGCTCAAGACCGAAGGCGACGCGAAAGCGGTGCTCGCCAGCGACGCCGCCGTGCTCGCGAACAAGGACCACTGGCTGGTGCGCGAAACCATCGGCCTGCTGCGCCGCACGCTCGCGCGCCTCGATGTGTCGTCGCGCAGCCTGTTCGCGCTGATCGAATCGGGTTCGTGCTTCGCCGGCACGCTGGCAGAGCTGGCCTTCGCGGCCGATCGCGCCTACATGCTCGCGCTGCCCGACGACGCCGACAAGGCGCCGAAGCTCACGCTGAACGAATTCAACTTCGGCTTCTTCCCGCTGGTGAACGACCAGAGCCGCCTGCAGCGCCGCTTCTATGAAGAGTCCGCGCCGCTCGAAGCCGCGCGCGCCGCCGCCGGCAAGGCGCTCGACGCCGACGAGGCGCTCAAGCTCGGCCTGGTCACCATGGCGCCTGACGACATCGACTGGGACGACGAGATCCGCATCGCGATCGAAGAGCGCGTCGCCATGTCGCCCGATGCGCTGACCGGCCTCGAAGCCAACCTGCGCTTCGCGAGCAAGGAAAACATGGCGACCCGCATCTTCGGCCGGCTCACCGCCTGGCAGAACTGGATCTTCAACCGCCCGAACGCCGTCGGCGAGAAGGGTGCGCTGAAGGTCTACGGCACCGGCCAAAAAGCCGGCTTCGATATGAACCGCGTCTGATCTTTCGTCCCACGAACACTCAAGGAAACAAGTCATGAGCACGATCAACTACAGCGAGAAGATCCCGAACAACGTCAACCTGAGCGAGGACCGCACCTTGCAGCGCGCGCTCGAGAGCTGGCAGCCGAACTTCATCAACTGGTGGGACGATGTCGGGCCCGAGGGCTCGACCAACTTCGACGTGTACCTGCGCACCGCCGTGAGCGTCGACCCGAACGGCTGGGCCCAGTTCGGCCACGTGAAGATGCGCGACTATCGCTGGGGCATCTTCCTGAACCCGGGCGACGCGAGCCGCGAGATCCACTTCGGCGACCACAAGGGCGAGAAGGCCTGGCAGGACGTGCCCGGCGAGCACCGCGCCAACCTGCGCCGCATCATCGTCACGCAGGGCGACACCGAGCCCGCGTCGGTCGAGCAACAGCGCCACCTGGGCCTCACCTGCCCGAGCCAGTACGACCTGCGCAACCTGTTCCAGGTCAACGTCGAGGAAGGCCGCCACCTGTGGGCCATGGTCTACCTGCTGCACAAGTACTTCGGCCGCGACGGCCGCGAAGAGGCCGAGGCCCTGCTGCAGCGCCAGTCCGGCGACCAGGACAACCCGCGCATCCTCGGCGCCTTCAACGAAAAGACGCCCGACTGGCTCGCGTTCTTCATGTTCACCTACTTCACGGACCGCGACGGCAAGTTCCAGCTCTCCGCGCTGGCCGAAAGCGCCTTCGATCCGCTGTCGCGCACGACCAAGTTCATGCTGACGGAAGAAGCGCACCACATGTTCGTCGGCGAAAGCGGCGTCTCGCGCGTGCTGCAGCGCACCGCGCAGGTGATGAACGACCTCAAGACCGACGATCCGAAGAAGGTGCGCGAAGCCGGCGCGATCGATCTCGGCACCATCCAGCGCTACCTGAACTTCCACTACAGCGTCACGATCGACCTCTTCGGCGCCGACCAGTCGAGCAACGCCGCGATCTTCTACAGCTCGGGCCTGAAGGGCCGCTACGAAGAAGGCAAGCGCGAGGACGACCACGTGCTCAAGGGCCAGACCTACAAGGTGCTCGAGGTGCACAACGGGCAGCTGGTCGAGAAGGAAGTGCCGATGCTCAATGCGCTCAATGAAGTGCTGCGCGACGACTTCATCAAGGACTCGATGGCCGGCGTCGCCCGCTGGAACAAGGTGCTCGAGAAGGCCGGCATCCCGACGCGCCTCACGGTGCCGCACAAGGCCTTCAACCGCCAGATCGGCGCGCTGGCCGGCATCAAGATGTCGCCCGATGGCCGCGTGGTCAACGAGGCCGAATGGGCCGCGAAGAAGGGCGAGTGGCTGCCGACCCCCGAAGACTTCGCTTTCGTGGCATCGTTGATGGGCCGCGTGGTCGATCCGGGCAAGTTCGCCGGCTGGATCGCGCCGCCGGTGATGGGCATCAACCGCCAGCCCGTCGACTTCGAATACGTGAGATTTGGCTGAATTGAGCTCGCCCCCAGGCTTCGCGCACTTCGTGTCGCTACGCCAACCCCCGACCGGGGGCAACACCAGCGGTCCGGCAAAGCCGGTTCCGCGGTGTTCCTGGAATAGGCTGCGAACGGCAGGGAAGAAAGAAGGAGACCTACGATGGACATGGCCGTTGATGTGAAGGTCATCAGGCAACACCTGATCGACCCCGAGATCTGCATCCGCTGCAACACCTGCGAAGCGACCTGCCCGGTCAACGCCATCACGCACGACGATCGCAACTACGTCGTCCGTGCCGACGTGTGCAACAGCTGCATGGCCTGCATCTCGCCATGCCCGACCGGCTCGATCGACAACTGGCGCACCATGCCCGTCGCGCGCGCCTATTCCATCGAAGAGCAGCTCACCTGGGACGAACTGCCCGCCGAACTCTCGCCCGAGCAGCTCGAAGCCGAAGGCTTGGGCGCAGCCGATGAAGTGCAGCTTCAGGCCGCCGGCTCCGCGGTGCCTCAGCCGGCATCCGCACCGGGCGAAGTCGCCTTCAACTCTGCGCAATACGGCGCAACGGTGCCGCCCTGGTCGGCCGCGCACGCGTACACCAACCTGTACCCGCCGAAGACCCCGACCACCGCGACCGTCGTCGGCAACTTCAACTGCACCGAGGCGGGCTACGAGAACCAGACGCACCACATCGTGCTCGACTTCGGCGGCATGCCCTTCCCGGTGCTCGAAGGCCAGTCGATCGCGATCATCCCGCCGGGCGTCGACGCCAACGGCAAGCAGCACTTCGCGCGGCAGTACTCGATCGCGAGCCCGCGCAATGGCGAGCGGCCCGGCTACAACAACATCTCGCTGACCGTGAAGCGCGTGCTGGAGGACCACCAGGGCAACCCGGTGCGCGGCGTGTGCAGCAACTACGTCTGCGACCTCAAGGTCGGCGACAAGGTGCAGGTCATCGGGCCCTTCGGCAATTCCTTCCTGATGCCGAACCACCCGAAGTCGCACATCGTGATGATCTGCACCGGCACCGGCAGCGCACCGATGCGTGCGATGACCGAATGGCGCCGTCGCCTGCGCAAGAGCGGCAAGTTCGAAGGCGGCAAGCTGATGCTGTTCTTCGGTGCGCGCACGCAGCAGGAGCTGCCGTACTTCGGTCCGCTGCAGACGCTGCCCAAGGATTTCATCGACATCAACTTCGCTTTCTCGCGCACGCCGGGCCAGCCCAAGCGCTACGTGCAGGATGCGATGCGCGAGCGCAAGGCCGATCTGGTCGAGCTGCTCAAGGACGGCCAGAGCCACTTCTACGTCTGCGGCCTGAAGAGCATGGAAGAAGGCGTGGTGCTCGCGCTGCGAGATGTCGCGACCGAAGCCGGGCTCGACTGGGACATCATCGGCGCCGCGCTCAAGCGCGAAGGCCGCCTGCATCTCGAGACCTACTGAACGAAGCCCGGTCCGGGGGAGCCACTTGATCTTTGCGGAGTTCCACGCGGGGCAGGTCATCGAGGCCGGCCCGTATGTCGTGACCGAGGCGGAGCTTCTCCAGTTCGCGAAGGCCTACGACCCGCAGTGGTTCCACACCGACGCGGCGCTTGCGGCCGAGGGTGCGTTCGGCGGCCTGATCGCGAGCGGCTGGCACACGGCAGCGATCGCGATGCGGCTCGTCGCCGATGCGGCGCTGGCGGGCTCCGAGTCCTTTGCGTCGCCGGGGCTGCAATACCTCAAGTGGACCAACCCGGTGCGGCCCGGCGACAGCCTGCGGCTCGTGGCCGAAGTCATCGAGGTGCGCCGCTCCGAAAAGCGCCCGACACTCGGCATCCTGCGCTGGCGCTGGCAGCTCTTCAACCAGCGGGAACTGCCTGTGCTCGATCTCGAAGCGACGAGTCTGTTCAGGCTGCCCGAATCACGCGGCCACTGATGCACTGCGCCGCGCTTCCAGCGCTCAGCTCTCGAACCCCAGCAGCTTGCGCAGGAGCGCGGTGAGCTGCTCGCGTTCGGTCGCGCTCAGCCGTGTGGTCACCGCATCGACGTACGACGCCGACTTCGCTGCGTGATCTTCCAGCATCCGCCGGCCTGCGTCGCTCAGCCGCAGGCAGAAGCTGCGCGCATCCGCCAGGGAACGCTCGCGCCACAGCAGCCCTTTGCCGACAGTGCGCACGACCAGGTCGCTGCAGGTGTTGAGGTCCAGGCCGATGTCCTGCGCGATCTGGCGCTGCGAAGCGCCCGGCCGCTGCTGCACCGCCACCAGCAGCGCGAGCTGGCGGGGTGTCATCGCCTCGCCGTAGACGGCGGGGAACTTGGCTTCGCACTCGAAATGCGCGCGGCGCAGCAGGTGCGGCAGGTTGTGAAGAAGTCGGACCCTGGTTTCTGGCATGGGGCGAATGTAGTGCCCGCGGCGCTTGCGTCAGGGCTTGCGTGCCGCTGCCAGCACCGCGGGCATCGGCACTTCGTAGCCGCCTTCGGTTCTGTAGGGCTCGAGCGCATCCAGGATCGCATCGTCGATCGCATCGCGGACCTCGGGGCGCTGCCGCTGCAGCGTGCCGCGCATTCGCACCGTGCCGGTCTTCACCGTCAACAGGATCTGCTCGCCCGAGGCCGCGCGCCAGCTCTGCGGCAGCCGGGTGACCGCGACATCCGCGAAGCCCGCTTCGGCCAACGCTTTCTCGCTGGTCGCTGCATCTGCGAACTGGAACATGGGCGGGCCGGCCGGCAGGCCGATCTCCTGCGAGCCGACCGAAGCGACCGCCCCGAGCACGGCACCGTAGAGCTTCGCCTGCTGCGGCATGTCCCAGACCGTGAACGCGAGCCGGCCGCCGGACTTGAGCACGCGGAAGGCTTCGCGAAAGAACTGCCCGGGATCGGGAAAGTGCAGCACGCCGTAGTTCGACACGATCGCATCGAAGTGCCCGCCTTCGAACGGCAGGCTGCCGGCATCGGCTTCGACGAAGGTCGCCGCGGGATAACGCCGCGCCGCGAGCCGCACCTGCTCGGCCGAGAAATCGATCCCGACGACTTCGGCCCCTCGGGCCAGCGCCGCACCCGCTGCGTAGCCCGCGCCGCAGGCCGCGTCGAGCACCACGCTGCCTTGGGTCACGTGTGCGGCATCGAGCAGCGGCGCGATCGATTGCGTCGTCAACCCGGAGAGAAGGTCGTCGTAGCTTGCGCACACCGCCGGGTTCGCCCAACCGGCGTGCTCGAAATCGCGAAAGGCGTCGCTCATGCGGTTCCCCTTGGCGAGAGGCTCGGTCGCACGATGGTGCGCGGGCGTCAAGGGCGTGTCAATCGCGCGGGTCCTCCGGATAAAGTAGCCCGCTTTGCATCGACAGGAGTCGCGATGAAGAAGCCGGAATCGACCGAGGGCCCGCCGCCGTCCCAGCTCATCGACGAAAGAATCGCCTCGCTCGGCGGCTGGCGCGGCGAGACCCTGGCGCGCATGCGCAAGCTCGTCAAGGAAGCGGACCCGGAGGTCGTCGAGACCTGGAAGTGGATGGGCACGCCGGTCTGGGAGCACGACGGCATCCTCTGCACCGGCGAGTCGTACAAGTCGGTCGTCAAGCTCACCTTCGCCAAGGGTGCGTCGCTGGACGATCCGGCGAAGCTTTTCAATTCGAGCCTCGACGGCAACGTCCGCCGCGCGATCGACATCCACGAAGGCGAGACGGTCGATGCGGCTGCGTTCAAGGCACTCATCCGCGCGGCGATCGCGCTGAACGGTGCCGCCAAGGCGAACCCCAGGCGAGGGAAATAGAGACCTGGCAGTCGAACGGCTCCGCGCGATCCGCTACGCGCAGCTGGATTGCGTGGCGTCGGCCGCTGCCTTGGGCGCCTGCGGCTTGGGCTCGCATGCCGCAAGCGCCGCCAGGGTCGCGCAGGCGAGAAGGAGTGCGAGGGCTCGGTTCATGGCGTCGTCCTTCGGGTCGTGTCGGTGAGTCCCGAACGCTTCGATTTTGACGTTGCTCGGGATTCTTGCCTGCCGTCTTATGCGGCAGTCGCCTTGGCACCGCACCTTCTCATAGGTTCTGGAGCGGGTAGCCGCGTACGACTTTCGGCATCGCTGTCTTTAAGGTGATTCAGCACTCCCCTTCATCGCTCAGACCGTACGAGCATGCGAAGGGATCCTTCCATCTGTAGTCTCGATAGAACATGTTCACTCTGTCGCCCGTGTCGAAAACGAGGACCCCGATCCCGCTGGAGCGGATTTTCCAACGGCCGCGCGTGTTGTCGCTGAACTCGATCGAACCTTTCGCATAACAGGGAGAGTACCGGTCGTGCAGGCCCATTTTTTCCGGCACCGGATAGGCCTTCAGGAAGAACCGCTTGACTTCATCCTTTGTGGGCCTGAATGCCTCGCACTCTCTGGTTTCCCACGCACCTTCGTCCTCGCTTTTGCCGGCTTCGGAGATTTGAACTGCGATGACGGTTCTGGGCTTGATTCTCTTGCTGGCAATTGCTTCAACTTGAGGACAGACCAATACGGCCATCGCGATGACGAGCCTCAATAATCCCTTTGCCATATTGCCGTTGCCGCTTCGGTCTTCACCTTGTACGAAACTTGAGGATGCTTGTACACCTCCCGCATGGACACGCCCAGAGTTTCGCCCAGTTGCTTCACCAGCCATTGCAAAGACGCGTTTTGCTGTGCATTGACGGGCTCGTAGATCGCATCTTCACCTTTGCCTTCGATGGGGCGCCCGACAATCTCTATGCCGAGGGAATCTGTGTTCGACGGAAATCTGCTGGGGAAGTTTTTTCGTAATTCGAATCTCGACAGATTGATGGGCCCCCGGATCGAGTTCGCAGCCTTGAGTTCGGCCGCGGTGCATTTGCGTGTTTCCATGCATCGCGACTTCAGATGGCCGACATGGTTGGTGACCCTGAACAGCGAGGCCGTTTGATAGATGGTGCCGTCCTTGTCGATCAGGAAGTGGGCACCATTCGCGCCCGCTTTTTGATAGCTGCTGAAGGCACCATCCGCCGTGGACCCACCCGTTTGATGGACGACGATGCCGTTGATTACATCCAGCTTCCCTCGTTCGATGCTTGAAAAAATCTTCACTTTGATTCTTTCTGCATCAACGTGGCCATCTCTTGTGATGTAAAGCATCACGATGCTCCCTTGTGTGTCAGGCATGCGACGTGCGCCTGATCCGCCCGACGCTAAGTCATATCCAGACTCGCCTCAAGGGGCTTGCATTGCTCTGAGAAATGAACTCCTCCAAATCAGACAGTTCGCGATGCGTGCGCTTCTCTGCGATCGGCGGTTCGCAGATGGGAGTTCAGGCCTCCTTGCCCGATCTCAGCGGGTAGCCCGCCTCGCGCCATGCCTTCATGCCGCCATCGAGCGCCACCGCGCGCACGAAGCCCATCGAGCGCAGCGTCGCGGCCGCGAGCGTGGAGATGTAGCCGAGTTCGCAGCAGGCGAGGATGCGCCGCGTCGGGTCCGGCAAATCCTGGTTCACGCGCAGTTCGAGCTGACCGCGCGGCAGCAGGCGCGCGCCCGGGATGTGGCCCGCTTCATAGGCATCGCGCTCGCGCACGTCCAGCACGATGAGATCGTCCTCTCCGGCTTCCACGCGCGACTTCAGCTCGGCCAGCGACATGAAGGGCACCGCCGATGTGGCCTCGGCCAGGAGGCTCGCGACCGTCTTGCCGCCGCTCATGTTCGTGCGCAGCGCCTCGGTGATGTGCGTGGGCATCGTGAGGTTGAGGTTGCGCATCATCTCCACGAACTCGGCGCGATCGCGCTTCTGCAGGCGCGGATTGGTCGCGATCTCGTCGCCGATGGTCGAGTGGCTGCGGCCCTTGTAGTCGTGCGCGGGGTAGACCTTGAGCGCCGGGTCGAGCTTCAGCACCTTGTTGAAGAGACTGTCGTAGAGCTGCTCGGGATCCCCGCTCGGCAGGTCGGTGCGGCCGGTCGCGCCGATGAGCAGGGTGTCGCCGGTGAAGATCCTGTCGTCCACCAGCAGGCACATCGAATCGGCGGTGTGACCCGGCGTATGGATCGCCTGCAGCCGGAGCTTGCCGAGCACGACCATTTCGCCGTCGCCGATGCGCATGTCGACGAAAGGGGCGGGGCTCGCGCGGTGCATCACCACCGGCAGGTCGAGCCGCCGTGCCAGTTCGCGCGTGGCCGAGAAGTGATCGGCGTGCGTATGCGTGTCGATCAGGTAGCGCAGCCGCACGCCCTCGCGCGCTGCGAGTGCCAGGTAGTGGTCGATCTGGCTCAGCTCCGGATCGATCAGCGCGGCCACGCAACTCTGGTCGCACCCGATCAGGTACGACTGGCAGCCGCCGGTCGCGATCTGCTCGAAGATCACCCGATCAGCCCGGCTGCTTCACCACGCGCAGATAGGGCTTCGGCGCCTTCCAGCCGTCGGGGAAGAGCTTCTTGGCGTCATCGTCCGAGACCGAGCCCGCGATGATCACGTCCTCGCCGTGCTTCCAGTTCACCGGCGTCGCCACCTTGTGCGCGGCCGTGAGCTGCATCGAGTCGAGCACGCGCAGGATCTCGTCGAAGTTGCGGCCCGTGGTCATCGGGTAGGTGAGCATCAGCTTGATCTTCTTGTCCGGGCCGATGATGAACACCGAGCGAACGGTCGCATTGGTCGCTGCGGTGCGGCCTTCGGACGTACCCGCCTCCTCGGCCGGCAGCATGTTGTAGAGCTTGGCGACGTTCAGGTCGGTGTCGCCGATCATCGGGTACTTGGGCAGGTAGCCCTGCGTTTCCTCGATGTCCTTGGCCCACTTGTCATGGGCGTCCACCGGGTCGATGCTCAGGCCGATGAGTTTCGCGTTCCGCTTGGTGAACTCGGGCTCGATTTTCGCCATGTAGCCCAGCTCGGTGGTGCACACCGGCGTGAAGTCCTTGGGATGCGAGAACAGGATGGCCCACTTGTCCCCGATCCAGTCGTGGAACTTGATGGGGCCCTGGGTGGTGTTGGCCGTGAAATCGGGTGCAACATCGTTGATGCGCAGTGACATGTTCGCTCCTTCAGTCTGGTGGTGATCTTGTGGACTCGCGACCCCCCGAACAAGGCGCACGAGGAGCCCAAAAGTACACCACTTTCCGGTGACTCAGGCAAGACATCAACCCCTGCCGGCGGCCACGAGCCTTGTGCTTTCCCGCATTGAAGGACCGGCCGCCCGCGCGCTAGGCTCGCGAAGTGAACAAGATCGCCCTGACACCCGCCCCCTTCATCCCCCGGATCCGCCTCTACCAGGATTGGCTGCGCGACGAGCGCGGCCTCACCTTCGATTCGTACGACGAGCTGTGGCGCTGGTCGACCACCGACCTGCCCGCGTTCTGGCAGAGCATCTGGGACTTTTTCGGCATGCAGTCGCCCACGCCGCACAGCGAGGTGGTCGGCGACATGCACATGCCCGGCACCCGGTGGTTCCCGGGGGCGCAGGTCAACTACGCACGCGAGGTCTTCCGCCACGCCGATGCGGCGCACGCGGCCGGCATGCTCGCGGTCGTGGCCGAAAACGAACTGGGCGACGTGCGCGAGATTTCCTGGCCCGAACTGCGCCGGCAGGTGGCCTCGGTCGCGCTGAAGTTGAAGGACCTCGGCGTGCAGCGCGGCGATCGCGTCGCTGCCTACATGCCGAACGTGCCCGAGACCCTCGTCGCATTCCTCGCCTGCTCGAGCATCGGCGCGGTGTGGAGCGTCTGCGCGCCCGACATGGGCACCGCGGCGGTGGTCGACCGCTTCCGCCAGATCGAACCCAAGGTGCTGATCGCGGTCGACGGCATCCACTACGGCGGCAAGCCGCAGGATCGCGGCGCGGTGGTGCAGGAACTGCGCGCCGCCTTGCCGAGCGTGCAGAAGCTGCTGCTGGTGCGCACGCAGTTCGCCGCCGCGCGCATCGAGGCCGACGCCGAATGGGCGGACGCCGCCCAGCGGGACGATGCCGCAACCGCCGCCTTCGCGCCCGAATGGCTGCCTTTCGATCATCCGATCTGGATCGTCTATTCGAGCGGCACCACCGGCTTGCCCAAGCCCATCGTGCACGGGCAGGGCGGCATCCTCGTCAACATGTATGCCTGTGGCCTGCACCATGACTTAGGCCCGAGCTACAGCGCCAACAACCACGGCGAGCGCTATCACTGGTACAGCTCGACCGGCTGGGTGATGTGGAACTCGCAGCTCTCGGGGCTCGCTTTCGGGGCGACCATCTGCATCTACGACGGCAATCCGGCGGGCAGCCGCGAGAAGCCCGACTGGGGCGTGCTGTGGCGCTTCGTCGCGCGGCACAAGGTGACTTTCTTCGGCGCGGGCGCGGCGTACTTCGCCAACTGCATGAAGGTGGGACTGGTCGCCAGCGACTGCGGCGATCTCTCGCGCGTGCGCGCCCTCGGCAGCACCGGCTCGCCCCTGTCGGAAGAAGTCCAGCGCTGGGGAACTGCCCAATTGCAGGCAGCGAGCATTGACGCTTCTTCTTCAGGCGAGGGCCGCCGCGCCCGGCCGCCCGAAGCGGCCGGCCCGCCCCCGGTAGGGGGGTGGCGAAGCGACACGGAGTGCGCGCAGCCTGGGGGCGAGCAACAAGTCTGGTGGTACAACATTTCGGGCGGCACGGACTTCTGCGGCGCCTTCGTCGGCGGCAACCGCGAACTGCCCGAGGTGCCGGGCCAGATGCAGTGCCGCTTCCTCGGCGCGGCGGTCGAGGCCTGGAACGAGAACGGCGAGCCCGTCATCGGCGAAGTCGGCGAGCTCGTCTGCACGAAGCCCATCCCGTCGATGCCGCTGTACTTCTGGGGCGACGAAGGCAACGCACGCTTGCTGTCGAGCTACTTCGACACCTACCCCGGCGTCTGGCGCCATGGCGACTGGATCCGGATCGGCGAGGACGGCGGCTGCATCATCTACGGCCGCAGCGACGCGACCATCAACCGCCAGGGCCTGCGCATGGGCACCAGCGAGATCTACAGCGCGGTCGAAGCCTTGCCCGAGGTGCTCGACTCGATGGTGGTCGATCTCGAATACCTCGGCCGCGAGAGCTACATGCCGCTCTTCGTGGTGCTGCGCCCGGGCCTCGAACTCGATGAAGCGATGCGCGCGAAGATCAACCATGCGATCAAGACCTCGCTCTCGCCGCGCTTCGTGCCCAACGAGATCCTGCAGGTCGCGGAGATCCCGCGCACGCTCTCTGGCAAGAAGCAGGAGCTGCCGATCAAGAAACTGCTGCTCGGCCAGCCGATCGAGAGGGTGGTCAACCGCGAGGCGATGGCGAACCCCGGCTGCCTCGACTGGTACGTCGCCTTCGCGTCGGCGCATGCAAAGGCGCAGGCGCAAAATCGCGACGCATGAACAAACGCGCCGCACTTCATGTCCTTCTTGCCGCCGCCGTGCTGCCGCTGTTCGCGGCCTGCGGGGTGGACCCATCGGCGCCGCCCAAGCCCGAATTCGTGCGCGTGACCGGCACCGTCGCCTACCGCGAGCGCATCGCGCTCGATCCGTCCGCGGAGATCGTGGTGCAGCTCCTCGACGTCTCGCGCATGGACGCGCCGGCCACCGTGCTCGCCGAACAGCGCATGCGTGCCGACGGCAGGCAGGTGCCCATCGCCTTCGAGCTCAGCGTCGAGGCGGCACGCATCGATCCGCGCATGCGCTACAACGTGTCGGCGCGCATCCTCCAGGACGGGAAGCTGCTCTTCATCACTGATCGCGCGTATCCGGTGCTCACCTACCGCGAAGGCAACACCGCGAGCCTGATGCTCACGCGCGTGGATCGCTGACAGAGATGGACCCGGCGTAACGGCTACGATCGCGAGCGCCCGTGCACCCAACCTCGCTGATTCCATGAAGCTCTTTCCCACCCTTGCCCGCCGCTCCTTCGTGGCCTTCGCGGCGCTCGCCATCGTCGCGGGGGCCCAGGCACAGCCCTCGTCCAAGCCCATCCGCCTCGTGGTCCCCTTCGGTCCCGGCGGCGTCGCCGACCTCACCGCGCGCACCGTGGCGCAGAAGATGTCCGAATCCATGGGCCAGCCGATCGTCATCGACAACAAGCCCGGCGCGGGCGGCGTGGTCGCGAGCGACACCGTCGCCAAGGCGCCGGCCGACGGATTGACCATGCTGCTGATGTCCAACGGGAACGCGGTCAGCGTGGGCCTGTTCAACAAGCTGCCGTTCGACACGATCAAGGACTTCGCGCCGGTCTCGATGCTCGGCTATTTCGACATGGCGGTGGTCACCGCGGCGAACTCCAGGTTCAAGACCATGCAGGACCTGCTCGCCTACGCGAAGGCCAATCCCGGCAAGGTCAACATCGGCACCATCAACACCGGCAGCACGCAGCATCTCGCAGCCGAGCTGCTCAAGCGCAGCACCGGCATCGACGTGCAGGTGATCCCCTTCAACGGCTCGCCGGCGCTGATCACCGCGCTGCGCGGCGGTCAGGTCGATGCGGGCGTCGAGATCCTCGCGCCCATCCTCGGCCAGCTCGACGGCAAGGCGTTGCGCGCTCTCGCGACCATGGGCGCCAAGCGCTCCTTCGCGCTGCCCGACACGCCGACCGTTGCCGAAAGCGGCGTTGCGGGCTTCAACGTCGCGTCGTGGAATGCGCTCGCGGTGCCCGCGAAGACGCCGCCGGACATCGTCGCGCGCCTCAACAAGGAAGCCAACAAGGCGCTCGCCTCGCCGGAGGTCAAGCAGCGCCTGCGCACCCTCGGCGTCGAAGCGGCCGGCAGCACCCCGGAACAGCAGGCGAAGGTGCTCAAGGACGAGATCAAGCGCTGGTCGGACGTGATCCGGCAGGCAGGCATTCCGAAGCAGTGAGCGAAGCGGACGGTTCGCGCACCGTCCGGCCGCATCGGTTCAGAGCCACTTGCCCTCGGAGGGCATCTGGATGCGCGTCTCCGGCGAGCCGCCGTCGATCGTGGCGCTGATGAAGAAGCTCAGGATCGAGATGAAGATGCTCGCGAACAGGGCGGTCCAGAAGCCCGACACCTTGAAGCCCCGCACCAGCGCCGAGACCAGCAGGATCATCAGCGCGTTGATCACCAGCAGGAAGAGCCCGAACGTCAGCAGCGTCAGCGGCAGCGTGAGGATGATCAGAAGCGGTCGCACGATCGCGTTCGCGAAACCCAGCAGCAGCGCCGCGATGATGATGGAGCCCGCACCCTCGAACTTGATTCCCTTGAACAGATAGCTCGCCACCCACAGCGACAGCGCGGTGATCGCCCAGGTGATGACGAACGAGGGGAGGTAGTCGGACATGTCGGTCTTTCTCTTCGTTGGGATTGACCGGCCGATCATATCGGCGCATCCGCCCGACACCTGCCACTACGCCCAAACATGTACGTAAACGTACACGCTCTGGTAGAATGGCCGCATGACCGACAGCAAGGGTTCCATCACCGTCCGCGAAGCCGCCGAGCGGCTCGGCGTGACGCCGCGCACCTTGAAGTACTACGAGGAGCTGGGCCTGGTCGTTCCCGCGCGCAGCGAGGGTCGCTATCGCCTCTACGAGGCGCCCGATCTCGACAAGCTGGCCCGCGTGCTGCGGATGCGCTCGCTGGGCTTTTCGCTCACGGCGATCACCGCCATGCTCCAGCAGCCCTTCGAGGCGCCGGCGGATGGCGGCCGGCCGCGCCTGTCGAACGCCTCGCTCAAGACGCTCAAAGCTACGCTCGCCGCCCAGCTCGAAACGCTGGACAAGCGCGTCGAGCAGGTGCGCCGCGAACTGAAGGAGGCCGCCGCGATGCAGGCGCAACTGCGCCGCGACATCGAGTACGTGGAGCGGCGCCTGGGCGGCGAATCGCTCGAAGCCATCCTCGAAGAGCGCAGGCGCGAAGCCCCCGAGCGCAAGGCCGCGTTGCGCAAGGGCATGCCGTCATGAGCGCAGCGCCGGGCCGCGCCCGAGCAAGCGTCACCGCAGCGCGAAGCACGAAGGTGCTTCCGTGAGCAGTTCGCTGTCGACGCTCCAGCAGCGCGGACTCGCGGCCGTCGCACTCGCGCCATGGGTCATCGGCGTCATCACGGGCATCGACTATTTCGACAACGCGCTGTTCGCCTTCTTCGCGAGCTACATCGCGGGCGGCGTGAGCGCATCGGCCGACGAACTGGTCTGGGCCTCCAGCGCCTATGCGCTCGGCGCGGTGCTCGGCATCCTGCAGCAGCATGCGTGGGTGGAGCGGATCGGCTATCGCCGCTATCTGGCCATCTCGATGTTCGCCTTCGCTGCCGGCGGCGTGTTCGCGGCGCTCAGCGACAACTCGGTGCAGCTGATGTTCGCGCGCGGCTTCCAGGGCTATTTCGTCGGGCCGATGCTCGGCGCGTGCCGTATCCTGATCCAGATCGGTATCCCGCTGCAGCGGCGCGCGAAGTCGCTGCGTGCGTTCATGGCCATGATCATCTTCGGCGGCGCACTTGCGCCCATCGTCGGCGCGTGGCTCGTCACGCATTTCGAATGGCGCTCGCTTTTCTTCTGCACTGCGCCGGTCGCGGTGATCACCGGTGCGCTGGCGCTGTGGACACTGCCTGACATCGGCGATGTCGCGCCGCACCAGCGCACCGAGCCGCATTACGTCGCCTACATCGTCTTCGCGCTCGCGCAGGCCGCGCTGCAGCTTGTGCTGACCCGCGCGCACTTCGAACTCTTCTCCGGCTCGCCCACCCTCATCGGGCTCGCGGTGGCCGGCCTCGGAGGGCTCGGCTGGTTCGGCTACCACCAGTGGAAGCATCCCGCGCCGCTGGTGCGGCTGCAGGGGCTCAGGGAGGCGAGCTTCCAGGTGGGACTCGCGCTTTATGTCGTCTATTACTGCCTGTCGACCGGCTTCAGCTATCTGCTGCCGCGCATGATGGAAGGCGGCCTCGGCTTCACGGTCGGCGACACCGGCTATTTCACCGGCGTGATGTCGCTCGTGGGCGGGCTGATGATGTTCGTCTACATGAAGTTCTCGTCCCGCGTCACCCGCAAGCGCTGGCTGGTGGTGCCGGGCTTCGTCATCGCTGCCGTCGCGGGCTTCTGGCTTGCCCGCATGTCGCCGCAGGCCGGGCGCGCGCAGCTCGTGGTGCCGCTGCTGCTGCGCGGCCTGATGATGCTCTTCGTCATGCTGCCGGTCGCCGGCGTCACCTTCCGTGCCTTCAAGGGCGAGGACTTCGCGCACAGCTACCGGCTCAAGAACCTGCTGCGGCAGCTTGCGATCTCCTTCGCGACCGCGAGCGTCATTGCGCTGCAGCAGCACCGCGTGGCGCTGCACGAGACGCGGCTGGGCGAATCGGCCAGCCTCGGCAACGCCACCTTCGCGCAATCGCTCGACATGCTCACGCGCGGCTTCCAGGCGGCCGGCCACGCCGCGAACGAGGCGCACACGATGGCGCTTGCGTCGCTGTCGCGCATGCTCGAGCAGCAGGCCACTTTCATGGCTTCGCTCGACGGGTTCCAGGTGATGGCGGTGATCGCGATCGTCGCGGCGATCTACGCGGCCTCGCAGAAGGTGCTGGACTAGAACCCGCCCAGGCCGGAAAGCGGAGCTTCGCCAGCTTCAGCTGCAGTTCCTCCGCCACGCCATCACCGAAAACCGTGATCGGCCGTAAAGAACTCCGCGCCGCCCCTGTTCTCCGACTTCATTCCTGCCGATAGAGCGGCGTGACCACGACTGCCGCCAGCGATGACAGCTACCGGATCCTCATGCGCGAAGGGTGCAGGATCGTGTACGGCCAGATGCCGCTGCCGGAGTTTCTCGCGCTGGTGCGGCAGGCGAGCGATCACGAGGTGCTCCACGCCGGCACCGCACGCATGCTGGATGCGACCGCCGTCATCGGCCTGCCGAGCGCGCTCGCACGCCTGCGGCGCCGCGAAACCCCGGCGGCGATCGAGCGGGTGCGCACCGGGCTCGGCCGCGCCGCGCTCCGGCTGGACCCCGATGCACTGCGCTGGCTGGCTGCCGGCGAGCACGGGCCTGCCTGCCTTGCGCTCTTCCTGCTGCTGAGCGGCGTGCGTCCCCGGCACTACCGCGGCACGCCGGGGCGCGACCTTCCGCGCGATGCCGGCGCCTTCCGGCGCTGCCGTCTGCTCATCGAACAGGTGCCGTCGCTGCAGCAGGCGCTCGCGGTACTGGCAGAGCGCGTTCACGAAGCCGGGGTGGCCGAATGGGCCGCGCTCGCCCAGTCGTGGGACGACATCTGCGCGCATATGGACTACGAGGCGCCCGACTGGCGCTACGGAGCCGCCGGGGCGAGCGGCACCACCGCCGTGCTCGCGTGTTTTCGGGAACTGGAGGCGGCCTGAGCCGGCCGCTGCGCGCCGATCAGCCCGGCCTGCGCCCGCCGCCCGGCCGTCCGCGCCGCTGCAGGAACCGCCGCAGCCACGCATTCGCGCGCGGCGTGCGGCCGCCGGCGGCCTCCGCATGGGCCATGCGGTCGCTGAAGATCTTCCACTCCGCCGCCAGCGCGGCATGGAGCAAGGCCAGGTTCTGCTGGTTGTACTGCCAGGTCGCTGCCACCACGAACTGTCCCGCGTGCTCGGGCTCCGGTCGTGGCGTGATCACGATGTTCTCCGCGCCGATGCTCTGCAGCAGCGCCGAGCGCGAACCCGCCAGCCGCACGCCGCCGCCGTACCCCTCGATTTCGCGGTCCAGCAGGAAGCTGATCGTGGTCACGTTCGAGTAGTGCTCGGCGATGTGCGCCGTCACGCCGAGCAGCGACACGCGGCCGAAGTTCAATTTGTGAAGCCGGCGCGAGGCCTCGTCCGCCCTCGGGTTGTAGTGTGCGAGGAGGATGCGCGTGCCGCCGAGGCTCAGCGGCACCGGGTCCACCATGCCCGCATGGATCTCGCCGAGATGCACGCAGATCGGCTCTCCCGGCACGCATGGGGCGCCGTCCCGCCCCGAGAAGCGCAACGCATCGAAGTTCATCGTTGACACGGCTTGGTCATTATTCTTGCCATGAGCGGCCATTCTGCGGGGAGCGCGCACATTTCAATCCGCTGAACAGAGCGGTGTTTTCCCGGCTGTGCGCGCGGCTACTGAGGCCCACGGGCGCGCCGCAGGGATCATCCGGCTACAGTGCCGTGCGCTTCGCATCCATCCAACAACAATCCAGACAATGCCATCCACAGCCCGGGCGTCCGGCCCTCGCGCGGACATCCGCTCCGGCGCCGCCCCTTCTGCTTCCGCTTCCGCCGTCCCCTCTCACGCGCAGACGCGCGCTCGCCAGGTGCTGCTGGGTCTGAGCCTGATCCTCATCGCCTTCAATCTTCGGCCGGTGTTCGGCAGCCTCTCGGTGCTGTTGCCCGAAGTCATGAAGGACACCGGCCTCGGCGCCTCGGGTGCGAGCCTGCTCACCACGCTGCCGCTGCTGTGCCTGGGCCTCTTCGCGGCACCCGCACCCGCGCTGGCGCGGCGCTTCGGCCCCGAGCGCACGCTGCTGGGGGCGCTCGTCCTGATCTGCATCGGCACGCTGCTGCGCGGCACGGGCGACCTCACGATGCTGTTCGTCTCGTCGGCGCTGGCCGGCGCCGGCATTGCGGTCGGCAACGTGCTGCTGCCGGGACTCGTCAAGCGCGACTTCTCCAGCCGCGCGGCGATGATGACCGGCTTCTACACCCTCGCCGTGTGCGCCGGCGCATCGAGCGCCGCCGCCTTCACCGTGCCGCTCGAGCACCTCTTCGGCGGCTCGTGGACCGCGGCGCTCGCCTTCTGGGCGTTGCCCGCCGGCCTGGTGGTGCTGCTCTGGGCACCGCAGGCGCTCGCCGCGCGTGCGCGGCCGACGGGGCCGGGCGCGCATGTCGGCAGCCTGTGGCGCGACCCGCTCGCGTGGCAGGTCACCGGCTTCATGGGCTTGCAGTCCTCGCTCGCCTACATCGTCATGGGATGGCTCTCGCCGATCCTGCGCGAGCGCGGCCTCGACAGCCAGACCGCCGGCTACGTGCTGGCCGTCTCCATCCTCGTGCAGCTCGGCACCTGCCTCGTCACGCTCTCCATCGCCGCGCGCTGCCGAGACCAGCGTGGGCTGGCGCTCGGACTCACGGTGGTCATCCTCGTCTCGCTGCTGGCCTTCCTCTTCGCGCCGCTCGAGAGCGTCTGGCTGTGGACCGTGCTGCTCGGGTTGGGGCAGGGCGGATCCTTCGCGCTCGCGCTCGCCCTGATCGTCATGCGCTCGCCCGATGCCAACGTCACCGCGCAGCTCTCGGCCATGGCGCAGGGCTGTGGGTACGTGCTGGCCTCCGCCGGTCCGCTGATCGCCGGGCTGCTGCGCGGCTGGACCGGCGGCTTCGAGAGTTCCGCCGCGCTGATGGTCGTCATCGGCATCGGCATGGCCTGGAGCGGCTGGGGCGCGGGACGGCGGATGACGGTGCTGCAGCCCCGCGACGCCTGAACGTGCGAGACCGCCGAAGCCGCATCAGCCTGGCAGGTCGAACGCTTCCCTGAACGCCGCGCAGAACGCCTCGGTGCCGCTGATGGACAGCGTCACCGTGTGCCACGGCTCGCCGGGCGCGTTCTCCTGCATCTCCTGCAGGTCGTAGTCCCACTCTCCGCCGTCCTCCACCGGGCCGCGCCGCCCGGCAAAGACGCTGTTTGCCCACCCGAGCACCTTTTCGATCTCCGCCTGCACCGCGGCGAGCTGCGGCGGGCGAACGGTGGCCATGGCGTCGAACACGCCGACGCCCTCGGTGTCTTCGCTGTAGTCGAAATCCAGATAGTCCAGGGTCATGCGGCGAAGCTACCTCAAGTCGAAGCCCACGCGGCGTCACCCCGCCTCCACCGCCGCCAGCCAGAGTTGAGCGCCCTGCTGCGGCGTCGACGTCCACGTCACGTTGTAGCTGCCGGCCGACGAAACCTGCTTGACCGCTACCGCGCACTGCACCAGCGCGCCCGCTGCCAGCACCGAATCGATCACCGCGAATCCGCCGTCGGGCGTGGCTGTCTTGTTGCCGTCGACGCCCGCATCACCCCACCACCATGCCACCAGCAGCGCCGGGCCGGTGGTGGTGACGCTGGCGCTGGTCAGCGGCTGGTCCGACAGCACCTCTCGCCACTTCACGTCGCGCACCAGGCCGCCGCCGGTGATCTCGACCACCGACAGCGTCACTTCGTCGATCAGGTTCGGCTTCGCCGCCGAAACCGTGTGACCCGCCATCCCGCGCGCCTTCTCGCAAGCGAACAGTGCCGTGCCCGAGGTGGGATAGAGCGTGTAGGCGTGCGTCGTGCCGAGCTGGACGAACGCATTCCCCGCGTTGTCCGTCGGCGTTGCGCTGGCCGCCTGATCGCCTCGCCCGACGCTGACCAGCAGGCTGCTTCCGCTCGCGCGCGTCGACATCCCCGAAACCGACAGCGCCGGCGCCGACGTGTTCAGCCCGTTGAAGTTCAGGCCATGAGCACCGAGCGCGGGCGCTGCCAGTGCGGATGTCGATGCCGGCGGCGGCGCTGGCGGCGTTGCTGGCGGAGGCGGACCCGCCGATGGAGAAGGCGAAGGCGGCGGTGAGGTCGTCGCGGTGCCCGAGGTCGCGACAAATGAGACCCCGCCACCGCTGCTGCCGCCGCCGCAGCCTGTGATCGTGCTGCCGCCGGACGCCACGCCGATCGCGGCCAGCGCGCACATGCGCTGCAGCAGATCGCGGCGCTCGTTCTGCGGCGCATCGGCCGCACTGCCGGGAGATTCGTTCATGAAGGCTCTCCGTTCGCTTTCGACCGCCATTCTGGAAGCAAACCCACGGCTCAGTCGTCCGAAGAAACCACCAGGCACCCGGCGGCGCGGGACCGCCATCCCTGCACCAGAATGTCCCCACGCCCGCCATGAACCTCGACCCCTTCATCCGCGTCAACGACCTGCCGTTCTCCGCTTCGAAGGAAGACGTGCAGCGGCTGCGCGGCAAGCCCCTGAAGACCGGGCGCAACACGGTCGGCCTGAACGAACTCGACTACGGATCGGTCATCTACCGCTTCCAGGACTGCGGCCGGCTCGAAGAGGTCACGATGCAGGCGGCCGTCGTCATCATCGGTCGGCGCTCCATCGGCTTCGACGCACTCTCGTTCTTCATCCACGCCGAGGATGAAGACTGTTTCGAGAGAGCCGGATTCCTCGTCTCGCCCCGCTTCGGCATCGCCTTCGATCCGAAGGAGCCGTTCTGGGTCACGGCGCTGGCCGCGCACTGCCTGGGCGAATGGCGTCGCTTGTAGCGGGGCCGCTCACTATTTCGGACCCGCGAGCGCGAGCGGAATCAGCGTCTGCTCGTTGCCATAGCTGATCTCCAGCTTCACGGCCGCCGTGCCGCGCGGAAGCGCGAACAAGACCGCCCCCTCTTTCGCGGAGCGGGCCGGAACCAGCTCGTTGAGATCGCTTTCCGGCGCCGTCGGCACACCGTCGAGCATCAGGCGGAACGACCGATCCCAGAAATTCGCGTCATAGCTGTTGTTGTTCATCATGCGGATCCGGATCCGCAGCGCATCCTTCTCGGCGGTCCGCGGCGACAGCGTTGCCGACAGCAGCGTGAACGTCGCCGTGTCGAGCTTGTACTCGCGCAACTCCGGCAAGGTCACCGGACGGCTCTCCGCGATTGGCGCCGATGCCGGCGTGGCCGCATCCGGCGAGGACGACGCGCCCCCGCCTTGCGACGACTGCTGTTGCTGAGGCGCCGGTGGCGCGGGCGGGTGCGGCGACGACCCGATCCAGCCCACCTGCTTGAGCGCCACCAGCAACCCTGCGAAGGCGGTCGTGGCCGCCGTCAGGCTGGCGATGAGCCCCGGCAACGTCTGCCACCAGGACTTGGACTTTTCTTCGTCGGCCATGAGGGAACCTTCCTCGCGATGCGGATGAGCGACGAAGGATTCTCATGCGGCGGCTCGCGGCTGTCACCCCGCCGCACGGCGGGACGCCGGAGGTCAGAGCGTGCGCCAGATCTCGTCGTGGGCCGAACCGGGCTGGAAGCTGTCGACGTACTTGTTCACGATCTCCCAGTACTTCGGGTCGCCGATCAGCCGCAGATTGATGCTGTCGTACTCCGCCAGATCCTTGTGCCGCGTCGTCCAGCCGATCCGCTGCGGATTGCCGCCGATCGGCAGCAGCACCTCGACATCGAACTTGTAGACCTCCTTGATGTAGGCCACGATTTCCTTCGAAAAGGCCAGCATGCTGGCGTTCTTGCCCGGCGCGATGCCGGCAGTACGGACGAAGACGATCATCTGGATCTCCTCCCGCCGAAAGTAGCGGCGGACTCCGGCACGGGATGCGCCGCGAGCACTCTGCGCCCTGCGCGTGGCGCGGGGCAGGGGGAAAGCCTGATTGGAAGTTGGCGAGCCGGCGGGCTACCGGCTCGTGGGTGTGACAGCGGGGCGGTCGCCGCTTAGTGCCGCATGCCGTCCGGCATTCGCATCGACTTGAGCGCGGCGATGGCGCGTTCGACGCGGTGCTGGAACTCGGCATCGGTGAGCTGCATCAGCTCGCGCGCTTGCGACGCGTCGCCAATGCCTCGGATGCAGGCGACGACGTGATAGGCCGCCCGTGCTGACCTGATCTCGCGGAGCGCTTGCATCGTGAGCGCGAAGGGATCGGACTTGGCCTCATCGGGCGCGCCAGTGCGGGCGGGGGGATCGTTGGGGAGGTGCGCGGGCGCGCAAGTAGGGTGTGCCATGAATGGCCTCCAAGGGGTGCGGTTTGCAAAAACCGCCGTACCCGCTTCCAAACGGGGGCGGCGACTCGAACAGGTTGGAAGACCGGGCACCCCTTGCGAGAACCGGCAGGGCGTGAGCCCTCCCGTTCGAGCCGCCTGAAAGCAAGCGCGAACGAAAAAGCCGCAATCCCTGCGGAGGGTCCTGCGGCTTTCGTCGCAGGGGTGCTGACGGGCTTCCAAACCCGGTCTCGTCCTTGTTGGACGCGACGCGGCGGAGTATACGAGTGTGAATGGCGGAGGGGCGTGGCCTCCGGCACGACACCTATTTCGCTGCAGCCTGACGCGCCGCCGTGTCCGCGGTGCCGATCCAGCGGCTGATCTTGCCGCCCTTCAGCGTGAACACATGAACCCATTCGCCATCGAACGGCGTCCCGTTCGGAAGCGGCTTCACGCGCTCCCAGCCAAGCACCGTCACGTGGTCCGGCCCCGCCAGGAACTCACGCGGCTCGAACTGCTGGATGTCGTCGTTCTGCGCCAGCGTGACGAACCAGTCCTCCACGGCCTTCTTGCCGGTGAACTTGCCGCCGTACGGAATGCCGGTGCTGGGGCTGGCGTGGAACTGCCAGTCCACGTCATCGGCAAGCAAGGCCAGGATTCCCGGGATGTCACGGCGTCCGAACGCGGCATAGGCCTGCTGGACGACTTCGGATGGGGTGCTCATTGCGGCGTCCTCCATGCTGACGGGGAACCTTCAAGTCTAGTCACGGGATTCTTCGATTCAACCGGCGTCGGCACCTCGCGGACATGAAAGAAGAGCGGCCGCCCGCAACGAGCGCCGCTCTTCTTTCCTTTCTTCAAGCCTTTGCCGGAACGCGCTTACCAGTAGTAGCCGATGCCCGCCCCCACGCCGACCTTGCCGCGGGTGTTGACCGAGCCCGACAGCTTGCTCACCCAGCGGCCGCTGTCGGCCATCTTGGACATGCCGATCGCGACGGCGGACTCGCCGTCCTGATGGCCGACCCCGGCCGACATCATGCTCTTGCCGGGAAACACCGACTGCGGCAGGTTGGCGGCCGCCAGCGCACCCGCGATCGCAGCATTGCTGTCGCGCTTGTTGTCAATGATCTGCGACTGCAGCTGGTTGGCGCGCGCATCGGCGTAGTTCGAGACGGACTGCTGCACGTCCTGCAGTTGCTGGACATTCACCGCATCGGTCGGCGCCGTGCCGGCCGCGACGTTGGTGATCTGGCGCTCGTTGCCCGCCGAGCCCACCGACACCGTGTTGGCGCGATCGGCCACGGAGCCCTGGCCCAGGGCCACCGCCCCCGTCGCCGAGGCCGCCACGGCCGCGCCCTGCCCGATGGCCGTGCCGGAAGCGGCGCTCACCTGCGAGTCGGCTCCGACCGCCACCGCGTGGGTCGCGGATGCGGACGTGACCGAGGCGTTGGCGCCCACCGCGACGCTGCCGTCGGCATGCACCTTCGCGTTGCCGCCCAGCGCCGTGTCGTTGGCGCCCGCGGCGTAGCTGTCGTTGCCGACGGCCGTGCCGTAGCTGCCCAGCGCCGTGGCGTTCTGGCCCAGCACCGACGCGTTCTCGCCCGTCGCCGTGGCGTTGTAGCCCACCGCCACGCCCGGGCTGCCGCCCGCATCGGCCTTGCTGGCGTTGCCGCCGTTGGCATTGCCGTCGATGTAGGCCACGCCGTTGCCGTTGCCATTGCCCCCGCCGCCGACACCGACACCGACACCGTTGGCTTCGATGTTCGTCACGCGGCCATCGATACTGGTGAGCTGGTTCTGCAGCGTGTCGCGCAGGGCCGCGATCTGGGAGCCGTTCACCGCGTCGCGGCTGCCGGCCTCGATCTGGCCGCTGGCCACGTTGGTCAGCAGCGTGCCGTTCGCACCGGCGAAGTTCACCACGCCCTTGTTCGAGCCGGCGGCGTAGGTCACCGCATCGAGTGTGTTGCCGGAGCCGTCGAGCAGGCCGGCGTTCCTGAGCTGGCGAACGTTGACGGCGTCCTGATCGGCCGTACCGTCGGCCACGTTCTTGATCTGCGTGCCGGTGGCACCGCCCAGGGTGATCGAGCCCTTGCCGGAGCCGGCGTCGTAGGTCACGGCTTCGAGCGGATTGCCCGAGGCGTCGGTGAGGCCCGCGCGATTGAACTGGTCCTTCAGCTGGGCCACGTTCACCGCGTCGTTGCCGTCCTCGCCCGCCGTGATGTTCTTCAGCGTGCGGGTGTTGCCGTTCTTGTCGGTGAAGTCCACCGCCGCGCCGTCCGTCCCCGCGCCCGCCGTGAGGTTGGCGCCCGCCGAAGCCTGCTGCAGCAAGCCGACAGCGCCGGTGTTGATCTGGTTCGTCAGCGTGTTGATGCTGGTCGTGTGGCTGTTCACCGTCGTCTGCAGATTGCCGACGTTGGTATTGGTCGCGTGCAGTTGCGAGCCGTTGACGGCTTCCTTGCTGTCGGCCGCGAGCCTGCCATCGGCCACGCCGGCGAGCTTGCGTGCGCCGGCCGTGCCGGTGAAGTCCACCATCGCGCCGTCCGTGTCCTTGCCCACCGTGAGGTTGGCGCCAGCAGCGGCCTGCTGCACCAGACCCGCCTTGCCGCTGTCCAGGTTGTTGAGCGTGGTCGTGTGATCGTCCACCGTGGTCTGCAGGTTGGCGATGCGGGTCGTATGGCCGTCCACCGTGGTCTGCAGGTTGGCGATGCGGGTCGTATGGCCGTCCACCGTGGTCTGCAGATTGCCGACGTTGGTATTGGTCGCGTGCAGCTGCGAGCCGTTGACCGCTTCCTTGCTGTCGGCCGCGAGCCTGCCATCGGCCACGCCGGCGAGCTTGCGTGCGCCGGCCGTGCCGGTGAAGTCCACCGCCGCGCCGTCCGTGTCCTTGCCCACCGTCAGGTTGGCGCCCGCCGAAGCTTGCTGCACCAGGCCGACCGTACCGTTGGCGACGTTGTTGGCCAGGTTCGCGATGTCGGACGTGTTCTGCGCGATGTGGGTCGCGTTGGTGGTCATGCGGTCATCGATGTTGGAGACTGCGTCACCCACGCTGTTGACCGTCGTACCGCCCACCATGTAGCTCGGCGCGCTGATCTCGCCGGTGGTGGCGTTGTATGTCGCGCCACCGCCCAGTGCCGCGGCGGCGCTGGCGCCGGTCGCGTTCGACTTGATGGCTTCCGACTGCAGCTGGCTGACGTTCACCGCGTCGGTGAGGGCCGAACCGGCGGCCAGGTTCGTGAGGCGGCGCTCCTTGCCGGCCGCGCCGATGGACACCTCGCCGTTCGCCACCGACGCCGTGCCCGACAAGGCCGAAGCGCCGGCGTTGTAGGCCGCCGCGGCCAGATTGGCCGTCGTGGTCGAGTCTGCGCCCAGCGCAACCGAATGTTCCGCCGTTGCAGCGGCAGACACGCCGAGCGCCACGCTGGACACGCCGCTGCTGACTGCACGCGAACCGAGCGCCATCGCGCCGACCGCGCTTGCATTGGCCAGCGTGCCGATGGCCATCGCGTTGGTGGCACCCGCGGTGACCGCCGCCGAAGCGCCCATGGCGATCGACTGGCTGCCGTCTGCGCTGGCCAACGCGCCGATGGCGGTGGAGGAGAGCCCGGCGCTCTTGGCCTTGTATCCCAATGCCATCGATTGGTTGCCCGACGCCTCGGACTCGATGCCGACCGCGGTCGAGTTGCTACCGCTGGCTTTGGACGCTGCGCCCACCGCCGTCGCGCCCTGCGCCGACGCCTTGGAGCCGGCGCCCACGGCGGTCGAGTCCCCGCTGGTCGCCGAAGCCGCGCCCGAGGAATAGACGCCATCCTGCGCCTGGACCGGCGTGCCGATCACCGCCGCCGACGCCGCGCCCGACAGCCCGCCCAGGGCTGCGGCAGCGAGGATGGTTGCGGCCACGACCCGCGCGCTGCTGCGCTTGCCGCGGGCGCGGGTGAGTTCCGAGGCGGCGACCCAGGCGCCGAGCGATTCGTTCCAGAGGCTGCGATGTGACTTGTTCATTGAATTTCCAATTGGCTGAATGAAATCGTTGAACTGGGCCTTTTCGAGTGCCGCTTTGGGAGTTGACCGATCAACTCGGAGGGTGTTCAACGGGATGGATAAATGCTTTGGACCTGAAATTCAGCGAGATCTTTTTTTGGCAAATGACCCTGCTGAATCTGAGACAAGCGAATACTAAAGATTGATCAATCAGCAACGAATCAGACTTGTCTTAAACAAATAGGGCTACATACCTAGGATGTTCTGGAAGGGTGAAATTCGTGATGTTTGTCCCGGAGACGCACGCATTCCGGCGCCCGGACGTGGAATGGTGCGTGATGGAATTCACATGCGATTTGCACCGCAAGGGCGCAAGAAGCGCAATTCGCGGCGTCGATGGCCGAATAAGAAGGCCGCCGCGTTCGGCCAGGGAACTGGAGTTGCCTAAGGCCGCCTCAGGACTTCGTCGCGACCTCTGCGCCGCCGCCCAGGGCCTTGGACACGGCCACGAGTCCCAGCGCCAGGCGGCTCGAACTCTCCGTGTAATCGCGCTGCGCCTGCAGCCAGGTCCGCTCCGCATCGAGCTGAACCAGAAAGTCGGTCAGCCCGTGCTCGTAGCGCACACGCGCGAGTTGCAGCGCGTCGCGGCTGCTGCGTTCCCTCACGGCCAGTTGCGCGTTGCGGCGGCGCTCGGCGGTGTAGGCGCTCAGCGCGTCGTCGATTTCGTGCCAGGCCTTCAGCACCGTCTGCTGGTAGGCCACGGCGGCTTCCTGCTGCTGCAGTTCGCGCAGTTCCACCGTCGCGCGGCGGCGGCCGTTGTCGAAGATGGGCAGTTGCAGGCTCGGCCCGATGGACCACGTGCGGCTGCCCCAGTCGGTGAAGCTGTCGCCGTCGACCGATTCGAAGCCGAACTTCGCGCCGATGGTGACGCGCGGGTACAGGTCGGCCACGGCGACGCCGATGTTGGCGGTGGCGGCATGCAGCTGGGCCTGCGCCATCTGGATGTCGGGCCGGCGCAGCGCCATGTCCGAGGGCACGCCGAGCGAGAGGTCGGGCAGCGCGGCCGTCGTTGCGTTGCCGGGCAGCGGTGCGAGTTGCGATTGCAGTGCGCCGGGCCGTTCGCCGAGCAGCAGCGTGATCTGGTTGGTGGCCTGCGCCTCCTGCGTGAGCAGTTGCGGCAGGCGCGCGCGCAGGTCGGCCGTCTGCGCGTTCTGGCGCGCGACGTCGAGGTCGGTGGTGAGCCCGCCGTCTGCGCGGGCCTTGACGAGGCCCAGCGTTTCTTCGGACGCCGCGATGTCCTCCCGCGTGAGCTGGATCTGGCGTTGCACCGCACGCAGCTCGAAGTAGTGGCGCGCGACCTCGGCCTGCACGCTGAGCTGAACCTGCGCGAGCGTGGCTTGCGAGGCGGCCACGCCGGCATCGGCGGATTCGATGGAGCGGCGCACGCGGCCCCAGAGGTCGAGCTCCCACGAAGCATCGAAACCGGCCTGGTAGAAGTTGTGCGGCTCGCTCAGGATCTGCAGCAGATGGGCGCTGTTGGCGGGGTTGATGGCGCCGATCAGTCGCGAGGTCTCGCCGCTCTCGCTCAGCCGCAGCCGCGAGACGCCTGCGCTGGCGTTGACCTGGATGCCCTGCTGCGATTCGACGATGCTGCGCTGCGCCCGGCTCTGCGCGAAGTGCAGCGCGGCCGTCTGCAGGTCGTGATTCGCTTCCAGCGCGCGGGCTTGCAGCGCATCGAGCACCGGGTCGTTGAACATGCGCCAGCCTTGCGGCGCGGTGCTGGCGGCGGGCGCCGTGCGCTCGGCATCCGACAACTCGGCCGATCCGCCGTGCCATGTCGCGAAGTCGGCCGGGGCCTCGGCCGCCTGCGGCTTGAAGTCGGGGCCCACGGCGCAGCCGGCGAGCATCGCAGCCGCGATGAGCGAGGCAACACCGGCGACGGCGGTGGTGTGGAAGCGTGCGGAGGTCTTCATGTCGTCCCCTTCGGTCTGCGGCTTCAGACAAGCCGATGGCGGAACAGCCATGCGGCGAGCGGCAGCGTGATGGCCGCGATGATGAAAAGCGGAATGAGGTTGTGCCAGACCGTGAAGAGGCCAACCCCTTCGAGGTACACCCGCTGCACGAGGTCGATCGCAAAGCGCAGCGGATTGGCCAGCGTCGCGATCTGCAGCACTTCGGGCATGTTGCTCACCGGTGTGGTGAGGCCCGACAGCAGCATCATCGGCATGATGAGAACGAAGGTGTAGAGCATCGCCTGCTGCATGTTGGCCGACACCGCCGAGATCGACAGGCCGATGCCCACGCTCGCGATGGTGAAGGCCGAGAGCCCGATGTAGAGCGTGACGAGCGACCCGGCCATCGGCACCCTGAACCACAGCAGCGTCATGAGCAGCACGATGGTGGATTGCACGAGGCCGATGAAGACCGGCGGCAGCGCCTTGCCGATCATGATCTCCGTCGGAGAAAGGGGCGTGACCAGCAACTGGTCGAAGGTGCCCTGCTCGCGTTCCCTTGCCACGGAGAGCGCGGTGAGCAGCAGCGTCTGGATCATGCTGAGCGCGGCGATCATGCCGGGCATGAAGTTCCAGCGCGTCTCCAGGTTGGGGTTGAACCAGGCGCGCGATTCGACGCGCACCGGCGCCTGGATGCCGCCGTGCCTGCGTCGCCATTCGTCGTTGAAGGCGTTGACGACGGAGGCGACGAAGCCCGAGGCCGAGCCGGCCGTGTTGGAGTTGCGCGCGTCGATGATGACCTGGATGGGCGCGTCTTCGCCCGCGTTGAGCTGGCGCTCGAAGTCCGGCCCGATCTGGATGACGACGAGCGCATCCTGCCGGTTGACCATCGGCGCGATCTGGTCGGGCGAGGTGAGCGTCGCCGCTCGCTTGAACACACCGGTGCCGTCGAGCTTGGCGATGAACGAAGTGGATGCGCCGCTTCGGCTCTGGTCGAGCAGCGCATAGTCCACGTGCGTCAGGTCGTAGGTGGCCGCATAGCCGAAGAGCAGGCTCTGCATCAGCGCCGGCACGACGAGGATCACGCGGCTCGACGGGTCCTTGAGGATCGCGAGCAGCTCCTTGCGGCAAAGGTGTGCCACGCGCCGCAGGAAGTCGATGAATGAGCCGTTCATGCTTTTCCTTCAGTCCAGCTTCTTGCGCGTGACGAAGCGCGCGATGCCCAGCAGCACCACCGCGTACGCCAGCAGGATGAGGCAGTTGCGGACGATGAGCGACCACACGTTGCCCGCCAGGAACAGCGTGCGGACCAGTTCCATGAAATAGGTCGCAGGCAGCGCGTGCCCGACGATGCGGATCACCGTCGGCACGTTGCGCAGGTCGAAGAGAAAGCCCGACAGCATCAGCGAAGGCAGGAAGCTCGAAATGAGGGCCACCTGGCTTGCGAGGAACTGGTTGCGCGTGACCGACGAGATGAGAAGGCCGATGCCCACGGCGACCAGCAGGTAGAGCATCGCGCTCACCACGATCGCGGCGAGCGATCCGTACATCGGCACCTCGAACAGAAAGCGCGCTGCGACGAGGCACAGCATCAGGCCGACCATGCCGATGCCGAAATAGGGAATGATCTTCGCCAGCAGGATCTCCACCGGCCGCACCGGCGTCACGAAGAGCGATTCGAGCGTGCCGCGCTCCCATTCGCGCGCCATCACGAGCGCGGTGAGAAAGGCGCCGACCAGCGTCATGATGAGCACGATCAACCCCGGCACCAGATACCAGGTGCTGGTGTTGGCGCTGTTGAACCAGAGCCGCTGCTCGATCGTGATCGCACCGATGCCGGTGCCTTGCGGTGCGCCGCCCGCGCGGTCGACGATGCGCTGTGCGTTCTGCATCAGCGCCCCGGTCGCGTAGCGCAGCACGATGTTGGCCTTGTTCGCATCCGCGCCGTGCACGATCACCTGGATGCTTGCGTCGCCCGCCGCGAGCCGGCGCGAGAAGTCGCCGGGCACGCGCACGATGCCGTCGACCTTGCGCTGGTGCATCAGCGTTTCGGCGTCGCGCATCGAGGTCAGCATCACCGGCGAGATGTACGGCGTGAGCTGCAGGCCCGAGACCGCCTGTGCCGCGGTGGGCGACGTGTCTTCGAGCACCACCGCCATCGGCGCGTTCTTCACGTCCAGCGACAGGCCGTAGCCGAAGATCAGGATGAGCAGGATCGGCAGCAGGATGCCGATCGCGATGCTGCTCGGGTCGCGGATGAGCTGGCGCGTTTCCTTGCGGGTGAGGGCGATCAGGCGGCGGCCGAAGCGGCTTTGCGTCGCGTTCTTTTCCGATGGCTGCGCGGCGGTCATGCGTGCGCTCCCTGCGCCGGTGCGCGCTTGGCCTCGCGGGCCTGCGTCACGATGTCGATGAAGGCCTCTTCCATGCTCAGGCGACTGTCCGCCGCACTGCCGGCCTGCACGCGCACCTGCTGCGGCGTGCCGATCGCGAGGAGCTTGCCCGCGTCCTGGATCACGATGCGATCGCAGTACTCGGCCTCTTCCATGAAGTGCGTGGTGATGATGATGGTCACGCCCGCTTCGGCCAGCGCGGTGATGCGTCGCCAGAACTCGCGCCGTGCGAGCGGATCGGTGCCGCTGGTGGGTTCGTCGAGAAAGAGGATCTCCGGCTCGTGCAGCAGGCCGGTCGCCATCGCGAGCCGCTGCTTGAAGCCGCCGGGGAGCTGGCCGCTGGTGGCCTGTTCCTGCCCCACGAGGTCGAACTGCTGCAGCACCGTCTGCATGCGGTCGTGCAGACGGTTGCCGCGCAGGCCGTAGGCGCCGCCGAAGAAGTGCAGGTTCTCGGCGACGGTGAGATTGCCGTAGAGCGCGAATTTCTGCGAGACGTAGCCGATCTTGCTGCGCGCATGGGCGCGTGCGGTGCGCAGGTTCACGCCGGCCACCTGCAGGAAGCCGCTGCTCGCGGGCAGCAGTCCGCAGAGCATGCGAAAGGTGGTGGTCTTGCCTGCGCCATTCGGGCCGAGCAGGCCGAATATTTCGCCGCGGCGCACGTCGAAACTGGTGCTGGCGACGGCGGTGAAGTCGCCGAACTTGCGCACGAGGTCCTTGACCTCGATGACGACATCGTCCTTCGATTCGCCGCGCGGCGCGGTTGCCGCAAGTTCCGTAGGTGCCGCCTTGGCCTTCGCCTGCTGCGTGCGCAGCAGCACCATGAAGCCGTCTTCGAGCCGCGCCGGGACGGATTCGACGGGCGCGCCTTCGAGCAGGGCATCGACCGAAGCCGCGTTCGCATCGGGCTTGCGGATGAACCGCACCTCGCCGCCCTGCGGAACGGCATCGATGATGGATGCCGGCGCATCGAGCAGCTTCGCCTGCAAGGTGCGCGGCGCGGTGCCCTTCGGCGGCGTCGCGATGAAGCAGAGGTCCTTCGCCTTGTCGCGGATCTCGCCCGGCGCGCCCTGCGCGATGAGCTTGCCGCCCTGCAGCACGAACACCTGCGCGCAGCGCTCGGCCTCGTCGAGGTATGCGGTGCTGACGATGACGGAGAGCTGCTCATCATCCACGAGCTGCTGCACGATCTCCCACAGCTCGCGCCGCGAGAGCGGATCGACGCCCACAGTGGGCTCGTCGAGCAGCAGGAGTGCAGGCGAGCGCACCAGCGTGCAGGCGAGCCCGAGCTTCTGCTTCATGCCGCCGGAGAGCTTGCCCGCGGGCCGGTCGGTGAAGCGGCCGAGGTCGGTCATCTCCATCAGTCGCGCATAGCGCTCGCGGCGCACCGACCTGCTCACGCCGTGCAGGTCGGCATAGAGGTCGAGGTTCTCCTGCACGCTCAAGTCTTCGTAGAGGCCGAAGCGCTGCGGCATGTAGCTGATGCGGTCCTGTACCGATTGCGGGTCTTTCGCGACATCGATCCCGAGCACGCTGAGCGAGCCTTCGTCCGCGCTCATCAGGCCGGCGGCAAGGCGCAGCAGCGTGGTCTTGCCGGCGCCGTCGGGGCCGACCAGCGCGGTGAGCTTGCCGGCAGGCACTTCGAGCGTCACGTCGTCGAGCGCGCGGGTCGGCTCGGCGACGCCCTTGATCTGGAAGCGCTTGTGCAGGCCGCGACCCGCGAGCGCCGGCGCGTCGTGGGCCATCAGGGCTTGCTCCCGGCGTTCGCCGCGTTGCTGTTCGCGTTCGCGTTGCCGCCGTCGAGCGCGAGGCGCACCGTCACCGGCATGCCGAGCCGCAGGCGGTCTTCGGGATCGTCGGCGAGCACGCGGATCTCGTAGACGAGGCTGCTGCGCAGTTCCTCCGTCTGCACCGTCTTCGGCGTGAATTCCGCGACCGACGAGATGTAGCCGACCTTGCCCGTGAGCGGCTGGCCCGGATGGCTGTCGGTGTGCAGCGTGGCCGCCATGCCCGGCTTCACGCGGCCGAGGTCGGCTTCGGTCACATAGGCGCGCACCCATTTCGGATGGGTGATCGCGAGCGTGAACACCGGCCGCTGCGGCGAGGCCATGTCGCCCGGCTCCATGAGACGCGCGCGCACCACTGCGTTGATCGGTGCGCGCAGCTGCGCCTGATCCAGCTGGTGCTTCTGCACCGCGAGCGATGCGACCGCCACGTCGAGCTGTGCCTGTGCCTGCGCGATGTCTTCCCTGCGCGGGCCGGTGACGACGAGCTGCTGCGCCTTGCGGACGTTCTCCAGTTGGGCGAGCGCCGTCTTCTGGCGGGCCTGTGCGGCGTCGAGGTCCTGCTGGCTCACCGCGCGTCCGGAGGTGGTCTGCCGGATCGACTGGAGCCGTTCGAGCTGCTGCCGTGCAAGCTCGGCATCGGCCTGCGCCGCCGAGACCTGTGCGCGTGCCTGCGCGATCTCTTCGGGGCGGCTGCCGGTCTTGAGCTTCTGCAGCACCTGCTGCTGCACTGCGATCTGCGCCTCGGACTGTGCGATCTGCAATTCCAGCGTGCGCGTGTCGAGTTCGCCGAGCACTTGCCCGGCGGCGACGCGATCGCCCTCCTGCACGTTGAGCCTGCCGATGCGCTCCGAGCCGTTGAAGGCGAGCGACACCTGCCGCAGATCGACATTGCCGTAGAGCACCAGTTCGTGCGCGTCGGCGGGCTGCCGATTGAAGTACCACGCCGCCAGGGCGGCTGCAGCCACGAGAACGACGGCCCCAAGGATGATCGGCTTCTTGTTCATGGTCTCTCTCTGCGCAAGGATGACGCTGCGATGTCGTTGAAGTAGACTGGATAATATCGAATTTGAATTCAAATTCAAACTAAGACTTGTGTCCAGGGATTACCGCGATGGCAGCCACAGCAAGAAAGAAATCTCCCACGCCCGCACGTCGCGCGCAACGCCCGGACGGCGATGCGACGCGCCTGCATCTCATCGAGACGGCTGGCAAGGTCTTCGCCGAGCGCGGCCTGGCCGAGGCCACGAGCAAGGAGATCTGCGAGCGCGCGGGCGTGCCGCTCGCGTCTGTCAACTATCACTTCGGCAGCCGTGACGGCCTGTATGAAGCCGTGCTGATCGCGGCGCATCAGCAGCTCATCGGGCTCGAGGAGATGATGGCGCTGGTCGAGCACATCGACGATGCGGAAGCCAAGCTGCGCTCGGTGCTGACGCACTTCGTGCGCTTCGCCACGAACGCGAACGCGCCCTGGGGCTTCCGTGTGGTGCTGCGGGAGATCATGACGCCCTCGGCCGCGATGCCCGCCTTGATCGAGAAGGCCGTGCGACCCAAGGCGCAGTTCATGCGCGGGCTGGTGAGCGAGGTGATGGGCCTGCCGCCCGAGCACCCGAGCGCTCAGCGCGGCGTGGTCTTCGCGCTGCTGCCGTGCCTGGCGATCATGGTGATCCCGAAGGAAATTCCGGCCAAGCTGCTGCCGGCACTCAAGGAGACCGACGCGCTCGCCGAGGAGCTCATGTGCTACGTGATGGCGGGGCTGGCCGCGATGGCGAGCGCGCAGAAGGCGGCTGCGAATCCGTCGCGGTCGCCTGCGCGACCAGCCAGGCGCGAAAAAGCGTGAGCGCCGGGCGCTCGTCCTCGACCGCGGGCGTCACCAGGTAGTAGCTGCGCTCGCCGCGCAGAAGGCGCTCGCAGGCAATGACGAGTTCGCCGCGCGCGAGTTCGTCCTGGATCGCCAGCGTCGGCATCAGCGCGACGCCGAGGCCGTGCGCCGCGGCGATCGCGATCATCGAGAACAGCTCGTAGCGCGGACCGCTGTGCGCGCGGGGAGCATCGACGTTCTGGGCGTCGAACCATTGCCGCCAGCCGTCGGGCCGCGTGCTCTGCTGCAGGAGCGGCATGCGCGCGATCGCGACGGGCGAGAGCAGCTTGCGGCCAGCGAGCAGCGCGGGGCTGCAGACCGGGATCACGTCTTCCTCGATGATCACCGTCGATTTCGTGCCGGCCCAGTTGGCGGTCTGGGTGGCCGTCCCCGCATAGATCGCGGCGTCGAAGGGGGTGTCGTTGAAGAGGAAGGGCCGCGTGCGCGTTTCGATGTGCACCGTGATGTCCGGATGCTTCGCCGCGAAATCCGGCAGGCGCGGAATGAGCCAGCGCGTCGCGAAGGTCGGCACCGCCGCGAGCTGCAGCGAGCCGCCCTGGCCCTGCCTGGCCATCGCGTCGAGGGTGTCGCGCTCCATGGTGTCGAGCTGGCGCGCGATCTGGCGCGCGTAGTCCGCGCCTGCCGGCGTCAGCGCCACGCCGTGCCGGGTGCGGCGGAAGAGGGCGATGCCGAGGAAGTCCTCCAGCGCGGTGATCTGGCGCGACACCGCGCTCTGCGTGAGCGCGAGTTCCTGCGCGGCGCGGGTGTAGCTCTCGTGCCGCGCCGCGGCCTCGAAGCAGATGAGCGACTGGGTCGAAGGGATCTTGCGGCGCATGGTATGCGAAGCCTACATAGTTGAACGAACCGTTCCTTCAATGGAACGACGCAGGCGCATTGTCCTATGACGTGCGCAAAGCGCATAACTGGGTGCCCAATCATCGTTTGCGCTCCCCTTGCGGCGGACTTACGATGACGGCCGACCAAGCACTCTCGCTTCCCGCACTTTTTTCCCGGAGACCTCACATGGCTATCAAGAACGCCCGCTTCCAATGGGACGACGCCCTCCTGCTCGATCAACAGCTCACCGACGACGAGCGCATGGTGCGCGATGCGGCCAATGCCTACTGTCAGGAACGCCTCGCACCGCGCGTGCTCGAAGGCTTCCGCAAGGGCGAAACCGACCCCGCCGTCTTCCGCGAAATGGGCGCCCTCGGCCTGCTGGGCCCGACGATCCCCGAGCAGTACGGCGGCCCCGGCCTCAACTACGTCTGCTACGGCCTGATCGCGCGTGAAGTCGAGCGCGTCGACTCGGGCTTCCGCTCGATGGCCAGCGTGCAGAGCTCGCTGGTGATGGTGCCGATCAACGAGTTCGGCACCGAAGCGCAGAAGCAGAAGTACCTGCCCAAGCTCGCCACCGGCGAATGGATCGGCTGCTTCGGCCTGACGGAGCCCGACCACGGCTCCGACCCCGGCAGCATGGTCACCCGAGCGAAGAAGGTGCCGGGCGGCTACGCGCTCACCGGCAACAAGATGTGGATCAGCAACAGCCCGATCGCCGACGTGTTCGTGGTCTGGGCCAAGGAAGTCTCCGAGTCCGGTACCGTCGGCCCGATCCGCGGCTTCGTGCTCGAGAAGGGCATGAAGGGCCTGAGCGCCCCGGCGATCCACGGCAAGGTCGGCCTGCGCGCCTCGATCACCGGCGAGATCGTGATGGACAACGTGTTCTGCCCCGAAGAGAACGCCTTCCCCGAAGTGCAGGGCCTCAAGGGTCCGTTCACCTGCCTCAACAGCGCGCGCTACGGCATCTCGTGGGGTGCGCTTGGCGCCGCGGAAGACTGCTGGCACCGCGCCCGCACCTACGTGCTGGAGCGCAAGCAGTTCGGCCGCCCCCTCGCGGCCAACCAGCTCATCCAGAAGAAGCTGGCCGACATGCAGACGGAGATCACGCTGGGCCTGCAAGGGTGCCTGCGGCTCGGCCGCATGAAGGACGAAGGCACGGCGTCGGTCGAAGTGACCTCGCTGCTCAAGCGCAACTCGTGCGGCAAGGCGCTGGACATCGCGCGCCTGGCCCGCGACATGATGGGCGGCAACGGCATCAGCGATGAATTCGGCGTGGCACGCCACCTCGTGAACCTCGAAGTGGTCAACACCTATGAAGGCACGCACGACATCCACGCGCTCATCCTCGGCCGCGCGCAAACCGGCATCGCCGCCTTCTCGAACTGATGACCACGCCCACCGCAACGCAGGGCGCCCTCGCGGGCCTCAAGGTTCTCGACCTCTCCCGCGTGCTCGCGGGGCCGTGGTGCACCCAGATCCTCGCGGACCTGGGTGCGGACGTGATCAAGATCGAGCGCCCCGGCGTGGGCGACGACACGCGTACCTGGGGGCCGCCCTTCCTGAAAGACGCGCAGGGCAACGACACCAACCAGGCGAGCTACTTCACCGCGTGCAATCGCAACAAGCGCTCGGTCACGATCGACATGGCGACCGCCGAAGGCCAGGCGCTGCTCAGACAGATGGCGGCGCAAAGCGACATCGTGGTCGAGAACTTCAAGACCGGCGGCCTCAAGCAGTACGGGCTGGACCACGAAAGCCTGCGCGCGCTCAACCCGCGCCTCATCTACTGCAGCGTGACCGGCTTCGGCCATGACGGCCCGCATGCCAACCGCGCCGGCTACGACCTGATGATCCAGGCCACCAGCGGCATGATGAGCATCACCGGCCGCCCCGACGACGTGCCCGGCGGCGGCCCGCTGCGGGTGGGCGTGGCGCTGACGGATCTCTTCACCGGCGTGTATGCGAGCACCGCGATCCTCGCCGCGCTCGAAGTGCGGCACCGCACCGGCGAAGGCCAGCACATCGACATGGCGCTGCTCGACGTGGGCATGGCGATCCTCGCGAACCAGGCGAGTGCCTTCCTCAACACCGGCGTCGCGCCGCAGCGGCAGGGCAACACGCACCCGAGCCTGGCGCCCTACCAGGACTTCCACACCAAGGACGGCTCGATGCTGCTGGCGATCGGCAACAACGGCCAGTTTTCGCGCTTCTGCGAAGCCGCCGGTCATGCCGACTGGGCGGCCGATCCGCGCTTTGCGACCAACACGCTGCGCGTGCGGCACCGCGAAGTGCTGATCCCGCAGATGGAAGAAGTCACGCGCACCCGCACCACCGCCGAGTGGATCGCGCTGCTCGAAGACAAGGCGGTGCCCTGTGGCCCGATCAACGACATCGGGCAGGCCTTCCAGGACGAGCAGGTCAAGGCGCGCGGTCTCGCCGTGACGCTGCCGCGCGATGCGGGCGACGGCATCGAAAGCATCGTCGGGGTCGCGAGCCCGCTGCGGCTTCAGTCCACGCCGCCGGTGCTGCGCAATGCGCCGCCGGCGCTGGGCCAGCACACCGACGAGGTGCTGGCCGAACTCGGCATCGACGAGCAACGGCGCGCCGCGCTGCGCGACGCGGGCGTCGTGTGACCGACGCGGGCGGGGCCGGCGCGCAGCGCTCGACGCGCGCAGCCGCTGCGCCTGCCCCCGACACGCTGACCCCCGCGGACCGCTACCAGGAACTCTTCACCGCGGTCCAGACCGGCCGCATCTTCGCCGACAGCAAGACCTTCGTCGACTGCGCGCCCCGCATGGAACCCGCGGCCATCCTCGCGGCCTACCGCGCTCAATCGGCGCTGCCGGGCTTCGACCTCGAAGCCTTCGTGGGAAGGCATTTCGACGTGCTCGAACAGCCGCATTCCGACTACGTGTCGGTGCCCGGCCAGCCGATCGCAGCGCATATCGACGACCTCTGGAAAGTGCTCACGCGGCACCCGGCCGCGCACCCGCCGCGCTCGTCGTTGCTGCAATTGCCGCACGCCTACCTCGTGCCGGGCGGGCGCTTCCGCGAGATCTATTACTGGGATTCGTACTTCACCATGCTGGGGCTCATCGACGAGCGCCATGCGCCGCTGATCCGCGACACGGTGGAGAACTTCGCCTACCTCATCGACGCCTACGGCCATGTGCCGAACGGCAATCGCACCTACTACGTGAGCCGGTCCCAGCCGCCCGTGTTCGCCCTCATGGTCGAACTGGCGCATCAGCGCGGCGTGCTCGACGAGGTCGACTGGCTGCCGCAGCTGCGCAAGGAGCACGCGTTCTGGATGGCCGGTGCCGACGGCCTGGCCCACGGGCAGGCCGTCCGCCGCGTGGTGCGGCTGCCGGGCGGGGTGGTGCTCAACCGTTACTGGGACGAGCGGGACACGCCGCGAGAGGAATCCTGGATCGAGGACGTGACGACCGCACAGTCGTGCAGACGCGATCCCGCCGAGATCTACCGCGACATCCGCGCGGCCTGCGAGTCGGGTTGGGACTTCAGCACCCGTTGGCTGCGTTCGCCCCGGACGGAGGACGAACGCCGTCGCCGCGAGCACGTGCGTGCCGGCACGGCGCCTTCGCTCTCGACCCTCTGCACCACCGACATCCTGCCGGTGGACCTGAACGCCTTCCTCTTCAAGCTCGAAACGAAGATCGCCGCGCTGTCGAGGCAGTCGGGCGACGAAGCAACCGCCACGGCCTTCGCCGAAAAGGCCGACGCACGCAAGGCGGCCATGACTCGGCTCTTCTGGGATGACGCGCAAAACGCCTATTTCGACTACGACTGGCGCTTCGATCAGCGGCGCGACTGCCTCACCGCGGCCTGCGTGACGCCGCTGTTCGTCGGGGCAGCGGAGCCGGCGCATGCGCAGGCGCTCGCGGCAACCGTCGCGAGTCGGATGCTTGCGCCCGGCGGGCTTTCGACCACCGAGTGCGCGAGCGACCAGCAGTGGGACCGCCCCAACGGCTGGGCCCCGTTGCAATGGATGGCGGTGCGCGGATTCGCCGACCACGGGTGCCATGAGCTCGCGCGGACGCTCGCGCATCGCTGGCTTGCGACGGTGGCCGCGCTCTACGAGCGCGAAGGCAAGCTGGTCGAAAAATACGCCCTGCGCCGCGTCGAGCAGGACGACACGCAGGGCGGCCACGGCGGCGAATACCCGCTGCAGGACGGCTTCGGGTGGACCAACGGCGTCACCGCGGCATTGCTCGCCGAGCATCCGCAGCACACCGCCCACGGCTGCAAGGCGCACTCCACGGCGCCCCAGCATCGCTGAGCAGCGCCGGAATCTCGCTGCGGCCCACGCCCAGGTCGCGCAGCTCGCGCTCGCTCATCGCGCGCAGCAGGCGATGGTCCAGCCGCACGCGCCGCGCGTTGCGGATCAGGTCCAGAACGGCGGTCAAGAGTGCGGGCGCTGGCGTTTGCATGAGAGGCTCCTTGGATGGAGCTCGATCTTGCAAGCCGGCGTGCTATTGTGGAAGTTGAGAATCCTGTGAGAACCGATCAGCTTTCCTGATGCTTGCCCGATGCGCCATCTCAACCTCGACCAGCTTCGTTCGCTGGTGTCCATCGTCGATCTCGGCACCTTTTCCGCTGCCGCCAACGCGCTGCATCTCGCGCAGCCCACGGTGAGCCTGCACATCAGCGAACTCGAATCGCGCCTCGATGCGCAACTGCTGGTGCGCGGGGCGCGCCGCATCACGCCGACCGCCGCCGGTGCGGCACTGGTCGAGCGCGCACGCAGGCTCTTGCGCGACGCCGACGACGCGATCGACGTGGTGCGCCGGCAGGCCGAGGGGCGCGTGGGCCGCGTGCGGCTGGGCACCTCGACCGGCGTGGTGGTCGAACTGCTGCCGCAGGTGCTCGAGGCGCTGGAGCAGGACCACCCGGGCATCGACGTCGAAGTGAGCATCCTCGGCTCGGCCGAGACCATGTCGCGCCTCGCGATGGGCACACTCGACGTCGGCCTCGTCGCGGTCCCGCAACCGCCGATGCGCGATCTGGTGGTCACGCGATGGCGCAGCCAGCCCATGATGGCCTTCGTTCCGAAGAAGTGGGATGCGCCCAAACGCATCACGCCACGCTGGCTGGCCGAGCGGCCGCTGATCTTCAACGATGCGACCACGCACATGTACCGGCTGACCATGGAATGGTTCGCAGCGGCCGGCGAGTCGCCGCGCCCTCGCATCGAACTCAACTTCGACGCGGCGATGCGCAGCCTGGTCGCGGCGGGCTACGGCGCCGCGGTGCTCCCGGTGCACCAGCCTGTGGGCGTGGAGATCAACGAGCGGCTGCAGGTGTTGCCGTTGATGCCGAAGCTCACGCGTCACCTCGGCATCGCGCACCGGCCCAAGCCCGCGCTCGATGGCGCGACGACGACGGTGCTGAAGGTCCTTTCGGCTTTCGCGCAGCGTTGATCCGCACGACTCAGCCCTTGCGCACGTCGATGCTGTACAGGCCCCAGGGGCATAGCGCGAAGCGTTCCTTGAGCGGCTTGTCCTTGAACGCCGCGAGCGTGTCGGCCTCGTACACGGCCCACTGCGGGCCCAGGCCGCCGAGCGAGAGCGGCGCGCCGTCGATCTCGGTCGCGACGATCATCCGGTAGGTGCGGGCATCGGCGAGGTTCACCGGCACCACATAGCCGTCGACTGCGCGCAGGAAGAGTTGGGTCTCCTTGCCGCCTGTCACGCCGGCTTCTTCGACCACCGTGGTCAGCAGCGGGCCGGTCAGCACATGCTTCTTCGCGTCGTACTCGAGCGTGGGCCGGATCTGCACCGTCGGCAGGCGGCGCAGTGCCTCGCTGTCGAACACGTAGGCCTTCTCGAACTGGATGCCGTGCTTGACGAACATCTGGTCGAGCGCCGGATCGACCGGGCCGCGGTTGGACTTGCCGACCGCACCGCTGAGGGTCAACAGGCCGGGTCCTTTCAACGTGGAGGGCGCCGCAAGGGCCGAACCGGATGTGATCGCAGGCAGCAGGCCGGCTGCTGCCGCCTGGCCGAGGAAGTCGCGTTTGTTCATCGCGGCATTGTGGCGCGGCGCGTCAGACTGCGCGACCGATCGCGGCGAGCGCGAACACGATCACGCCAAGCAGCAGGTTCAACCCGACGAGCTTGCGAATGGTGTCGAGGTTGGACGCGGCCACCGGCCATATGCGCGCCGCGACCGCATTGCGCAATCGCGGAAAGGGCGCGAAGCGGATGTGCAGGTAGATCGCCATCATCAAGAGGCCGAGTGCCAGCATCGCGTGCACGTTCCACCGCACGTTCGCGAAGCCGCCGGCCAGCCAGATCATCCCGAAGCCGGTGGCGAGCAGCAGCGCGATCGCGCTCGACACGCCGATGAAGAAGCGCTCCAGCGTCGCCGCGAGGAACGGCAGCCGCTGCGGCGGCTCGAGCGTCGCCACCGCCGCCGGCCGCACCGCGAAATGCATCAGCGCCATGCCGCCGACCCAGAAGGCGGCGGAGACGATGTGGAGGAAGAGGAGGGCGGCGTAGGGGGCAGGCATGGCCGAGCGTAGACCGCCGCCCCTCGCGCGGTCAATCGACTTTGATGCCCGCCGCTTTCACCACTTGCTGCGCCTTGGCCGTCTCCTCGGCGAGGAACTTGTCGAACTGCGCCGAAGGCATCGTGAAGGGCTCCGCGCCGAGCTTGTCGAGACGGTCCTTCAGATCCGGCGACTCCATGATCTTGCTTACTTCCGCCTGCACGCGGTCGACGATGGGCCGGGGCGTCTTCGCAGGCGCGAAAAGGCCGACCCAGAACAGGTACTCTGAGCCCGGCACGCCGGCCTCGACCGTGGTCGGGGTCTGCGGCATTACAGCGGAACGCTTGCCGGTGCCCACCGCCAGCGCCTTGAGCCGCCCGTCCTTGATCAACGGCAGCGCGGAGACCATCGGCGCGAAGAACCAGTCCACGCGCCCGCCCATCACCTCGGTCATCGCCTCGGGCGTACCGCGGAAGGGCACGTGCTGCGCCTGCAGGCCCGCGGCGAGCCGGAACACCTCCGCGTTCATGTGCGTCGCAGAACCGTTGCCGGCCGATGCGTAGTTGAAGCCGCCCGGCTTGGCCTTGACCTGCGCGACCAGGTCCTTCACGTCGGCGAAGCGGCCGGGCGGGGTTACCAGCACGTTGGGCAGGCTCGCGAGCGGCGTGATGCCGGCGAAATCCTTCAGCGTGTCGTAGGAGAGGTTCGGATAGATCGCCGGGTTGACCAGGTGCCCGGCGGAGTGGATCAGCAGCGTGTAGCCGTCCGCCGGCGCCTTGGCGACCTGCGTTGCGCCGAGCGTGCCGCCTGCGCCCGGCTTGTTGTCGACGATCACGCTGGTGCCGAGCGCCGGGCCGAGCTTCTCGGCCACGAGCCGGGCCACGATGTCGGTGCCGCTGCCCGCGGTGAAGGGCACGATCAGCTTGATGGTCTGCCCGCGCGGCCAGTCGCCCTGCGCGTGCGCCTCGCCGAGTGCGAAGAGGGCGAGCGAAGCCGCGATCAGGCTGCGCCGGCCGGGAATGAATGTCGTCATGTCTTGTCTCCGTTGGGAATCGTTGTGGTTTCGAATGCGACGAATCAGAAAGGCCCAGGCTTCAAGCCGGTGGTGCGTTCGCCATCACCAGCACGACGAGCGCGGGCCGGTTGGTGCGGTTGACGAGCTGGCGCTTCTCGCCGGGCGCGAAGCGGCAGCTGTCGTAGGGGCCGAGTTCGTGCTCTTCGCGCTGGTCGTCGAGCTCGCCGACCACGGTCAGCCGGCCTTCGAGCACGAGGTAGAGCTTTTCGATCGGCGAGCCGTCGAGCGTGGTGTGGCCGCCGGGCAGCAGCTGGCTCATGCCCATCCACATCTGGGTGCTCGGGCCGGCCTCCTTGCCCTGCAGGCGCAGGCAGCGCATGTCGAAGTGGTTGGGCGCCTCGTAGGCGGGCGCTTCGTCGAAGCGGGTCACGTGCATGGCGAGTCTCCTCCGTGTGGCTCAGGGGCGCAGCACGACGCGGTCGGTGCTGCCCGAAAGCACCAGCCGGTAGGCGTCGATCGCTTCGTCGAGCGTGTAGGCGCGCGCCACCGGAAAAGGCTTGAGCGTGCCGCGCTCGAAGCCCTCGCGCATCGCGTCGAGCTGCGCGGTGGACGCGATGCAGTCCATCGCCAGCGAGTCGATGCCCACGTAGGTGTGCATGCCGCGGTAGAACGCGAAGATGTCGAAGGGCACGGCGCGGTCGTGCGTCGAGATGAAGATCTGCGTCGCGCCCTTGGCCATCGACTTGTTCGCGGCATCGAAATACGCGCTGCCGACGGTGTTGTAGGCAATGTCCACGCCGCGCCCGTGGGTGAGCTCGCGCACGCGGGCCGCGACATCGCCTTCCCGCGCATCGATCACATCGACCGGGGCGCACGCGAAGCCCTCGAACGGCCCTGCGCGCCGCTGCACCGCGATCACGCGCGCGCCGCCCTGTGCGGCGAGCTGCACCGCCGCCTGGCCGACCTTGCCGTTCGCACCGAGCACCAGCACCGTCTGCCCGGCGCGCGGCATGCCGCTGCGGCGGAAGCCCTCGTACGCGGTCACGAAAGGCACGCCGACCGCGCCCGCCTCGTCCATCGAGATGCCGCGCGGCTTGTCGCGCAATGCTTCCGCCGGCAGCACGAGGAAGCGCGCATGGGAGCCGTCGCGCGTGATGCCCACGTCGCCGCCCGAGCCGTAGACCTCGCGCCCGACCCAGTCGCCGGGCCCGTCGACCACGACGCCCGCGAAGTCGCGTCCCGGCGTCCGCGGCCAGACGGCCTGCGGCATGATCCCAAGCGTGGCTTTCACGTCGCTCGGGTTCACCGCCGCCGCGCACACCCTGACCACCGCGAAGCCGGGCTTCGCCGCCGGCTGCGGCTGCGGCGCGGCTTCGAGCCGCAGCTCGTCGAGGTGGGCCGCCTTCTGGTTCACCCGCAGCGCGAGTGCCGTGGTGTTCTCTGCCATCACTGCGCTCATGAACGTGCCTCCCCCAGTCCCAGCATCGTGCGCGCCTCGCGTGCCGTGGCGATCTCGCCGCCCAGGCTCCGGACGATGTCGCGCGCCTTGGCGACGAGTTGGGCGTTGCTCTCGGCGAGCACGCCCTTGTCGAGATAGATGTTGTCTTCCATGCCCACGCGCACGTGGCCGCCCAGCAGCCACGCCTGCGCGACGATCGGGAACTCCATGCGGCCGATGCCGAAGGCGCTCCAGAAGGCACCTCGCGGCAGCATGTCGCGTGCGTACAGCACGGTCTGCGGCGTGGGCATGAAGCCGTACTTCACGCCGAGAACGAAGGTCCACATGCCGGGGCCGTCGAGCGTGCCGTCGGCGATGAGGTCGAGCGCCATGTGGATGTCGCCCGAATCGAAGATCTCCAGCTCGGGCTTCACGCCGGCTTCGCGCATCACCTTCGCCATGCGGCGCACGTTCTTCGGCGTGTTGATGACGACGTCGGGCCCTGAGTTCATGGTGTTCAGGTCGAGCGAGCAGACGTCCGGCCGGATCAGCGCGATGTGCTCCACGCGCTTCTCCGGCGGCAGCAGCGTGCTGCCGGGCGCGGCGACCTTCGGGTCGTCCTCGCTGGGGATGAAGCGGCCGCCCGGGCCGGTCGTGAGGTTGATGATCAGCTCGCGGTTGCTGCGGCGGATGCGGTCGACCACCTCGCGGTAGAGCTCGACGTCCATCGAGGGCCGGCCGGTCTTCGGGTCGCGCACATGGATGTGCACCTGGCCCGCGCCGGCCTCGGCGGCGGCGAGGCATTCGTCGGCGATCTGGGTGGGCGTGACCGGCAGGTGCGGCGTCTGCTCGGGCTTCACGAGGTTGCCCGTGACCGCGCAGGTGATGAGCGTCTTCGTGCTCACAGATGACGCCCCCCATCGACGACGATGCGCGTGCCGGTCACGAAGCGCATCGTGGTCGCGAGCGCTTCGATGGTGGCGGCGACATCCTCCGGCGAACCGATGCGCCCGAGCGGCGTGGTGCTGGCCATCTTGGCCTTGAAGTCCTCGCCGCGTCCCGGTACGAAGGACGATTCGACCGCACCCGGCGACACCGACACCACGCGCACCGCAGGCGCCAGCGCCTTGGCGAGCGCATCGCCCACCACGTCGAGCCCGGCCTTGGCGGCAACGTAGGCGAGGTTGCTGCCCACACCGGTGAAGCCCGAGATCGACGACACATTGACCACCAGTGCTTCCCCGCTCTGCCTGAGCAGCGGCGCGAACACGCGGATGGTCGCGAACACGCCGCGGAAGTTCGCGCGCATCAGGTCGTCGATGAGTTCGTCGGTCAGCGCTTCGAGATCGGCCGCGGCCACCGGTTGCGTGTGGCCGGCGCTGTTCACGAGGATGTCGCAGCGGCCATGGGCGGCCTGCACTTCCGCCGCGGCCTTGCGCAGGCTCGGGGTGTCGACGATGTCGGCGCGGATTGCCGAATGGCGCTGCGCGGTGCCGCCCGGCAGCGCGGCGGCGCGCGCAGCGGCGTCATCGCCCTTGCGATGCAGCAGCACGCACGTCGCGCCGAGCCCCGCGAGCCGGCGCGCCGTCGCATAGCCGATGGCGCCGAGTCCGCCGGTGATGACCGCGACCTTGCCGTCGAGTCGGGATGTGGGTTCGAAGCTCATGAATTCCTGAAAGAGGGTGGGATGGAGGGGATTGGCGGCCACGCGTGGTGGGCAAGCCTGGGGGTGTGCTCAAGGGATCGGCGGATGGGGGAATTTCATTTCGCCCGGTTCCAGCACGAAGTCGTGTTGCAGCCTCGCGAGACCCGTTCCTTCCTGCGGCTCAAAGCGGCCGATGAGCCGGCGCGTGACGCCGAAGACAGGATCGCTTTCCAGGTTCTCGTCGTCGTCCGCGAACACCTGCGTGATCAGCACCTTGTGCCCCGGCTTGCTCACCATGAAGTGCAGGTGCGCCGGCCGGTTGGGATGGCGCTGCTGCGCCCGCAGCAATTCGCCGCAGGGCCCGTCGGTGGGCACCGGGTAGCCGGCCGGCCGCACGGTCCGCAGGCGGAAGCGGCCTTCAGCGTCGGTCTCGAAGCGGCCGCGCAGGTTCATGTCTTCCTGCGACTCGTCCTGGTTCTCGTAGAGCCCGACGGGCGACGCCTGCCACACGTCGACCGTCGCGCCCGCAACCGGTTGGCCCGCCGAATTGCGCACCGTGCCCGACACCTCCAGCGGCATCCCGGGCGTTTCCGAGCGGGCGATGCTTTCGCCCGCGTCGCACACCGGCGCGTTCGCGCGCCAGAAAGGCCCGAGCAGCGCGGCGGGCGATTCGCCCTGCGGGTCCTGGTTGTTGAGCAGCGCGACCAGCGTCGAGACGCCGAGCAGGTCCGCGGCGAGCACGACCTCGTTCTTCTTCTCGCCGCTGGCCTGGCCGATGGCGACGATGAAGCCGAGCGCGCGCTCGAATTCCTCCTCGGTCAGCTTGACCTCCTGCACGAAGGCATGCAGGTGGCGCGTGAGCGATTGCATGACGGTGCGAAGGCGCGGGTCGGGTGTGCGGTCCATGGCGCGGGTCGCCATGTCGAGCACGGAATGGGGTGTGGTGACGATGTTCATGGTTCGTGGTGTCTGCAAACGTTTGCAGATTATTCGTCGTTCCAACCGCCAAGTAAAATTCGGGAATTCCCTCGACCCCTGCGGGGATGGGGGTTTTGATTCGAGAGACGGCCCAATCAAACGTTTGCATTCATGAACCCGCACCAGTCCTCCGCCGTCACGATCCGCGATGTCGCGCAAGCGGCGGGCGTGCATGTGTCGACGGTGTCGCGCGCGCTCAACCCGGACAAGCGCGGCCTCATCAGCACCGAGGTCCTGCGGGCGGTGGAGGAGGCGGCGCAGCGGCTCGGCTACCGCCCGAACCGCGCGGCGTCGGCGCTGCGCACCGGGCGCACGCAGACCATCGGGGTGCTGCTGCCCGACATCACCAACCCGGTGTTCCCGCCGATCCTGCAAGGCATCGAGGCCAGCGCGGCGGCGCGCGGCTACTTCGTTTTCGTCGCCAACGTGGCGGACCATGTGCTCGCGCAGCCGATCGTCGAGCGCATGCTGGCGCAGCGTGTCGACGGGCTCGTGATGGCGATCGCCACACGCGACGATCCGCTGGTCGATTTCATCTCGAAGGCAGGGATGCACGCGGTGCTCGTGAACCGCGCGGACGAGAGCGGCCGCCTGCCGGCGGTGGTCAGCGACGACCGGCTGGCGATGAAGCTCGCGGTCGATCACCTCGTCGCGACCGGCCACCGGCGCATCGGCCACCTCGCGGGTCCGCAGAGCGTGCCGACCGGCGTAGCGCGCCGCCAGGGTGTCGAGCAGGCGCTGCGCGATCGCGGGCTGGAGATGGCCTGCGTGGCCGAATGCGAGGGCTACACCCGCGAAGCCGGCGCCGCCGCCATGCGCAAGTTGCTGGACGAGAACGAGCGGCCCGACGCGGTCGTGTGCTGCAACGACCTCGTCGCGCTCGGCGCCTACGACGTGCTGCGCGAGCGCCGCATCGAGGTGCCGCGCGACATCTCCATCACCGGCCACAACGACATGCCGCTGGTCGACATGGTGAACCCGCCGCTCACCACCATCCGGCTGCCGCACCGCGAACTGGGCTGGCGGGCCGCCGAGATGCTGTTCGACGAGATCGACGGCAAGGCGCTCTCGGCCTCGACCGTGGTGCTGCGGCCGGAACTCGTCGTGCGCGAATCGACGCGCAGGCCCTGAGCGGCTGGCTCAGAAGATCGACAGCCCGGTCTTCGCCACGAACAGTTCGAGCGCCTTCAACCCGAGCAGCGAATTGCCCGAGGCATCGAGCGCCGGCGACCACACGCACAGCGTGAGCTGGTCCGGCACCACCGCCACGATGCCGCCGCCCACGCCGCTCTTGCAGGGCAGGCCGATCGAGAAGGCCACGTCGCCGGCCGCGTCGTAGGTGCCGCAGGTGAGCATCAGCGCGTTGATGCGGTGCGTGTGGCGTTCGGTCGTGATCTCGGGCCGGCCGTCGAACGGGTGCGCGCCGTCGCGGCACAGGAAGGCGGCCGCGCGCGCGAGCTGCCGGCAGCTCATGTGAATCGCGCACTGGTGGAAGTACAGCGCCAGCACTTCGCCGACCGCGTTGTCGATCTTGCCGAAGCTCTTCATGAAGTTGGCCAGCGCGATGTTGCGAAAGCCCGTTGCCGCTTCGGACGCCGCGACTTCCTCGTCGTACCGGACCGCTTCTCCGCAGAGGTCCGACATGAAGGCCAGCAGGTCCGCCTTGCCTTGGCCCCGGCTCACGAGTCGATCCGCGATCGCGATGGCGCCCGCGTTGATGAACGGATTCCGCGGCTTGCCTTGCTCGTGTTCGAGCTGCACCAGCGAATTGAACGGGTTGCCCGAAGGCTCGCGTCCGATGCGCTCCCAGAGCGCATCGCCGAGGTAGCGCATCGCCAGCGTGAGCGTGAAGAGCTTCGACACGCTCTGGATCGAGAACGGCGTGGCCGCGTCGCCGGCGCAGGCTTCCACGCCCTCGCGCGTGTGCAGCGCGATGCCGAATTGCGCCACCGGCACGCGCGCGAGCCCGGGGATGTAGCACGCGACGGCGCCTTCCGCGCCCAGCAAAGGCCGGATCTCGCGGTCGATCTCGTCCAGGACGGACTGGAAGTTCATGGTTTCACACCCGGCGGTTGACCAGCACGATGCCCAGCGCCACGCCGGACAGCGCAAGCACCAATTGCAGCGTGAGCGGCTCCGACAGCAGCACCACCCCGAACACCAGCGCGAAGAGCGGCGTGAGAAAGGTGAACGACGAAATGCGCGTCGCCGGATAGTGCCGCAACATCCACATCCACGCGAGATAGCTGGCAAAAGCCCCGATCGCGGTCTGCAGCGCGATCGAGAACCACGCATAGCCGGAGTACGCGAAACCCCAGGCTTCGCCCAGCGCGAGCGACAGCACCGGCAGGACCGCCGCGGTGACCGCGATCTGATAGAAGAGCGCCTTCTCGGCGCTGGCGGTGGCGAGCTTCGTGGTGCGGATCGCAAGCGTCGTCAGCCCCCACAGGATGCCGGCCATCAGCGCGAGCGCGTCGCCGTGGAGCTGGCCCGACGTGCTGTGGCCGAAGCTTTCGCTGAAAGCCAGCACCACGCCGCAGAAGGCGATCGCGAGGCCGATCCATTGAATTCCGCGCAGCTGTTCCGAACGCACGAAGCGCGGCAGCAGCAGGGCGACCACGAAGGGCGAGGTGTAGAGAAACACCGTGAGCCGCGACGCGCTGGTGCGCTGCAGCCCCAGATAGATGCAGGTGAACTCGCCCGCGAACAGGGCGCCCGCAAGCAGCCCGCCCATCAAGGTGCCGTCGCGCTCGAACAGCGGAACGCCGCGCCAGCGGCACCACAGCCACAGCAGCACGACCGCACCGCTCATCCGGATCGCGGCCTGCCACAGCGGCGGCACTTCGGCTACGGTGGTCTTGATGAGGATTTGCTGCAGGCCCCAGAAGGCGCAGCAGGCGAGAAGGAGGGCGATGGCGCGGGCGTCGAGGTGGTCCTTGCGGTCGGTCATCGGGTGCTTGTCTCTTCTTGTTCGTTGTCTGTCGTTGTCGTCGGCAGCGAGGCTCAGGGCGCGGCGAGCGGATAGCCCGGCTTGCCGCGCGTGCCGATCATGAGGTCGTTGACCACGTTCTCCACGTCGGGCACGGTGCGCGCGGTCTTCTCCAGCCGCTCGCGCAGGCGCTGGTCGGGCACGCAGCCCTGCAGGTAGATCCAGCGGCGCTGCACCGTCACCCACACGCTGCCGCGCCGCTGGCCGGGCACGCCGTCGAGCGCCTTGCGCACCAGCGGCGCGATGGTCTTGTCGTAGCGATAGGCGTTGCTGTCCTTGCAGCGGCCTTCGAGCCAGCAACTCGTGCCGCGTTCGAGGCGGGCGTGCATCTGCGAGCGGACCTCGGCCTGCGTATAGAGCGGGCCGAGCGGCACCGGGCAGCCCGCGAGGCCGGACGACATCTGGAAGAAAGGGTCGTCGAAGAAGTTGGTTCGCGCTTCATCCGCAGCGCAGGCGCCCTGGACGCCTGCGCCCGCGAATATCGCCGCGATCAGGCATCGGCCGCGCGCGCGGAGCTTCAAAGCGGATGCTCGGTGTAGAAGCGCCCGCCGTGGAAGAGCAATGGCGAAGCGCCGGGAGTGTGGGTGCAGCGCTCGACCTCGCCCACGAAGATCACATGGTCGCCCTCGTTGTAGCGGCTGCGGTTGAAGCATTCGAAACAGGCGGCCGCGCCATCCAGCAACGGCGCGCCGCCGACGCCTTCGGTGTAGGCGACCTGGGCCCAGCGGTCGACGTTCTTCGAGGCGAAGCGCTCCGCAAGGTCCTTCTGGCTGGACGAGAGGATGTTGATCGCGTAGTGCGACCCCGCGCTGAACGCCGCCATCGAGGCCGCGCTGCGCGCAAGGCTCCACAGCACCAGCGGCGGATCGAGCGACACCGAGTTGAACGAGTTGGCGGTGAGCCCGATGAGCGCGCCGCTCGGGGAACGCGCGGTGACGATGGTCACACCGGTGGCGAACATGCCAAGCGATGCGCGGAATTCGTCGGTTGAGAAGGTGGGCGGTTTCGCCTGGGCGGGAGCGGTCACGGGGGAGCGGGAAAGTAGACGGCTATTCTGTCCCATCCAACACGATCGCGCCCGAAGCGCTCAGCCGAAGAACCAGTAGCCCACGGCAATGGCGGCGATGACCCCCGCGAGTTCGGCCAGCAGCGCGCAGCCCACCGCGTGCCGCGCGCGCTGGATGCCCACGGCGCCGAAGTACACCGCGAGCACGTAGAACGTCGTCTCGGTGCTGCCCTGGATGATCGCGGCGACGCGCGCGGCGAAGCTATCCACGCCGTGGCTCTTCATGGTCTCGATCAGCATCGCGCGCGCCGCGCTGCCGGAGAAGGGCTTGACCAGCGCGGTCGGCAGCGCATCGACGAAGCGGGTGTCCCAGCCGGTGCGCGCCACCCCCCAGCGGATGGCTTCGAGCGCGATGTCGAGCGCCCCCGACGCGCGCAGCGCGCCGATCGCGCACAGCATCGCGACGAGGTACGGCAGCAGGTTCTTCGCGACGTCGAAGCCTTCCTTCGCGCCTTCGATGAAGCATTCATAGACCTTCACGCGCCGCAGCGCGCCGGCCAGCAGGAAGACCACGATCAGCCCGAACAGCGTGAGGTTGCCGAGCAGCGATGAGAGCGACGCAAGCGCGGCCGACGACAGCGTCGCGAGCACGGCCATGAAGCCCCCCAGCAGCAGCGCGCCCGGCAACAGATAGGCGAGCACCACCGGGTCCCACAGCCGCAGCCGCTGCAAGAATGCGACCGAGAGCAGGCCGACCAGCGTCGACGCGCTCGTCGCCAGCAGGATCGGCAGGAACACCAGCGTCGGATCGGCCGCGCCCTGCTGCGCGCGGTACATGAAGATCGTCACCGGCAGCAAGGTGAGCGAGGAGGCGTTGAGCACCAGGAACAGGATCTGCGCGTTGCTCGCGGTCGTCGTGCTCGGATTGAGCGTCTGCAGCTCGCGCATGGCCTTGAGGCCGATCGGCGTCGCCGCGTTGTCGAGGCCGAGCGCATTGGCCGCGAAGTTCAGCGTGATGAGGCCCAGGGCCGGATGCCCGGCGGGCACCTCCGGCATCAGTCGGCGGAAGAGCGGACCGAGCAGCCGCGCGAGCAGGTCCACGATGCCGGCCGCTTCGGCGATGCGCAGGAAGCCGAGCCACAACGTGAGCGTGCCGAAGAGCAGCACCATCACCTCGACCGAGAGCCGCGCCATGGCGAACAGGCTCTCGACCAGCGCCGCGAAGACGGAAGCATCGCCGCCGATCAGCCAGCGGCCGAGCGCAGCCACCGCCGCCGTCAGGAAGAAACCGAGCCACAAGCCGTTGAGCACGCGCCGATCATAGGGGCGCGGGGCCGACAATCGCGGCCATGAACATCACACGCAGGGAGCTCCATCGCGCCGCGATCTGGCTGGCGCTCGCAAGCATGGCCACGCCGCTGCGCGCCCGGTCGCAGGGCGCGCCGCAGTGGCAGGCCGATCCGTTCGCGCTCGGCGTGGCGAGCGGGCAGCCGCGTCCGGACAGCGTCGTGCTCTGGACACGGCTCGTGCCCTCGGACGCCGATGACGCGCTCGGCAGCGGCGCGCTCACCGTGCGGCACGAGATCTTTGCCGATGCGGCGCTGCGCCGCCCCGTCGCCAGCGGCGAAACCGTGACCGACGCGGCGCGTGCCCACAGCGTCCACGTGATCGCGCAGGGCCTGCAGCCGCAGCGCGACTACTGGTATCGCTTCGCCTGCGGCAACGCGACGAGCCCGGTCGGGCATACGCGCACCGCGCCGGCCACGAGTGCGGACGTCCGGCGCATGCGGTTCGCGCTGGCCTCGTGCCAGCACTACGAGCAGGGATGGTTCGCCGCGCACCGCGAGATCGCCGCGCGCGACCTCGATGTCGTGCTGTTCGTCGGCGACTACATCTACGAAGGCAGCAATCCGAACAACGCCATCCGCCAGCACGGCACGCGCACGCCGCACACGCTCGATGCGTACCGCGCCCGCCATGCGCTCTACAAGGGCGATGCCGACCTGCAGGCGGCGCATGCCGCGCATCCGTGGATCCTGACCTGGGACGACCACGAGGTGGTCAACGACTACGCGGACGATCGCGATCCTGGATACACCGACCCGGCGCGCTTCCTGCAACGCCGCGCGGCGGCCTACCAGGCCTACTTCGAGCACATGCCGCTCGCGCTGCCCCCGCAGGGCGCGGCGATGCGCATCAACGACCGCTTCGCCTGGGGCCGGTTGGCCGAGCTGTGGACGCTCGACTGCCGGCAGTTCCGCAGCCATCACGCCTGTCCGGACCCGGAGCGTGACCACGGGCGCACGCTGGTGGAATGCGCCGAGCTCGGCGATGCCAGGCGCACGATGCTCGGCGCGGACCAGGAGCGCTGGATCGGCCGGGGATTTGCCGACTCGACGCGGCAATGGAAGCTCGTCGGCCAATCCACGCAGATGAGCACGACCGGCTTCGACACGCCCGAAGGACGCAAGGTCTGGACCGACGGCTGGGACGGCTACCCCGAAGCGCGTCGCCGCTTGTTGCAAGGCGCGGAGAGCGCCGGGGTGCGCGATCTCGTGGTGCTCGGCGGCGACGTGCACCGCCATGTCGCCGCCGACCTGCGGGTGCGGCCGAACGACCGAAGTTCACCGGTGGTCGCCAGCGAGTTCGTCGGCGGCTCGGTCACCTCGCGCGGTGCGAGCCGGGCGTCGATGGACCGCATGCGTCGCGACAACCCCGATGTGAAGCACGCGCGCGGCGACGAGCGCGGGTATGCACTCGTCGAGCTCACGCCCCGGCGCATGCAGTGCGAATTCCGCGCGACGCAGCATCCCGTTCAGGAGCGCGCCACTTTCACGACGCAGGCGAGCTACGTCGTGGAAGCGGGCCGGGCCGGCGTGCAGGCCGCCTGATCGCGGGGCTTATTCCAGCGCCGAAGCCGGTCCGAAGAACTCGTAGCGCGCTTGCTGGTCCGGCACGCCGATCGTGCTCAGCGCGCGCTTCACCTGTTGCATGAAGGGCTTCGGTCCGAGGAAGTAGGCCTCGACGGAGCGCTTGTCGCCCGGCAGCCATTGCGCGAGCTTCTCCGCGTCGATGCGGCCGACGGCGTGCGGCGCGTCGGCCTTGTCGGCCGGGGCTTCCTCGTAGCAATAGAAGCGCTGCAACTGCGGATGCTTGTGCGCCAGCGCATCGATGGTCCGGCGGAATGCATGCACGCCGCGCGTGCGCGCGCAGTGGATGAAGTGCACCGGGCGCGAGGTCTTCAGCGCCGCCTCGAGCATCGCGAGTGTCGGGGTGATGCCCACGCCGCCGCTGATCAGCACCAGCGGACGGTCGCTCTGCGTGAGCGTGAACGCGCCGGCCGGCGGGAACAGCTCGACCGTCGCGCCTTCCTGCACGTGGTCGTGCAGATGGTTCGACACGACGCCGCCGTTCTCGCGCTTCACGCTGATGCGGTAGGTCTTGCCGTTCGGCGCGGCCGACAGCGAGTAGTTGCGGCGCACCTCCTGGCCGTTCACCTGCAGGCGAAGCCCGATGTACTGGCCGGGCTGAAAGTCCACCACAGGCTGGCCGTCCACCGGCGCGAGGTAGAACGACGTGATCTCGTCGCTTTCGACTTCGCGGCGGACGACCTTGAAATCGCGCGCGCCGCGCCAGCCGCCCGGCGCCTGCGCGTTGGCGTCGTAGGCGGCCTTCTCGGCGCCGATCAGGATGTCGGCCAGCTGCTGGTAGGCCGCGGCCCAGGCGGCGATCACTTCGTCGGTCGCGATCTCAGCGCCGAGCACTTCGCGGATCGCACGCAGCAGGCAGGTGCCGACGATCGGGTAGTGCTCCGGCTGCACCTGCAGCGCGACGTGCTTGTTGACGATCTGTCCCGCCAGGTCGCCGAGCGCTTCGAGCCGGTCGATGTTGCGTGCGTACATGAGCACGCCGTTGGCCAGCGCGCGCGGCTGCTCGCCGCTCGTCTGGTGCGCCTGGTTGAAGAGCGGGCGCACCTCCGGGTATTCGCCCAGCATGATCTTGTAGAAGTGGGTCGTGAGGGCTTCGCCGCCGGTCTCGAGCAGGGGCACGGTGGCGGTGATGATGGCTTTCTGTTGCGTCGTGAGCATGGGAACGGGATCCTTGGAGTGAGGTGCGGATGCAGGTGAAAACGCAAGTGCCGTTCCAGGTGAGTGCGCCTTGCGAATCAATGACTTGCGTGCTGGCGATGTCCTTTGGACATCGCTAAAATGCTATCGTTTTGACATCATGCGTGTCTGAATGACATGAACTCCCAGCCCCTGCTCCAGGCCATCATCCCGCTGGTCGCCGACATCGCGCGCGAGCTTCCCGGCGCCGAGCGCTATCGGCGGCTGCTGGAAGCCGTGCGCATCCTGATGCCTTGCGATGCCGCCGCGCTGCTGCGCCTCGACGAGGGCTGGCTGGTGCCGCTCGCGGTCGACGGATTGAGCGCCGACACGCTCGGCCGCCGCTTCCGCGTGGACGAGCATCCGCGCTTCGCCTCGCTGCTGGAGGCGCCGGGGCCGCTGCGCTTCCCGGCCGACAGCCCGCTGGCCGATCCCTACGACGGCCTGGTGGAAGGACATGAAGGCCATCTGCCGGTGCACGACTGCATGGGCTGCGTGATCCGCCTCGACGAAAAGCCCTGGGGCTTGTTGACGCTGGATGCGCTCACGCCGGAGCGTTTCTCGCGTCCAGACCTGGATGCGCTGCAGTCCTTCGCCAGCCTCGCAGCGGCGACAGTCAGCGTCGCGGGACACATCGAGCGGCTCGAATCCCGCGTCGTGCAGGAAAGCCTGCGCGCGGAGGGCTACCGCCTGGCAGCCGCGCCGCGCACGCGCACGCTGCTCGGCCGCAGCCCGCCGATGCGGCAGTTGCACAAGGAGATCGAACTGGTCGCCGGCAGCGACCTGACGGTCCTGATCCAGGGCGAAACCGGCGTCGGCAAGGAATTGGTCGCCGAAGCGCTGCACGCGGCGTCGACGCGGGCCGGGCGGCCGATGGTCAGCCTGAATTGCGCGGCACTCCCCGACACGCTGGTCGAGAGCGAACTCTTCGGCCACGTGCGCGGTGCGTTCACCGGCGCGGTGGGCGAGCGGCCCGGCAAGTTCGAGCTGGCCGACGGCGGCACGCTGTTCCTCGACGAGGTCGGCGAACTCGCGTCGCCGGTGCAGGCCAAGCTGCTGCGCGTGCTGCAGAGCGGGCAACTGCAGCGCCTGGGTTCGGACCGGGAACATCGCGTGGACGTTCGGTTGATCGCGGCGACGAACCGCAACCTCGCCGAAGAAGTGCGGGCAGGGCGGCTGCGCGCGGACTTCTATCACCGCCTGAGCGCCTACCCGCTCCAGGTGCCGCCGCTGCGCGAGCGGGGCCGGGACGTCTTGTTGCTGGCGGGCTTCTTCCTCGAAGAGAACCGCTCGCGCCTGGGACTCGGCGGCTTGCGGCTCGAAGCCAGCGCGCAGGCGGCCTTGCTGGGCTACGACTGGCCGGGCAACGTGCGCGAACTGGAACACCTGCTGGGCCGCAGCGTGCTGAAGGCGCTGGGCCGGCAGCCGCGTCGTCCACGCATCCTGAGTCTGGTGGCGGAGGATCTCGACCTGCCGCACGTCCCGGGCCGCGTCGAAGTCGCCGAGTCCGGCGATGACCGGCCGGCCGAGCCGCCAATGAACGGGCCCATGAGCGAGGCGGTAGACGCATTCAAGCGCAACCTCATCGCGGCGGCGCTGGTCCGCCACGACCACAACCTCGCGGCCTCGGCGCGTTCGCTGGGGCTCGACCGCGGCAATCTCGCGCGCCTCGCCCGGCGGCTGGGCGTGCCGACGGACAAGGGCCGCTGAAGAACGCTCAGGCCTTCGGGCGCGGAGGCGGCACCTCGACGAGGAGGTCCGGCCGGAAGTTCTCCTGCTCGCCCTTGGCCATGTAGCCGAGCGGATTCGCGACCACGCGGCAGCCGTCCTTCACATAGTCGAACTGGCAGTGCAAATGCCCGTGCAGCCAGAGATCCGCGCGGGGGAGCAACTCGTCGAGGTTGTTGCAGAAGCCCGCGGTGCCCGGCGTCAGGCCGTAGCGCGGATCGGCGCTTGCGAGCGTCGGCGCGAAATGGGTGATGGCGACGGTCGTGCCGTCGAAGTCCTGCGCCAGCGCGTCGCGTAGCCAGGCCTGGCAGGCCAGCGATTGCTCCCTCAATGGCTCGGCGAGGAAAGTCTCGCCATGGCGCAGCGTCGCCGCCTTCTCCAGGTAGAAGTTGGCGGCGCGCATCGCCTTGCCGCGCTTCTTGAGCGCTTCGGTCATCGTGTCTTCCGGCTCGACGAGCGCATCGAAGTCGGCCCAGAGCGTGGTGCCGATGAAGCGGACGCCGTCGATCACACGGGTCTCGCGTTCCAGCCAGCCGATGTCCAGCGCTTCGCAGAGTTCTCGCAGCCTTCCGTGGACCTCGTCGAAGTCCGCGGCGTCGTATTCGTGATTGCCCGGCACATACAGCACCGGAACCGGCCATCCGTGGCGCGGCGAGAACCGCTTGAGGCCGAAATCCGATTCCAGGAGTCTCGACCCCGGCTGGTAGGACCCGATGTCGCCCGCAAGCACCAGCAGGTCGGCCGCTGGCGCCGGGACGATCTCCAGCCTTGGATGGACTTCGATGTGGAGGTCTGAGAGGAGCTGGAGCTTCATGAATGCAGTCTAGGCGGGGCGACTATGCAAGAGATGCATAACCTGAACGGTTGAATAACTAGGGAAAACCCTTAATCTACGGATCACCATCATTTCAGAGCGCGTCCATCGCGCACGACCATGTTTACCTTGCTTGCCCAAGTGGCACGTTTCTTCCGATCTTCTGGCCCGGCGAATGCCAACCTGGCTACCACCCTGATGGAAGCCGCAGATGGCCGCGCCGGCCTGGATGCTCATCATGCGCAGGAATTGCGCGCCGCCGCCAGCGCCTGGCTGAGCGTCATCCGCTAATCGGGGTTTTCGGGCGGCGGCGCGGTTCCCGCGAATGCCGCCGCGGCGGACCGCAGCAAGGCCCGCCGCAGCCATTCATGCGCCTGCGCATGCAGTGCGCGCCGGTGCCAGAGCGCGTCCACATGCACCGGCGGCTGTTCGAAGGGCAGGTCACGCAGGACCAACTGGTCCTGAATGCCGGTCACCCGCACGAAATGGCGAGGCATCACGGTGAGCAGGTCCGAATTGGCGACCACCCGGCCGGCCGTGAAGAACTGATTGACAGTGACCACGATGCGCCGCTCGCGACCGAGTGCGCCGAGCGTCTGGTCGATGAAGCCGTAGGGCCGCCCCGAAAAGCTCACGAGCAGGTGCCGCGCCTCGCAATAGGCGTCGAGCGTCAGCGGTGCCGACGCGAGCGGATGATCCCGCCGCATCACGCAGACGTATTCGCCGACGTACAGGCGCATGGTCTCGAACGGCGTGCCGACTTCCGATTGGCCCTTGGCGGCCAGGCTGGCGATCACGGCGGGAAAGTAGCCGATCGCCATGTCCACTTCCTCGTTCTCGAGCATGCGCCGTGGATCGCGGGTCGTGAGCGGCAGGACCCGCAGCGACACCGCCCGCGCCTCGCTTTCGACGATCTCGACCAGGCCCGGCATGAGTTCCGCGGCCGTGGCATCCGCCATGGCGAGGAGGAAGGTGGTGTCCGCCACGCCCGCGTCGAACTCGCCGGGCGCCAGCGTGTGCTGCAACTGCCGCAGCGCGTCGCGGACGGCGGGCCAGAGCGCCAGCGCGCGAGGCGTGGGCTCGACCCCGGCACCCGAGCGGCGGACCAGTTCGTCACCCAGCACATCGCGAAGGCGCCGGAGCGCATTGCTCACCGCAGGCTGGGTGATGGCGAGATTTCGCGCCGCCCGGGTGAGGTTGCGCTCTGCCATCACTTCGTCGAAGACGCGGAGCAGGTTCAGGTCGAGCGTGCGAAAGTTGACGTCCATCAGCGATGTGAATGATAAACATCAAGAAGATAAATTGGATAAACAGTAGGGTATCCCCTAATATCACCGCATTGCATCCGGACCTTCGTCCACTTTGGAGGACATAACCATGACAAGCTTCGTACACGTAGACACCCCTGCCAACCATCCCGGCGTCGTTCGCGCCGAGGCCGTGATCGAGCGCGCCCGCACCGCACGCCGCGGATTCGACGGTGCTCGCGGTCTGGCAGCGCTGCTGCTCGCCGCCATCGTTTCGTCGGTCCTGGTGGCTGCCGACCGCCTGATGTCCACCACGGAAGAAGGAGGCCTGCTGGTCGCCTGGGCCGTGCTCTGGGGCGTGGCCTTCGTCGCCATCGCGCTCTTCGCCGGCACCGCCCGCTCGCTGGCCGATCGCCTGCTCGTCGCCTCGCGCAAGAGCGCCCGCCGCCGTGCTGCTGCCCGCGCCGACGCGCAGTTCCTGGCCTACGCCAAGCACGACCCGCGCATCCTGCGTGACCTGCAGGTGATCGCGACCCGCCGGGAAGCCGCCTGAGCCTGCCGGATCGGCCTGCCGATCGGCTGATCGCCCGCAGTGAGCGGGCCCAATGAAAAAGCCGCCCTCGGGCGGCTTTTTGCTTGCCTGGTGAACCTCAGGCGGCGAGGCGCTGCTCGATGGCGGCCTTGGTCGCCGGCAGCTCCTTCGGCAGGTGGTGCGCCAGCTGCTGGAACAGCTCGGCGTGCAGCTTGAGCTCGGCCTGCCATGCGGCCTTGTCGATGCTGGTGACGGTTTCGAACTGCTCGGCGCTGAAGTCCAGCCCCGTCCAGTTGAGGTCCTCGTAGCGCGGGCTGACGCCGAAAACGTGCTCGGTGCCCTGCGCCTTGTTCTCGATCCGGTCGATCATCCACTTCAGCACGCGCATGTTCTCGCCATAGCCGGGCCAGACGAACTTGCCGTCCGCGCCCTTGCGGAACCAGTTGGTGGTGTAGATCTTCGGCAGCTTGGCGCCGGAGGCGGCGAGCTTCTTGCCGAGGTCCAGCCAGTGCTGGAAGTAGTCGCTCATGTTGTAGCCGGCGAAGGGCAGCATCGCGAACGGGTCGCGGCGGACGACGCCCTGCTGGCCGAACGCGGCTGCGGTGGTTTCGGAGCCCATGGTCGCGGCCATGTAGACGCCTTCGACCCAGTCGCGGGCCTCGGTCACCAGCGGCACCGTCGTCGAGCGGCGGCCGCCGAAGATGAAGGCGTCGATGGCGACGCCCTTCGGGTCGTCCCAGGCCGGGTCGAGCGCGGGGTTGTTGGTCGCGGCGACGGTGAAGCGGGCGTTCGGATGCGCGGCCTTGGCGCCGGTTTCCTTGGCGATGGCCGGCGTCCAGTCCTTGCCTTGCCAGTCGATCGCGTGGGCGGGCGCTTCGCCCATGCCTTCCCACCAGACGTCGCCGTCGTCGGTCAGCGCCACGTTGGTGAAGATCACGTCGCGATCGAGGCTGGCCATGCAGTTCGGGTTGGTCTGCAGGTTGGTGCCGGGGGCCACGCCGAAATAACCCGCCTCGGGGTTGATCGCGTACAGCTTGCCATCGGTGGCGGGCTTGATCCAGGCGATGTCGTCGCCGATGGTGGTGACCTTCCAGCCATCGAAGCCGGCAGGCGGGATCAGCATCGCGAAGTTGGTCTTGCCGCAGGCGCTCGGGAAGGCGGCGGCCACATGGCGCTTCTTGCCCTCAGGGTTGGTCACGCCCAGGATGAGCATGTGCTCGGCCAGCCAGCCTTCGTCACGTCCCATGTTGGAGGCGATGCGCAGCGCAAAACACTTCTTGCCCAGCAGCGCGTTGCCGCCGTAACCCGAGCCGTAGCTCCAGATTTCGCGCGTTTCGGGGTAGTGGACGATGTACTTCGTCTTGTTGCAGGGCCAGGCCACGTCCTTCTGGCCGGCTTCGAGCGGCGCGCCGACGGTGTGGACGCAGGGCACGAACTCGCCGTCGTCGCCGAGCACGTCGTAGACCGCCTTGCCCATGCGGGTCATGATCTTCATGTTGACCACCACATAGGGGCTGTCGGACAGCTCGATGCCGATGTGCGCGATCGGCGAGCCCAGCGGGCCCATGCTGAACGGCACCACGTACATCGTGCGGCCCTTCATGCAGCCGTCGAACAGCGGCTGCAGCGTGGCGCGCATTTCGGCCGGGTCCATCCAGTTGTTGGTCGGGCCGGCTTCTTCCTTCTTCGCCGAGCAGATGAAGGTGCGGTCCTCGACGCGGGCGACGTCGCTCGGGTCGGAACTCGCGAGGTAGGAGTTGGGGCGCTTGGCCGGGTTGAGCCGCTTGAAGGTGCCGGCATCGACCATTTGCTGGCAGAGGCGGTCGTATTCCTCGGTGCTGCCGTCGCACCAGTGGATCGCGGCGGGTTTGCACAGCGCGGCCATTTCGGCCACCCAGCCGATCAGCTTGGCGTTCTTGACATAGGAGGGTGCCTGCATGGCAAGACCCTTCAGCGGTGCGTTCATCAAAATCTCCTAAGTTGAAAAATCGTCTTTTCAAAGGGGACTCGGCCTCTCTGCGGCGAGATCCATCGGAGAAAACGTTTCAGCTATGGAGAGAAGCTGGGTCGACGCCGGGTCGCAACCAGCCGGTTATGCCCGCTTGAACCGAGGCCGTCTGTCGGCCTCTTGCTTCTTTTGGGTCCCGGGGCGGAGGCGAAGTGCCCCGCGACGAAGAATTCAGGCCACGTAGATGGCGATCGATGCGAGAAGCAGCATCAGGACCCCGCCGGCGATCGGCAGCACCAGGGGCATGAGATGGACGACCGACTCGACCGCGTCTTTTTCGACGGCGGCTGCATGGCCGGGCTCAACGGGGGTGGGATGGGACATCGTTCTTCCTCGGGTTCTCGGAACTGGGGCTATTTTACCGGCCGGGTTGCAATAGGGCGTCTAGGGGGTTCCGAGACCCTCAGTGTTGCTCTTCAGCTTCGAATCCGGCCACACGAAGCGCGTCGAGCACGTTCGAGAGATGTTCCCGCCCCCGTGTTTGAAGTACCAGCTCGACATCCACGTTCTGGGCGGCCTGCAGCGTGAAGGCGCGCTGATGGTGCACCTCGTCGATGTTGGCGCCCGCTTGCGCCACGGTGGCCGTGATGTGGGCCAAGGACCCCGGGACGTCGCGCGCACTCACGCGGATCCGGGCCAGCCGCCCCGCGCGGACCATGCCGCGCTGAATGATTGCCGCCAGGAGCAGCGGATCGATGTTTCCGCCCGAGAGCACCAGCCCGACCCGCTTGCCCTTGAACCGCTCCGGATGCCGGATGAGCGCCGCGAGCCCGGCGGCGCCCGCGCCTTCGACCAGCGTCTTCTCGATCTCGAGCAGCATCAGCACCGCCTGCTCGATGTCGCCCTCGTCGACCAGCAGCAAGTCGTCGACCAGCCTGGCGATGATCTCCTGCGTCAGCACGCCCGGCGTGCCGACCGCGATCCCTTCGGCGATCGTGCTGGTGCCCTGGGAATAGGACGTCCCCTTGACCGCGTTCACCATCGCCGGAAAGCGCGCGGTCTGCACGCCGATGATCTCGATATCCGGCTTGCGTGCCCGGGCCGCCACGGCCATGCCGGCGATCAGCCCGCCGCCGCCGACCGAAACGACCAGCGTGTCGAGGTCGGGCACTGCGTCGAGCATTTCGAGGGCGATGGTTCCCTGCCCGGCGATGATGAGTTCGTCGTCGTACGGATGCACGAAGGTCAGGCCTTCGCGCTCGGCCAGTTCGAGCGCATGGGCGCGCGCGCTTTCCAGCGTGTCGCCATGCAGCACCACTTCGGCGCCGAAGCCGCGCGTGCGTTCGATCTTCACGCCGGGCGTGAAGCGCGGCATGACGATCAATGCCCGCAGCCCCAGCCGCTGCGCGTGATAGGCCACGCCCTGCGCATGGTTGCCGGCCGACATCGCGATCACGCCGCGCGTGCCGGCCTGCGAGAGTTCGACCAGCTTGTTACAGGCGCCGCGCTCCTTGAACGAAGCGGAGAACTGCAGGTTCTCGAACTTGAGGAAGACCTGCGCGCCCACGATCTCGGAGAGCGTGCGCGACTCGACGCAGGGAGTTTGGAGTATTTGCCCCTCGAGGCGCCGTGCGGCTTGCTCTATGTCCTGGATGTCGACCATTGCGGGCATTCTTGGATGGATTTGCAACTTCGGGATTTTTACTCCTCGTCAGGCTTCCCGAAGCCAAAAGTCTGCGCTATGGTCGCTCCCAGGTTCAGTTGCTCCCCTGGAGGGTGTCCCCGATGGTCAAGCGTTCCGGCGTCGATGTCATGGCTGCGGCTTCCCGCGGCCATGCATTGCCTTCGCCCGGACTCAAGGAAGCGCCGGTGCTCGAGCTCATGTGCTCGCACTTCGTGCTCACGCTGGCCGCCAAGCAGGGGCCGCGCTTCAACATCCGCCGTGACCTCAACGGGCTCTTGTCGCTCACGGGCCGGCACCTCGTCTGGCCGTTGCCCGTGCTGCAGCGCCTGCGCGAATTCCTCGCGCGGCGCTGCCTGGGCAACGACGCCTGGAAGGGCGTGGAGGAATACGACGGTCGGACGCTGCTGGAGCGGCACGGCGTGTGGCGCGGGCCGTATGAAGAAGGCACGCTGTTCTTCTACCTCGACGAGTACGCCAAGGACCAGCCCAAGGACCTGCTGTCGGTGCTGTCGGTCACCCGCGACTGGCTCACGCATGCGCTGCGCAAGCAGTCGACGCTGGTCGAGAAGAACATCGATGCGCTCGCGGGCCTGCTGCAACTCAACAGGGCCGAACGCGCGCTGCTGCTGTACGGCACGCTCGCGCGCTACCAGCGCGATCTGCGTTCGCTGCTCGTGGAGTTCAAGGTCAACAACGCGCCCGAGGCCTATGCCGCGATCGCGGAAGTGGCCGGCGTGAATGCGAGCGAGGTGGGCGAGGCGCTGCGTGCCGGATCGCGGCTGGAGCGCATCGGGCTGGTCGAGAACCTCATCTCCGAACACAACATCACCGACCTCGCCGATCTCATGAAGGTCAGCGAGAAGCTGCCGCCGGTGCTGATGCGCGAATACCGCGATCGCAACGAACTCATGGCGGTGTTCACGCGCCCCTCGGCCAAGAGCGCGCTGTCGGTGCACGACTTCTCCTTCGTCGAGGAAGACGCGCAGATGCTCGTCACGCTGCTGCGCGCGGCGGTGGCGCGCAAGGAGCCGGGCGTCAACGTGCTGCTCTATGGCCCGCCGGGCACGGGCAAGACAGAGCTCGCGAAAGTGGTGGCGCAGGCCGCGGGGCTGGAGCTCTTCGAAGTCGAATACGCCGACCGCGACGGCAACTCGCTGTCGGGCCGCGACCGCTATCGCTCGCTGCAAATCGCGCAGGTGTTCCTCAAGGGCAGCGAGCAGGCGGCGCTGCTGTTCGACGAGGTCGAGGACGTGTTCCCGCCGATCAGCACCGAAGCCGCGCAGATCATGGCGCGCGCCGAACAGGTGCCTTCGCCCACCAGCGGCAGCGTGAGCGGCAAGGCGTGGGTCAACCAGATCCTCGAATCGAACGCGGTGCCGACGCTGTGGGTCACCAACCGCATCGAGCAGATCGATCCGGCCTTCCGGCGTCGCTTTGCCTACCACCTCGAACTCAAGTCGCCGCCGCCCGGCGCGCGCGAGCAGCTGGTGCGCAAGACGCTCGAAGGCGTTTCGGTGTCGGACGAATTCACCGCAAAGCTCGCCGCACGCAAGGGGCTCACGCCCGCGCAGATCCGCACGGCGGTCCGCTTTGCCGAACTCGCGAGCACCGACGGCCGCTCGATGGAGCGCCTCATCGAGCGCCAGTTGAAGAACGCCGACCTCGCGCTCGGCAATGTCGATGGCCTGGGCGCGCGCCGCAGCGTGACGACCTACGACCTCGAGATGCTCAACGTCGAGACGCGCTTCGAGATCCCGCGCATCGTCGAGGCGCTCAAGGTGCGCGGCCACGGCACGATGTGCTTCTACGGCGCGCCGGGCACCGGCAAGACCGCGCTCGCCGAACACATCGCCAAGGCCATCGGCCGCCCGTTGATCATCAAGCAGGCGAGCGACCTCATGAGCAAGTACGTCGGCGAGACCGAGCAGAACATGGCCGCCATGTTCAAGGAAGCCGAAGTCGAGAAGGCCGTCCTGCTGCTCGACGAGGCCGACAGCTTCCTGCAGGATCGCCGCGGCGCGCAGCGCACCTACGAAGTGACCGAGGTCAACGAGATGCTTCAGGGCATGGAGCGATTCGACGGCATCTTCGTCTGCACCACCAACCTGCTCGACCGGCTGGACCAAGCGGCCCTGCGGCGCTTCACCTTCAAGATCAAGTTCATGCCGCTCACCGCCGAGCAGCGCGAGCGCATGTTCGTCACCGAGGCGCTCGAAGGCGATGCCTCGAGGATGACGAACGAGATCCGCAGTCGCCTCGCGAAGCTGCAGCAGCTGTGTCCCGGCGACTTCGCGGCGGTGAAGCGACAGGTCGACATTCTTGCGGCGGAGTTCTCGCCGGACGAGTTCCTCGACCAGCTCGACGCCGAGCATCGCATCAAACCCGAGGTGCGAGAATCGCGCGGCATCGGCTTCGTCCACTGAAGCCCCCGTCACACCCACCTACATCCGCGCGCGGCTGCCGGTGCGCGAGGGAGATTCATCGATGAGAGGAGTCCGCATGCCAGGCGCGGCGCGCCGCGTCATGATGTCAACCGCGCTTGCGACATTGGCCGCATGCGGCGGCGGGGGTGGAGGCGGCGTCCCGTTGCCGCTCGCCATTCCGGCCGCGACCATGGGCGATCCCATCGTCGCGTCGTCGACGGTCGCGGGCCAGTGCGCCACGCCGCGCAATGGCGTCGATCCCGATACCGGCGCGGCTTTCCCTGATCGCGAGGGCTCCGCCGAAACCGAGAAAGCCTGGCTGCGCGGCTGGATCGACGAAACCTACCTCTGGTTCGATGAAGTGCCGACCAATCTGGTCGCCGCGAAATACGCCACGCCGATCGACTACTTCAGCGTGCTCAAGACGCCCGCGCTGACCGCGAGCGGGCGGCCCAAGGATCGCTTTCACTTCACCGCCGATACCGCGAGCTATCGCGCGCTCTCGCAGAGCGGCGTCGACGTCGGCTACGGCTTCGAACTCGCCTTCCTCAGCGCCTCGCCGCCGCGCGACGTGCGCGTGGCCTTCTCGGAGCCTGGATCGCCGGCGGCGCAGCAGGGCATCGTGCGCGGCACGAAGCTCATCGCGATCGACGGCATCGACGTCGTGGCGGGTTCCGATGTGAATGGCCTCAATGCCGCACTCAATCCCGCCAGCGTGGGCGAGTCGCACAGCTTCACGCTGCGCGCGCCCGACGGCAGCGAGCGCGCCGTGAGCCTCGTCGCGGCGAGCATCACGCGAACGCCGGTGCAGGACGTGAAGACGATCGCCACCGCCAGCGGACCGGTCGGCTACATGCTCTTCAACGATCACCTCGCGACGGCGGAGAGGCAGCTCATCGCGGCGATCAACCAGCTCAAGGGTGACGGCATTTCCGATCTCGTGATCGACATGCGCTACAACGGCGGCGGCTACCTGGATGTGGCGAGCGAGCTGGCCTACATGGTTGCGTCCCCCCCCGCGACGAACGGCACCGTCTTCGAGCGGATGCAGTTCAACGGCAAGAACCCTTTCCACGTGACGCCGGCGCAGGCGACGCTGCCTTTCTATTCGACATCGCGCGGCTACTCGACGCCGGCCGGCCAGGCGCTGCCGCAACTCGGGCTCTCGCGCGTGACGGTGCTGACCGGGCCCGACACCTGTTCGGCGAGCGAATCGGTGGTCAACAGCCTGCGCGGCGTCGGCGTTACCGTGAACCTCGTCGGCGGCGCGACCTGCGGCAAGCCTTACGGCTTCTTCCCGCAGGACAACTGCGGCACGACCTATTTCGCGATCCAGTTCCAGGGCGTGAACCAGCAGGGCTTCGGCGACTATGGCGACGGCTTCGCGCCCACCTGCGCGGTGGCGGACGACTTCGACCATGCGCTGGGCGATCCGACGGAAGGACGACTCGCCGCCGCCCTGGCGCTGCAAAGCACCGGCGCCTGCCCGACCGCATCGGCGAGCAAGGCCGATGTGGCGCGCAGCAAGGCGGAGGTGGCGGGAATGCCGTATCTGGTGCGCTCGCCGGTTCGTGAAATCCGGCTGGTGGCCCCGCCGGCAGGCAGTCCCGGCTAGAACGACGCGCAGACGCGCAAGACGTCCGCGCCGTAGGCTTCGAGCTTCTTGGCGCCGATGCCGCTGATGCCCTGCAGATCTTCGAGCGTGGCGGGCGCGCGTTCCGCGATGGCTGCGAGCGTGGCGTCGTGGAAGATCACGTAGGCAGGCAGGTTGTGCTCGCGCGCGACCTCGCCGCGCCAGGCCTTGAGTGCGGTGAAGCGCGCCTGCCCCGTGGCATCGAGGGTCGCGGCGGCCGGCGAGGGCGCGCCGCGCGATGTCTTCTCGCGCTTCTTTCGCTCTGCCGGCTGCGAGACGGATTCGCGCAGCATCACCTGCGTTTCGCCGCGGAGCACCGAGCGCGACCCCTCGGTGAGCTGCAGGGTGTTGAACGCCTGCGCATCGACCGCGAGCGCGCCGGTGGCGATCAACTGCCGCAGCACGCCGCGCAGCTGCGGCTCGGAGAACTCGCTGCCGATGCCGAAGGTGCTGATGCGTTCGTGGCCGTACTGCTTGACCTTCTCGGTCGCCTTGCCGCGCAGGATGTCCATGACGTGTCCCGCGCCGAAGCTGATGCCGCTTTGCTGCTGCACGCGGTAGATCGTGGAGAGCAGCTTGCGCGCCGCATCGGTGCCGTCCCACACCTGGGGCGGTGAAATGCAGTTGTCGCAGTTGCCGCAAGGGGTGCTCTTCTCGCCGAAGTAGCCCAGCAGCCGCACCCGCCGGCAATCGCTGGCCTCGGCGAGCGACAGCAGCGCGTCGAGCTTGCCGCGCATCACCTGCTTGAACTCTTCGCCGGCGGGGCTTTCGTCGATCATCCGCCGCTGGTTCACCACGTCCTGCAGGCCGTAGGCCATCCAGGCGTCGGCCGGTTCGCCGTCGCGGCCGCCGCGGCCGGTTTCCTGGTAGTAGCCCTCGATGTTCTTGGGCATGTCCACGTGCGCGACGAAGCGCACGTCGGGCTTGTCGATGCCCATCCCGAAGGCGATGGTGGCGACCATCACGATGCCTTCTTCGCGCAGGAACCGGTCCTGGTTCTTCTGCCGCACCGCGGCGTCCAGGCCCGCGTGATAGGGCAGGGCGTTGAGCCCCGCGTCGCACAGCGACTGCGCCAGGTCCTCCACGCGCTTGCGCGACTGGCAATACACGACGCCCGCGTCGCCTTCATGCTCACGCTCGATGAAGCGCAGGAGCTGCGTGGTCGCGTCCTTCTTCTCGACGATGGTGTAGCGGATGTTCGGCCGGTCGAAGCTGGAGACGAACTGGCGCGCCTCTTCGAGCTGGAGCCGCTCCACGATGTCGGCACGCGTGAGCGCATCGGCGGTGGCGGTGAGCGCGATGCGGGGCACACCGGCATAACGCTCGTGCAGCACCGTCAGTGCGCGGTACTCGGGCCGGAAGTCGTGGCCCCACTGGCTCACGCAATGCGCCTCGTCGATCGCGAACAGCGAGAGCTTGCCGCGCTCGTGGAGCGAATCGAGCTGCGAGAGGAAGCGCGGCGTCGTCACGCGTTCGGGCGCCGCGTAGAGAAGGGTGATCTCGCCGCGCAACATGCGGCGTTCGACGTCCTGCGTTTCTTCCCAGTCCAGCGTGGAATTGAGAAAGGCCGCGCTCACGCCGGCCTCGTGTAGCGCGCCGACCTGGTCGTGCATGAGCGCGATCAGCGGCGACACCACCACTGTCACCCCCTTGCCGGAACGATGCCGCGCAATCGCCGGGATTTGATAGCACAGCGACTTGCCGCCGCCCGTGGGCATCAGCACCAGCGCATCGCCGCCGGCGGTGACGTGGTGCACGATCCCCTCCTGGGGACCGCGAAAGCGCGCATAGCCGAAGACGTCGTGGAGGATCTGCTCCGGCGACGCGGCAAGGGATTCGGATAGCAGGGCGGACACGGTTGTTGTGCTTCTGGTGGCTTTTGGGGACGGCACGCGCACCTCCCGTGCGCGCGGACGCCCATTGTCTCCGAAGCCGCCCCGGCGCGCCCGCGCTCAGCCCAGCACGATGCGCGCGATGATGTTGCGCTGGATCTCCGACGAGCCCTCGTAGATGCGCAGGATGCGTGCGTCGCGCACGTAGCGCTCCAGCGGCATCTCGCGCGTGAAGCCGTAGCCGCCGTGGATCTGCAGCGCGGTGTCGGTGACGAAGGCCACCATCTCCGACGCGTGCAGCTTGGCCATGGCCGACTGCAGCGTGAACGGCTGCCCCGCGGTGCGCAGCGCCAGCGCCTGCATCGTGAGGCCCCACGACGCTTCGAGCCGCAGCTTCATGTCCGCGAGCATCCACTGGATGCCTTGCCGCGTGGAAAGTGGTTCGCCGGCGATCTGGCGGTCGTGCGTCCACTGCACTGCGGCGGCGAGCGCGGCCTCGGCGATGCCGAGCGAAGTCGCGGCGACGTCGAGGCGGCTGTTGTCGAGCACCTTCATCGCGGTCCTGAAGCCCGAGCCTTCCTCGCCGAGCCGGTTTGCGAGCGGCACCTCCACCGACTCGAACGCGACCTCGAAAGCATGCCCGCCGCGGATGCCCATCAGCTTCTCGTGCGGCGAGATGCGGATCCCGGGGCTCGCGGTGTCGACGATGAAGGCGCTCACGCCGCGCGCGCCCGCCGCGGCATCGGTCTTCGCGAACACCACGAGGAACTTCGCCTCGGCCGCGTTGGAGATGAAGTGCTTGACGCCATCGATGCGGTAGACGTCGCCATCGCGCGCGGCGCGCGTGCGCAGATCGGCGGGATGCGATCCGCCGCGCGGCTCGGTCAACGCGAAGCCAGCGAGCCATTCGCCGCTGGCCGCCTTCGGAAGCCATTGCGCTCGCTGTTCGTCGCTGCCGCCGATCAGCACCGCGTCGGTGCCGAGGTAATGCGCGCCGATCATCGAGGAGGTCGCCGCGCAGGCGCGCGAGATCTCGACCAGCGCCAGCAGCATCGCGGTGGGCGACACGCCGGGGCCGCCCCAGCGCTCGGGCAGGTTCATGCCCATCAGGCCCAGCTCCGCGAGCTGGGGCGCGTGGCAGGTGGCCGAGCGCTCCTCTTCATCGATCTCGCGCGCAAGCGGCGCAAGTGCTTCGGCCGCAAAGCGTGCGACTGCATCGGCGAGGGCCTGGTCTTCGTCGGTGACACCGAGTCGGTTCATGTCGTTTCCTTTCTTTCGTGATCAATCCGGAGCGCCGAAGGCGCCCGCTTCGCGCAGTTCGGCGAGCTTGTCGAGGCCGCAGCCGAGAAGGCCTGCGAGCAGTTCGTGCGTGTGTTCGCCGAGCGCGGGTGCTCGTGCGGCACGATTGGGCGCGGCGCCGTTGAAGCGCACCGGCTGCGTCGGCAGTTGCAGGCCGGGCAGGCGTTCGTCATCCACTGCGCGCAACAGTTCGCGGGCATGGGCCTGTGGCGAAGCGAGCGCCTGCGCGATGTTCCAGATGGGCGCGGCCGGCACGCCGGCCTGTTCGAGCCGTGCGACGACTTCTTCGACCTCGTGCGATGCAGCCCACGATTCGATGAACCGGCGCAGGGCCGGCTCCTGCTCGGAACGCGATTCGTCGGTCGCAAAGCGTGCATCGCCGGCCAGCGCGGGCATGCCCATCGCCGCCGCGAGCGCATCGAACAGCCTCTTGTTGAGCACCGCGAGCGCGAAGTGCCCGTCCTTCGCGCGGTAGACGCCGAAAGGCGCCGACAGCGGATGCCGGTTGCCCACGCGCCGCGCAGGCTTGCCGGTGAAGAGAAATCGCGCCATCGAGGTCGCGAGAAAGCTCAGCGTGGTGTCGAACATCGCGACGTCCACATGCTGCCCGCGGCCGGTGCGTTGCGTCTGCAGCAACGCCGCGAGCGTGGCCCACGATGCGAAGAGGCCGGCGACCACGTCCGACACCGCCTCGCCCACCAGCGTCGGCGCGCCCTCCGGATCGCCGGTGGCTTCCATCAGGCCGCTCATCGCCTGCACGATGATGTCGTAGGCCGGGCGATGCGCATAGGGGCCGGTCTGGCCGAAGCCCGACACGCTCACGTACACCAGCTTGGGGTTGTGCCGCGAGAGCGCCTCCGCGCCGATGCCCAGGCGGTCCGCGACGCCGGGGCGGAAGTTCTCGACCACCACGTCGGCGCGCTCGGCAAGCTCGCGCACCAGTTGCACCGCGTCGGGATGCTTGAGGTCCAGCACGAGGCTCTTCTTGTTGCGGTTCATCACCGTGAAGAGCGCGCTTTCACCGTTGCGCATCGGGCCGATCGCGCGGTAGTCGTCGCCGTGCGGCGGCTCGATCTTGATGACTTCGGCGCCCAGGTCGGCCAGCAACGCCGTCGAGAGTGGCCCCGCCAGCACGCGGGTGAAGTCGAGGATGCGGATGCCGTCGAGGGGACGGGCTTCGGGTGTCATGGCGATGTCCTTTCGAGGGCTGGATGCCGCCATGGTCGGCCATGGCTGGATCAAATGAAAATACTGTTGTCTGATGCTCTGGATCAAAAAAATGATTCACCTGAACCTGCGCCAGCTCGAATATTTCGTTGCGGCCGCTCGCCATGGGGGTGCGGCGCGAGCGGCCGAAGCGCTGAGCGTTTCGCAGCCCTCCATCTCCAAGGCGATCGCCGACCTGGAGGCGCAATGGGGCGAGCCGTTGTTCGTGCGCCTGCATGCGCGCGGGCTCGAACTCACCGCGGCCGGCGTGCTGCGCCACCGCGAGGCGCATGCGCTGCTCGAGAAGGCGAGGGCGCTTTCGATGCCGCGAAGCGGCGAACTCGCGGGCCTGGTGCGCGTGGGCTGCCTCAGCACGCTGGCGCCGCGCTACCTGCCGGACATCCTCGCGCGCATGCGCAGCGAATGGCCGGCGATCGAGATCCAGCTCTTCGAAGGCGACACCGAGGCGCTCACGCGCATGCTGGAGCGCGGCGCACTCGACGTGGCTCTGATGTACGACCTCGGCTTGGCGCGCGGCGTGCGGCTCGAAGCGGTGACGCAACTGCGGCCCTATGCACTGCTTCCCTGGGGACACCGGCTCGCGGCCTCGGCGAGCCTGCGCATCGCCGATCTCGCGCGCGAGCCGCTGGTGCTCATCAATCTTCCGCACAGCCGCGAGTACTTCCTGTCGTTGTTCCGCGATGCCGGGGTCACGCCGCAGATCGCGCACGAGAGCACCTCCCTGGAGATGGTGCGATCGCTGGTCGCGAACGGACTCGGCGTCTCGGTGCTGACCACGCGGCCGGTGCGCGATCAGGCGTACGACGGCAAGCGCATCGCCTGCCGGCGCTTGCGCGGGCAGCTCGCGCTGCAGTCGGTGGTGCTGGCCTATCCGCAGCCGGATGGCTTCGCCTCGCCGCTGACCGCGCCGTTCGCCTCGCTGGCGCGGGCCGGCATCTCGAAGCAGGCGGACGCACTCACCAGCTGACTCAGGGCTGGCATGGGCCTTGCAGATTTCGTGCTAATTCGCTGCCCCGCACTCCTGTCTAGACAGCTTTTGGTGCATGAAACCGCTTTCTCGCACTGGGAAGGGGCAAAACGTCTCTTGATTTGCTTTGCCCTTTCGGGTTAACCTGTATATACAGGTGCATCGCAGCGAATGAAACTCGGCTCCGTTGCTGGAATTGCCTCTTCGGGCGCCAGCCAGCCGAACCCTTTGAAACGCAACAGGAGAACCTTGATGGTCAAGTCGGTCGGAAAAATCGCCTCGCTGGTCGCGGCAGCTGCATGCGCCCTCGGCATGGCGACAAGCGCCAGTGCACAGGAAACCAAGATCGCCCTCGGCATGTCCGGCTGGACCGGCTTCGCGCCGCTCACGCTCGCGGACAAGGCCGGCATCTTCAAGAAGAACGGCCTCGACGTCGAACTGCGCATGATCCCGCAGAAGGACCGTCATCTCGCGCTGGCCTCGGAAGCGATCCAGTGTGCTGCGACCACCGTCGAGACGCACGTGGCGTGGAACGCCAACGGCGTGCCGATCGTGCAGATCTTCCAGATGGACAAGTCCTACGGCGCGGACGGCCTCGCCGTGCGCAACGATGTGAAGACCTTCGCCGATCTCAAGGGCAAGGCGATCGGCGTGAGCGCGCCGGGCACCGCGCCGTACTTCGGCCTGGCCTGGATGCTCAACAAGAACGGCATGACCATGAAGGACGTGAAGCTGGTCTCGCTGGAGCCGCAACCCGCCGCGCAGGCCTTCGTCTCGGGCCAGAACGACGCGGCCATGACCTACGAGCCGTATCTCTCGACCGTGCGCGCCAACCCGACCGCCGGCAAGATCCTCGCGACGACGCTCGACTACCCGATGGTGATGGACACGGTCGGCTGCGCCCCGAAGTGGCTCAAGGCCAACCCCAAGGCTGCGAAGGCGCTGGCCGATTCGTATTTCGAAGCGGTGGAAATGATCAAGGCCGACCCGGCCAAGTCCAACGAGATCATGGGCACGGCGGTGAAGCAGTCGGGCGAGCAGTTCGCCAAGTCGTCGGCCTACCTGCGCTGGTCCGACAAGGCGGCCAACCAGAAGTTCTTCGCGAACGACATCGTGCCTTTCATGAAGGACGCGCAAGGCATCCTGCTGGAGGCAGGCGTGATCCGCAAGGTGCCCGAGGACCTCAACGCCACCTTCGACACCAGCTTCATCAAGTAACCAAGAGCGGTATTCATCATGAGCGCGACGCCTGTCATGAACTCATCCAAGCCGGTGATCGCTGCCGGGTCCGTCGCCGCTGCGGCGGCGCCCCGCCGCCGCCGTGCCCTCGCTCCTCTGGAGCCCGTCAGCGCGCGTGCGCGCTGGATGCTCGGCCTGGGCTTCTTCGTGGTCTTCGTGGTCGTGTGGGGCTTCTTCACGCTCGGCGGCTTCGTGTCGCCGACCTTCCTCGCCAGCCCGGTCACGATGGTGAAGGAGGGCATCAGCCTCTTCACCGAGTTCAACTTCTCGCACGACATCGGCATGACGGTGTGGCGCGTGTTCGGCGGCTTCGTGCTCGCCGCGATCATCGCGGTGCCGCTGGGCATCGCGATGGGCACCTGGAAGAGCGTCGAAGCCTTCTTCGAGCCCTTCGTGTCGTTCTGCCGCTACCTGCCGGCGTCCGCGTTCATCCCGCTGCTGATCCTCTGGGCCGGCATCGGCGAGGCGCAGAAGCTGCTCGTGATCTTCATCGGCTCGGTGTTCCAGATCACGCTGATGGTCGCGGTCACCGTCGGCAGCGCACGGCGCGACTTGGTCGAGGCGGCCTACACGCTGGGCGCCAAGAGCCGCGGCATCGTGCTGCGCGTGCTGATTCCGGGTGCCGCGCCGGGCATCGCCGAAACGCTGCGCCTCGTGCTGGGCTGGGCATGGACCTACGTGATCGTCGCGGAGCTGATCGGCTCGTCCTCGGGCATCGGCCACATGATCACCGACAGCCAGGCGCTCCTGAACACCGGGCAGATCATCTTCGGGATCATCGTGATCGGTGTGATCGGCCTCATCTCCGACTTCGCATTCAAGGCCATCAACCGTCGTCTGTTCGCATGGAGCACCATCTGATGAACCAGCTTTCCATTCGCGGTGTCTCGCGCGTTTTCACCGGCACGCGCGGCCAGAAGACGCAGGCGCTGCTGCCGATCGACTTCGAGGTGCGCGAGAACGACTTCGTCACCATCCTCGGCCCTTCGGGCTGCGGCAAGTCCACGCTGCTGCGCATCGTCGCGGGCCTCGACTATCCGACCGAAGGCCGCGTGCTGCTCGACGGCCAGACCATCGAAGGTCCGGGCGCGGACCGCGGCGTGGTGTTCCAGAGCTACACGCTCTTCCCGTGGCTCACCATCGCGCAGAACATCCGCTTCGGCCTGCGCGAGCGCGGGATGAGCGAGGCCGAGCAGAAGGAGCGCAGCGACTTCTTCATCGCCAAGGTGGGCTTGCGCGGCTTCGAGAACCACTTCCCCAAGCAGCTCTCCGGCGGCATGCAGCAGCGCACCGCGATCGCACGCGCGCTGGCCAACGACCCCAAGATGCTGCTGCTCGACGAGCCCTTCGGCGCGCTGGACAACCAGACCCGCGTGCTGATGCAGGAACTGCTGCTCGGCATCTGGGAGTCGGCGCGCAAGACGGTGCTCTTCGTCACGCACGACATCGACGAGGCGATCTTCATGGCCAACCGGGTCGCGGTCTTCAGCGCACGTCCGGGTCGCATCAAGACCGAGATCCCGGTCGACTTCCCGCATCCGCGCCACTACACGATCAAGACGTCACCGGAGTTCATGGAGATCAAGGCACGCCTCACCGAAGAGATCCGCGCCGAGTCCATGGCCGCCGCAGAACACTGAACGACCACCAAAAGAAGACACCATGACCGCCACCAGCCTACGCAAGACCGCCGAGACCCGCCCGACGGAGCCCCGCACATCGGGTGCCGCCGCGAACTCGGCCATGCCTGCGATGGCGCTCTACGAGCAGGTCAAGTCCTTCATCACGCGCAAGATCCAGGACGGCTCGTGGGTGGCCGGCCATCGCCTGCCTTCGGAGAGCGAACTGGTCGCGCAGTTCGGCGTGGCCCGCATGACGGTGAACCGCGCATTGCGCGAACTGGTGGAGCAGGGCCGCATCGTGCGCGTGGCCGGCGTGGGCAGCTTCGTGGCGGAGGACAAGCCTCAGTCCACGCTGCTGCAGATCGCCAACATCGCGAGCGAGATCCGCGCACGCGGGCATGACTACCGCTGCGAGTTCCTCGTGGCCGAGCGCATCGCCGCGTCGCCCGACATCGCGGTATGGCTCGACCTGCGCCCCGGCGAATCGGTCTTCCACACCGTGTGCCTGCACATGGAAAACGACGTGCCGGTGCAGCTCGAAGATCGCTACGTCAACCCGCGCGTGGTGCCCAACTTCCTCGAGCAGGATTTCTCGAACGTGCCCCCCAGCGAATACCTGGTGCGCAACGTGCCCTTCGACCAGATCGAGCATGTCGTCGATGCCGTGCTACCGACCGCCGAGCAGGCCGAGCGCCTGGACATGCCGGCGTCGGACCCGTGCCTGCTGCTCACCCGGCGCACCTGGACGCGCACCGTTCCCGTGACGATGGTGCGCTGCCTGCACCCTGCATCGCGCTACCGGCTCGGCAGCCGGTTCCGCGCCGACGGCAACCCCAGCATCGGTTGAGGGCAGGAGCGGCACGCGCCTCGTTTTTTGACGCCACTACTTGTATAGACAGGAAGGAATTCTCCATGGACATCGCATCCCTCACCACCCAGCCGATCGTGCTCACGCCCGGCGACGTCGATCTCGCGACGCTGCGCCGCGTGCAGGCCGGCGGCGTTCAGCTGTCGCTCGATCCTTCGGCGCGCGCCGGCCTCCTGGCCGCGCAGGCCAAGGTACGCCACATCGTCGAATCGGGGGATGTCGTCTATGGCATCAACACCGGCTTCGGCAAGCTCGCCCAGACCATCATCCCGACCGAGCGCCTCGCCGAGCTGCAGCGCAACCTGGTGCTCTCGCACGCCTGCGGCACGGGCGATCCGCTCGATGCCGGCGTGGTGCGCCTCGTGCTCGCGACCAAGGCGGTGAGCCTGGCGCGCGGCCACTCCGGCGTGCGGCCAGAGATCGTCGACGCGCTGCTGGCGCTGTGCAACGCGGGCCTGCTGCCGCGCATTCCGTCGAAGGGCTCGGTCGGCGCTTCGGGCGATCTCGCACCGCTGGCGCACCTCGCCTGCGTGCTGATCGGCGAGGGTGAAGTCACGACGCCGCAGGGCGAGGTGATCGGCGGCGCCGAGGCCATGAAGCGCATCGGCCTCGCCCCCTTCGTGCTCGGCCCCAAGGAAGGCCTCGCGCTGCTCAACGGCACGCAGGTGTCGACTGCGCTCGCGCTGGCGGGCCTGTTCGGTGCCGAAGACGTGTTCGCTGCGGGCATCATGGCCGGCGCGTTGTCGCTCGAAGCGATCCAGGGCTCGATCAAGCCGTTCGACGCGCGCATCCACATCGCGCGCGGCCAGCCCGGCCAGATCGCGGTCGCGGCTGCGCTGCGCGCCGTGCTCGAAGGCAGCGAGATCGTTCCTTCGCACGCCGACTGCGGCCGCGTGCAGGACCCATACTCCATCCGCTGCGTGCCGCAGGTGATGGGCGCGTGCCTCGACAACCTCGCGCATGCGGCGCGCGTGCTGCGCATCGAAGCCAATGCCGCATCGGACAACCCGCTGGTCTTCGACAACGGCGACGTGATCTCCGGCGGCAACTTCCACGCCGAGCCGGTGGCCTTCGCGGCCGACATCATCGCGCTCGCGGTGAGCGAGATCGGCGCGATCTCCGAGCGCCGCATGGCCCTCCTGCTCGACAGCGGCCTCTCGGGCCTGCCGCCCTTCCTCGTGCGCGACGGCGGCGTCAATTCCGGCTTCATGATCGCGCAGGTCACGGCCGCGGCACTCGCATCCGAGAACAAGTCGCTCGCGCATCCGGCCAGCGTCGACAGCCTGCCGACTTCGGCCAACCAGGAAGACCATGTGTCGATGGCGACCTTCGCGGGCCGCCGCCTCGCGGACATGGTTCAGAACACTGCGGTGGTCGTCGGCATCGAAGCCATGGCCGCTGCACAAGGCATCGAACTGAAGCGCGGGCCGAAAAGCTCGCCGCTCGTCGAAGCCGAATTCGCCGCCATCCGCGAGCGCGTCGCCTTCATCGACCAGGACCGCTTCCTCGCACCCTCCATCGAAGCCATGCGCACCTGGGCGCGCCGCAGCGACTGGCCAGAAGCCGTGCGCTCGATGCTCCCTACCAACGCCTGATCCAACGAACAAGCTCCGTCACCCGAAAGGACACCACGCCATGAACGCTCCCGACAAGTTCCTCGCCGCCCAGGCCACCGATCCCCGCCATGACCCGACCCGCGTGATCCGCGCGCCGCGCGGCAGCCAGTTGAATTGCAAGAGCTGGCTCACCGAGGCGCCGTTCCGCATGCTGCAGAACAACCTCGACCCGGACGTGGCCGAGAACCCGCAGAGCCTCGTGGTCTACGGCGGCATCGGCCGCGCGGCGCGCGACTGGGCCTGCTTCGACCAGATCCTCGCGACGCTCAAGGAACTCAATGACGACGAGACCTTGCTGATCCAGTCGGGCAAGCCGGTAGGCGTGTTCAAGACGCATGCCGATGCGCCGCGCGTGCTGCTCGCCAACTCGAACCTCGTGCCGAAGTGGGCCAACTGGGAGCACTTCAACGAGCTCGACCGCAAGGGTCTCTTCATGTACGGCCAGATGACGGCCGGGAGCTGGATCTACATCGGCAGCCAGGGCATCGTGCAAGGCACCTTCGAGACCTTCGTCGAGGCCGGCCGCCAGCACTACAACAATGATCTGTCCGGCAAGTGGATCCTCACGGCCGGACTCGGCGGCATGGGTGGCGCGCAGCCGCTGGCCGCGACGCTCGCGGGCGCGGTGTCGCTCAACATCGAATGCCAGCAGTCGAGCATCGACTTCCGCCTGCGCACCCGCTACGTCGACAAGCAGGCCAAGGACATCGACGACGCGATCGAACTCATCAAGCACCACACCGCGAAGAAGGAGGCCGTTTCCATCGCGCTGCTGGGCAACGCGGCCGAGATCCTGCCGGAGCTGGTCAAGCGAGCGAAGGCCGGCGGCATCCAACCCGACCTCGTGACCGACCAGACCTCGGCGCACGACCTCATCAACGGCTACCTGCCGATCGGCTGGACCGTCGCTCAATGGAAGGCCGCGCAACAGGACCCGACCGAGCACGCGCGCCTCACGCAAGCCGCTGCCAAATCGTGCGCGGTGCACGTGCAGGCCATGCTCGACTTCCAGGCCTTGGGCGTCCCGACCGTCGACTACGGCAACAACATCCGCCAGGTCGCGTTCGACGAAGGCGTGAAGAACGCCTTCGACTTCCCGGGCTTCGTGCCGGCGTACATCCGTCCGCTGTTCTGCGAAGGCAAGGGCCCGTTCCGCTGGGTCGCGCTTTCGGGCGATCCGGAGGACATCTACAAGACCGACGCGAAGATCAAGGAGCTGTTCCCCGAGAACAAGCACACGCACCGCTGGCTCGACATGGCGCGCGAGCGCATCGCCTTCCAGGGCCTGCCGGCGCGCATCTGCTGGCTGGGCCTCGGCGAGCGCCACAAGGCGGGCCTCGCGTTCAACGAGATGGTGAAGAACGGCGAGTTGAAGGGCCCGATCGTCATCGGCCGCGATCACCTCGATACCGGCTCGGTCGCGAGCCCCAACCGCGAGACCGAGGCGATGAAGGACGGCACCGATGCGGTCTCCGACTGGCCGCTGCTCAACGCGCTGCTCAACACCGCGGGCGGCGCGACCTGGGTCAGCCTGCACCACGGTGGCGGCGTGGGCATGGGCTACTCGCAGCACTCCGGCGTGGTGATCGTCTGCGACGGCACCGACGCGGCGGCCAAGCGGATCGAGCGCGTGCTGTTCAACGACCCGGCCACCGGCGTGATGCGCCACGCCGACGCCGGCTACGACATCGCGATCGCCACCGCCAAGAAGCAGGGCCTGAACCTGCCGATGATCAAGTAAGCAGCGCGAAGCACAGCGTGGCCATCCGCCGCTTCGACATCGCCTCGCTTGCCACGACCCCTTGGAAGAACGGGGGCGGCGTCACGCGCGAGATCGTGTGCTCGCCGCCGGGCGCAGGCATGGACCGCTTCGACTGGCGCGTCAGCATCGCGACCATCGACCGCCCGGGGCCGTTCTCGGCCTTCGATGGCGTGGACCGCGTGATCATGCTGCTCGACGGCCCGGGCGTGCAGCTCCATTCGGGGGACGGTCGCATCGACCATCGGCTCGATGTGCCGCATGTGCCGTTCGCGTTCGATGGCGCCGTGCCGCTGGATTGCGAACTGCTGGGCGACACGTCGGCAGATTTCAACGTGATGTCGAGGCGCGAACGACTGCGTGCCGATGTGAATGTGCTGCGCGATCGCGCCGACATCGCAATCGCCGCGCGCGGCCTGCTGCTCGCGCTGCGCGGGTCGTGGCATCTGAACGACCTCGACTGCGAAGCGGGCTCCGGCGTCTGGTGGGACGGCGAGCCGTCGGCATGGCAGGTCGCACCGCGTGAGTCCGGCGCCGCGTTGGTCGCGGTGCGCTTCACCGCATCAGGGAGCTGAATCCTCATGAACCATTGCGTACTCCCCACCGCAGATGGCGTCTGGCGCCATCTGCGCTTCGCGCCCGGTGCACTCGCCGGCGAGCAGGCCATCGAGGGCGATGCAGCCATCGCCGTCGCCGACGGAAAGATCGCCTGGGTCGGCCGCGGCGACGCCGTACCCGAATCGTTCGCCGTGTTGCCGCGTTTCGATGGCCGCGATGCGCTCGTCACGCCGGGCCTCGTCGATTGCCACACGCACCTGGTCTACGGCGGCCAGCGCGCGAACGAATTCGCGATGCGCCTTTCCGGCGCCACCTACGAGGAGGTCGCGAAAGCCGGCGGTGGCATCGTGTCCTCCGTGCGCGCGACTCGCGAAGCGGACGAAGACACGCTCTACGCGCAAGCGGCCCGCCGCCTCGAACAACTGCTCGCCGAGGGCGTCTGTGCGATCGAGATCAAGTCCGGCTACGGCCTCGCCCTCGAACACGAGCGCAAGCAGTTGCGCGTCGCGCGCCGGCTCGGTGAAGCCTACGGCGTGACGGTGCGCACCACCTTCCTCGGCGCGCACGCCTTGCCGCCCGAATACGCCGGCCGGCAAGGCGACTACGTCGAACTCGTCTGCAAGGAGATGCTGCCCGCGCTGGCGTCCGAAGGCCTCGTCGATGCGGTCGACGTGTTCTGCGAACGCATCGCCTTTTCGCTGGAGGAAACCGAGCGCGTCTTCCAGGCCGCGAAGGCGCTGGGGCTGCCGGTCAAGCTGCATGCCGAACAACTGTCGGACATGGGCGGCGCGGCACTCGCGGCGCGCTACGGTGCCTTGTCGTGCGACCACATCGAGCATCTCTCGGCCGAAGGCATCGCCGCGATGCGCGAGGCCGGCACCACGGCCGTGCTGCTGCCCGGCGCCTACTACACGCTGCGCGACACGCACCTGCCGCCGATCGAGGCCTTGCGCGCTGCAGGCGTCCCGATGGCCGTTTCCACCGACCACAACCCGGGCACCTCGCCTGCGCTGAGCCTATTGCTGATGGCCAACATGGCCTGCACGTTGTTCCGCCTCACGGTGCCCGAGGCGATCGCCGGCATCACGCGGCACGCGGCGCGCGCACTGGGCCTGCAAGACACGCATGGCGTGATCGGCGTCGGTCGGCCCGCCAACTTCGTGCTGTGGCAACTGCGCGATGGCGCGGAGCTGGCGTACTGGTTCGGCCAGCAGCCCGAGCGCACCATCGTCCGCCAGGGCCGTATCGTGAAGAAGGAGGTCGCCGTTGCCTGACGCCGCACATCGCCTCTTCGCGGCCGATGCCCTGCTGCCCACCGGCTGGGCGCGCGACGTTCTGCTCGAATGGGACGACACGGGCAAGCTGTCGACCGTCACACCCGGCATCGATGCGAAGGGCGACACGCCGCGCGCCGCCGGCCCGGTGCTGCCCGGCATGCCCAACCTGCATTCGCACGCCTTCCAGCGCGCATTCGCCGGCCTCACCGAATTCCGCGGCGAGGCGCAGGACAGCTTCTGGAGCTGGCGCACGCTGATGTACCGCTTCGCTGCGAGGATCTCGCCCGAGCAGGTCGAGGCGATCGCGACCTGGCTCTACATCGAGATGCTCGAAGCGGGCTACACGTCGGTGTGCGAGTTCCACTACCTGCATCACGACGCCGACGGCCGGCCGTATGCCGATGACGCCGAACTCTCGCTCGCGCTGCTGCGCGCGGCCAAACGCGCGGGCATCGGGCTCACCTTGCTGCCCGTCCTCTACCAGACCAGCGGCTTCGGCGGACTCGCGCCGAGCGAAGGCCAGCGGCGCTTCATCCGGTCGACCGAATCGATGCTGCGCCTTCTGGAGCGGCTGCGTCCGGCGTGCGAAGCGCAAGGCGCGCACCTTGGCCTTGCGCCGCATTCGCTGCGCGCCGTGTCGCCCGAAGGGCTGCGCGATGCGCTGGCGGGGCTCGACGCGATCGACCCTTGCGCGCCGGTCCACATCCACATCGCCGAGCAGACCGCCGAGGTCGATGCGTGCCTCGCCTGGAGCGGCCAGCGGCCGGTCGCATGGCTGCTCGACCATGCGCCGGTCGATGCGCGTTGGTGCCTGGTCCATGCCACGCACATGGATGCCGACGAATACCGGCGCGCCGCGGCCAGCGGTGCGGTCGCGGGCCTGTGCCTGACCACCGAGGCGAATCTCGGCGACGGGATCTTCGACTTCAGCGCATGGCGCGAAGCCGGCGGCCGCTGGGGCGTGGGCTCCGACAGCCATGCCTGCGTGAACGCGGCCGAGGAACTGATGATGCTGGAGTACGGCCAGCGCCTTTCTCTGCGCCAGCGCAATGTCGGCGCCGATGCTGCGCATCGCGAGGTCGCGACCGCGCTGACGCTTTCGGCGGTGCAAGGCGGCGCGCAGGCCGCAGGCCGCGCCATCGGCGGACTCGCGGTGGGCCAGCAGGCCGACTTCGTGGTGCTGGATGCATCGCATGTCGCACTCCAGGCGCTCGACGCGCCGGACATGCTGTCGTCGCACGTGTTCGCGAGCCATCGCAGCTCGGCGCTCGATGCCGTGTACGTCGCCGGGCAGGCGCGCGTGACCGGTGCCCGCCATGCCTCGCATCGCGAAGCCGCATCGGCCTTCGTGGCCGCACGCCGCCAACTTCTCGCCAAGGACTGACCCCCATGCCATTCACCACCACCGAGCCGCCTTTCCGCTTCCGTCGCGGCACGCGGCCCTTGCTGATCTCGATGCCGCATGTCGGCACCCATGTGCCGCCGCAGCTCGCGGCGCGCCTGACCTCCGAGGCGCGTCAGGTGCCCGACACCGACTGGCACCTCGAACGCCTCTACGACTTCGCGGACGAACTGGGTGCGTCGGTGCTGGTCGCGACCCACTCGCGCTACGTGGTCGACCTCAACCGGCCACCGGATGGCGCGAGCCTCTACCCGGGGCAGAGCGTCACCGGCCTGTGTCCTGTCGACACGTTCGACGACACCCCTCTCTATGCCGCGGGCGACGTTCCGGACGACGCCGAGATCGCCGCGCGCCGCGAAGCCATCTGGCAGCCCTATCACAGGCAGCTCGCCGACGAACTCGCGCGCATCAAGGCCGAGCACGGCGTCGCGGCGCTGTGGGACGCGCATTCGATCCGCTCGGTGCTCCCGCGCTTTTTCGAAGGCAAGCTGCCCGACCTGAACCTCGGCACCGCACAGGGGGCGAGTTGCGATCCCGTGCTCGCGCAGACGCTACTCGGCATCGCCAAGGAAGCGACCGGCTTCACGAGCGTGCTCAACGGCCGCTTCACCGGCGGCTACATCACGCGCCATCACGGCCAGCCCGCGCAGGGCGTGCATGCGGTGCAGCTGGAGATGACGCAATGCAGCTACATGCAGGAGGCATTGCCGTTCGACTACCTGCCGGAGGTCGCGGCGCGCATCCAGCCGCATGTGCGGCGAATGCTCGAAGCGGTGCTGCAGTTCGTCGAATCGCGAAGAAAAGGCTGAGGCGCGTGGAGCTGCTCGACGCCATGGCCCGCGAGATCGGGCCCGATCGCGTGCAGACGGGCGATGCGATCCCGCCCCGCCACCAGACCGACTGGAGCGGCGTCGCCCCTGTGCGGCCGCTCGCACTGGTGCGTCCGCGTTCGACGGAAGAGGTCTCGGCCGTCCTGCGCCTGTGCAGTGCGCATCGCGTGCCGGTGGTGCCGCAGGGCGGCCTCACGGGCCTCGCGGGTGCGGCCGTGCCCTGCGCCGATGCGATCGCGCTGTCGCTCGACCGCATGAACGCCATCGAGTCGCTGGATGCGGCCGCAGCCACCATCACCGTGCAGGCCGGCGCCACGCTGGAGGCGGTGCAGCAGGCCGCCGCCGCACACGGCCTGCTGTTCGGCGTCGACCTCGGCGCGCGCGGGTCCTGCCAGATCGGCGGCAACCTCGCCACCAATGCCGGCGGCAACGGCGTGCTGCAGTTCGGGATGATGCGCGAGCAGACGCTGGGCCTCGAAGTCGTGATGGCCGACGGCAGCGTGCTGCCGATGCTGCGGCCCATGATCAAGAACAACACGGGCTACGACCTCAAGCAGTTCTTCATCGGTGCCGAAGGCACGCTGGGCGTGATCACGCGCGCCGTGCTGCGCCTGCATCCCGCGCCGCGAGCGCGGGCGACCACGCTGGTGGCACTGCCCGATTTCGATGCGGCGCTGGCGCTGCTCGGGCGGCTCCAGGCGCGCTTTCCCGGCGCGGTCGCGGCCTTCGAACTGATGTGGCGCGGCTTCGTCGAGACCTCGCTGCGGTGGCAGAAGCTGCGCGAGCCTTTCGAGGCGGCGCATCCCTTCGTCGCGCTGGTCGATGTCGTCGGCGACGACGAGGCCGTATTGCGCGATGCGCTCGAGGGCATTCTGGGCGACGCGATGGAGGACGGGATCACCGCAGATGCGGCCATCGCGCAATCGCACGCCCAGGCGCAGGCGTTCTGGAAGATCCGCGAAGCGACGGCGGAGCTGCCGGTGCACATGCATCCGCCGATCAACCTCGACGTGAGCTTGCCGATGCGCGCGATCGGCCGTTTTGCCGAGGCCTGCCGCGCCGCCTTCGATGCGCGCTGGCCGGCGCACCATTCGCTGTTCTTCGGCCACGTGGGCGACAGCAACCTGCACGTCACGACCGACGGGATTTCGATCGGGGGCGAGGCGGAGGAACTCGAACGCATCGTCTATGCGCAGGTGGCCGCGTTCGGCGGCAGCGTCTCGGCCGAGCACGGCATCGGCCTGCACAAGAAGCCATACCTCGGCGCGAGCCGCACGCCGGCGGAACTGGCCGTCATGCGCGCCATCAAGCAGGCGCTCGATCCGCACCATCTTCTCAACCCCGGCAAGGTCTTCGACAAATGAACGCAACCGTCATCCGCGAACTCGTGCGCCCCGAGGTGCCCTCGCTTCCGCCGTACAACGCGGGTCTGTCGTCCGAGGCCGTCCGGCAGCGCTATGGCGCCTCGCACATCTCGCGTCTCGCGAGCAACGAGAACCCCTATGGCGCGAGTCCGGCGGTGGCAAAGGCGCTCGTGGGTCTCGCGCTGCGTGCAGGCACCTATCCGGATGCGAACTGCACCGCGCTGCGTTCGGCCATCGCGGATCGAACGGGGGCGCGTGCGGAAGAGATCGTGATCGGCAACGGGTCCGAATCCATCCTTCAGATGCTCTGCCAGGCCTTTCTATCGCCCGGCGACCGCGTGCTGACGCAGCGCCCTGCCTTCGGCCTGCACGAGATCTATCCCCGAATGATGGGTGCGCAGGTGGAATTGCTGGCGCTCACGCCGTCGCTCGCATTCGACCTCGATGTGTGGTGCGAGGCTTTGGCGCGCGGCCCGAAGATCGCCATGCTGGCCAATCCGTCGAACCCGGTGGGTTGCATGTTCGATGCGAAGGCCTTCGCGCGCTTGCTCGCAGCCACGCCGGCCGGCACGCTGCTGGTCATCGACGAGGCCTACTACGAGTACGCCCGGCTTGCCAGCGGCTTCCCCGACGCGCTGGCGATGCTGCGCGAGCAGTCGCGTCCCTGGATCGTGCTGCGCACCTTCTCGAAGGCCTGGGGGCTCGCGGCGCTGCGGGTCGGCTACGGCATTGCCTCGGATGCGTCGCTCGTGCAGTGGCTCGACCGTGTGCGCACGCCGTTCAATGTCAACGAGGCGGCACAGGCGGCCGCGCTGGCCGCGTGGGGCGATACCGCTTTCATGGAACAGGCGGTTGCCGAAACGGTCAGGCAGCGCGAGTCGATGGAGCGGGCGCTGCGTGCCCTGGCGGTGCCCGGCTTGCGCATCGCGCCGTCTGCGGCGAACTTCCTCTTCATCGATCTGGCGCGGCCGAACGGGCCGGTCAACGAGGGGCTGCTTGCGCGCGGCATCATCGTCAAGCCTTGGAAGGAGCCGGGCTTCGAGGACTTCATCCGCGTCTCGATTGGCTCTGCAGAGGACAACGCACGCTTCGTGGGCGCGCTGCGCGAGATCCTCGGCGCGTAGCGACAAGACCCCCGACGCGCCCGGCCGGAGGACGCTTTCTACAATCGGGCCCATGAAGCCCATCGCCTACACCCGCGCCCAGAAGCTGCCCGAGATCCTCGCCCAGCGCATCGCCATCCTCGACGGTGCGATGGGCACGATGATCCAGCGCTTCAAGCTCACCGAAGCGCAGTACCGCGGCGAACGCTTCAAGGACTTCCCGCGCGACGTGAAGGGCAACAACGAGCTGCTGTCGCTCACCCGGCCCGACGTGATCCGCGACATCCACGAAGGCTATCTGGCCGCCGGCGCCGACCTCATCGAGACCAACACCTTCGGCGCGACCCGCATCGCGCAGGAGGACTACAAGATGGCCGACCTCGCGCGCGAGATGAACCTCGAATCCGCGAAGCTCGCGCGCGCGGCCTGCGACAAGTTCAGCACGCCCGACAAGCCGCGCTTCGTCGCCGGCGCGCTCGGCCCGACCCCCAAGACCGCGAGCATCAGCCCGGACGTCAACGATCCGGGCGCGCGCAACGTCACCTTCGAGGAACTGCGCGCGTCCTACTACGAGCAGGTCGAGGCGCTGGTGGAAGGCGGCGCGGACGTGCTGCTGGTCGAGACGATCTTCGACACGCTCAACGCCAAGGCGGCCCTGTTCGCGATCGACGAATACTTCGAAGCCAGCGGCGAGCGCCTGCCGATCATCATCAGCGGCACCGTGACCGATGCGTCCGGCCGCATCCTCAGCGGCCAGACCGTGACCGCTTTCTGGCACAGCGTGCGCCATGCGCAACCGCTGGCGATCGGCCTGAACTGCGCGCTCGGCGCGGCGCTGATGCGGCCCTACATCCAGGAGCTCGCGCGCGTCGCGGGCGATACCTTCATCAGCTGCTACCCCAACGCCGGCTTGCCCAACCCGATGAGCGAGACCGGCTTCGACGAAACGCCGGACGTGACCTCGCGCCTCTTGCACGAGTTCGCGGCCGAAGGGCTGGTCAACATCGTGGGCGGCTGCTGCGGAACGACGCCCGAGCACATCGCGGCCATCGGGCAGGCGGTCTCCCCAGTGCCGGGGCGCAAGCTGAACGCGGCCGGCTTCTACCGCGAAGCGGCCTGAGGCGAAGGCTTGCGCATCCGCTCCCGGCATGTGAAGCCGAGGTGAAGAGGCTTTCCAAACGTTGACGCAGGTGCACGACGGGAAGCGCCCCGCCGTTGTCGATCAACGGCCGTGTCCGATTGACACCGCCGACGCGGCCCACCTAACCTGACCCGCAAAGGATTCCCATACATGCAGAAACAGACTTGGCGATGGATCGGCACTTGCGCCATCGCGCTCTCGCTTCCGCTGGCCGCAGCGGCGCAGCAGGCTTTCACGCGGGGCAGCGTCAACCTTCGGGCCGGCCCTTCGAGCTCCTATCCGCTCGTCGCGGTACTCGCCCCGGGCCAGCCGCTCCAAGTGATGGGGTGCACCGCCGGCTACGGCTGGTGCGACATCGTGCTGTCGGACGGCCTTCGCGGCTGGGCCTATGCGGGCAGCCTCGACTACGCCTATGAAGAGCAGCATCTGCCGCTGGCGACCTACGGCGCGGTGATCGGCGTGCCGATCGTCACCTTCGCGATCGGCAGCTATTGGGGCGACTACTACCGCGATCGCCCCTGGTACGGCCAGCCTCGTTGGTGGGGCGGCAGGCCGCCACCGCCGCCGGTGACGGGATGGCGCCCGTTGCCGGCGCCTGTTCCTGCATGGCGACCGAATCCCTGGCCGGGGCCCGGCTATCACCCGCCCGCGGGCGCGAGGCCGCCGGCTGCGGCCTTCCGGCCTCCGCAGCCGGTGGGGATCCGTCCTCCGGTGGATCCGGGGCACCGCCCGCCGTCACCGCCTGCGGGGATACGGCCACCGGCGCCGGATCACGGCTTCCGTCCGGGTGGACCCGGCCGTCCGGACTGGAACGCGGGCCGGCCGCGGGGCGAACAAGGGGGCGGATACGGCCGTAGCGGCGGTGACCAGGGCAATCATCGCGGACACGGCGAGGGCGGAGGCGGGGGCCGCGGCGATCACGGCGGCGGCAACGACCGCGGCCAGGGGCGCGGCCACGGCGACCGCTGACGCGCGGCCTCAGTCCTTCTTGCGCGCGATCAGCTCCACGAAGCGCTGCGCACCCAGCCCCAGCGGGCGTTCGCGCGACCACACGACGTCGACCCACAGGTCGATCCCGTTCGAGAGGTTCTCGAAGGGGATCTCGACGAGCGCACCCGCCGCGACATGCGGCCGCGCGAAGTTGCGCGGCAGCCAGCCCCAGCCGAGCCCTGCGGTGATCAGGCTCAGCGCCGCGAGCGCGTTGTCGGTGCGCCAGACGTGCCGCGCGAAGACGAAGCGCGGATCGCTGGTCGCGAGGTCCCGCCCCGCGACCACGATCTGGCGCGTGGTCGTCAGGTGCGCCTCGCGCAGCCGGCCGCCGGCGGCAGCCAGCACCGGATGGTCAGGCGCCATGACCGCGACCATGGTGTCGTTGGCGACTTCCTGAAAGCCCTCGCGACCGTCGAGGCTGGGCCGCTCGAAGACCAGCGCGAGCTGCGCCCGCCCGCTGTGCAGCAGCGCCAGCGCGTCGGCCTGCGGAGCGGCGAGCACCTCGACCTCCAGCAGCGGGTACTGCTGCGCCAGGGCCGCCAGGGCGCCGCTCCACGGGGCGGCGAGCAGCTCGGGGGCAATGGCGAGCGTCAGGCGGCTTTCGAGCCCCTGCGTCAGGGCGAGCGCCTGCACCTGCAACTGCTTGAGCTGCGCCGCAAGCAGCCGTGCCTGCGGCTCCAGCGAACGCGCGGCGGCGGTCGGCTGCGGCTCGCGGCCGCTGCGGTCGAAGAGCTGGAGATCCAGCTCCGCCTCGACGTTGGCGATCGCCATGCTGACCGCCGAGGGCACCCGGCCGAGCGCGCGTGCGGCGGCCGAGAACGAGCCGTGGTCGATCACTGCCAGGAAGACTTCCACGTTCTCGCTCGAAAAGCTCATTGCGGCATCTTTCAATAAAACTGAAAGAAGATGACTTTATATGTCAGTCTCCAGAACATAAAGTCCAGCCCAACAGCCATCACACAGGATCGATTTCATGCAAGGGCTCAAGCGTCGCGTGGTCTACATCAGCCTCTACGAAGGCATCGCCATCGTGGCGGCCAGCGCCGGCCTGTCGCTGATGTCAGGCCAGGGGATGGGCCATTCGGGCGTGGTCGCGGTGATCGCGTCGGTCATCGCGGTGCTGTGGAACCTCAGCTTCAATGCCCTGTTCGAGCGCTGGGAATCGCGCCAGGCGGTGCGCGGCCGCAGCGTCAGGCGCCGGATCGCGCATGCGATCGGCTTCGAGGGCGGGCTCGTCGCCTTCCTGGTGCCGGTCTTCTCGTGGTGGCTGGACGTCAGCCTCTGGGAGGCGCTGGTGATGGACCTGGGCCTCGTCGTGTTCTTCCTGATCTACACCTTCGTGTTCAACTGGGTGTTCGACGCGATATTCGGCCTGCCTTCTTCGGCTCAAAGCGGGCGCGGGGAACTCGCTGCCGAGTCGGCCTGAGCGAAGGGGGCGAACATCACGCCCCTGCTGCCTATGCGAAAGAGCCGATCGTGCGCAAATAGCCGCGCCCCGTCGCTCACCTCGGCTGGCAAGCGCGGTAGCGCTTCCAGACGCCTAGAACACTCCAGAAAAAAATCGCTGTCAGCGGTGCTGTTGTGACCCAACCTAGCAAAGCCAGCGCGTCTGTGGATTCTTCCTGATTCTGTGCGCCATAAAAGGCGAGGGCAAAGTCCACCATGCCATCCGTGATGGGAAGTGGAACTTGCAGTTCGAGCCATAGCCGAGTCAGCCAAATGGACGAAACCGCAACCGCTAAAAGAAACAGCAAGAGTTTTGCGGCTCTTTTCATTTGACGGTCAGGATTCCATAGGCCTGGAACCGCGCTCCGGGACCTCGAGCGTTTGCGACGCGAGCAACATCCGCCTGAGAAGAGAAAAATCGCTTGCATTCTCCAGCGTTACGCACCCCTGGCTCAGCCCTTGGATGCCCTTCGGATGCAGCCGGAACTGCCCCCGTTCCACCTGATCGCAGAAAGTGGCATCGTCAATTTTTAGATCGTCGGCAAGAAGAGCAAACCATTCATGCTTGCCCTTCAAGTAGTCCAGGACTGGACCCAATCGTCCGCCCGTCGGACGATCCACAATGAAGTACCGTCCTTTCGGAATTGGCCCAAGCCTCGGAGCGCAATGAAATTGCGGCTTGTTGCGATAAGCCTCCTGGCCGGAAAATGCTTTGAATCGCATCGAGCCTGCGCTGAGTTCTGAAAATTCCTTGCCGTTCAATTCAAATGATAGATTCATAAGAGCTCCCTTTTTGAATAATCCGTGATTGCCCGCCTTGAGCGCATTTCTTGGCGATCGTAGCATCGCCGCCGTCGACGGATCAATTGCATTGATTTTCAATTTCAATTGATTGTCAAATTCCGCTGCGGGGAAATTGATCTGGTGCTCAGAAGCCGCTGGAGGGGCTGACAGCGCTCTCAGCGAGGGCATCTACTAAAATCTACGGCCCCAAGGAGCGTTGCAGCGCTGACCTCCTCGCAGAAGGCGAGGTACGTCGCGTCAGGCTTGGGAGACTCACCGCTTCGTGAGCTATGCGCAACGACGCTCGCCTGACCTTTCTCCGCAGGTGAGCCATGTCTTCCGTTTCCTCTTCCATCCTCGTTCCCCCCATGAAGCTCTCCGGCCTGGAGCCGGTGCGCATCGGGGAGGGCGCGCTGTTCGTCAACATCGGCGAGCGCACCAACGTCACCGGTTCCAAGGCCTTCGCGCGGATGATCCTCAACGGCCAGTTCGAGGATGCGCTGGCCGTCGCGCGCCAGCAGGTCGAGAACGGCGCGCAGGTGATCGACATCAACATGGACGAGGCCATGCTCGACAGCAAGGCTGCGATGGTGCGCTTCCTCAACCTGATCGCGAGCGAGCCGGACATCGCGCGCGTGCCGATCATGATCGACAGCTCCAAGTGGGAGGTGATCGAAGCCGGCCTGCGCTGCATCCAAGGCAAGGGCATCGTCAATTCGATCAGCATGAAGGAGGGCGTGGAGTCCTTCAAGCACCAGGCCCGCCTCCTGCGGCGCTACGGCGCGGCGGCGGTGGTGATGGCCTTCGACGAGAAGGGCCAGGCCGACACCTTCGAGCGCAAGACCGAGATCTGCGAGCGCGCCTACCGCATCCTGGTGGACGAGGTCGACTTCCCGCCCGAGGACATCATCTTCGACCCGAACATCTTCGCGATCGCCACCGGCATCGAGGAGCACAACAACTACGCCGTCGACTTCATCGAGGCCACGCGCTGGATCAAGGAGAACCTGCCGGGCGCGAAGGTGTCGGGCGGCGTGTCGAACGTGAGCTTCAGCTTCCGCGGCAACGACCCGGTGCGCGAGGCGATCCACACCGTGTTCCTCTATCACGCGATCAAGGCGGGCATGGACATGGGCATCGTCAACGCCGGCATGGTCGGGGTCTACGACGACCTCGAACCCGAGCTGCGCGAGCGTGTGGAGGACGTGGTGCTCAACCGCCGCTCCGATGCGGGCGAGCGCCTCGTCGAAGTGGCGGAAAGCGCCAAGAGCGGCGCCAAGGACGAGAGCAAGAAGCTCGAATGGCGCGGCACGCCGGAGCACCCGGTGCCGGTGGCGCAGCGCCTGTCGCACGCGATGGTGCATGGCATCACCGACTTCATCGTCGAGGACACCGAGGAGGCCTACCAGGCGACGATCGCCAAGGGCGGACGCCCGCTGCACGTGATCGAGGGGCCGCTGATGGACGGCATGAACATCGTGGGCGACCTGTTCGGCCAGGGCAAGATGTTCCTGCCGCAGGTGGTGAAGTCGGCGCGCGTCATGAAGTCGGCCGTGGCTCACCTCATCCCCTACATCGAGGAGGAGAAGCGCCAGGACGAAGCCGCGGGCCGCGACGTGCGCACCAAGGGCAAGATCATCATCGCCACCGTGAAGGGCGACGTGCACGACATCGGCAAGAACATCGTGACCGTCGTGCTTCAGTGCAACAACTTCGAGGTGGTGAACATGGGCGTGATGGTCCCGTGCCACGAGATCCTCGCGCGTGCGAAGGTCGAGGGCGCGGACATCGTGGGCCTCTCGGGCCTGATCACGCCGAGCCTCGAGGAGATGCAGTACGTGGCCGGCGAGATGCAGAAGGACGACCACTTCCGCGTGCGCAAGATCCCGCTCCTGATCGGCGGCGCGACCACCAGCCGCGTGCACACCGCGGTCAAGATCGCGCCCAACTACGAAGGCCCGGTCGTCTATGTGCCCGACGCCTCGCGCAGCGTGAGCGTGGCGCAGTCGCTGCTGTCGGAGCAGGCGGCCAGCTACATCGACGAGATCAACGCCGACTACGAGAAGGTGCGGCAGCTGCATGCCAACAAGAAACAGGTGCCGCTGTGGCCGCTCGCGAAGGCGCGCGCCAACAAGACGCCGATCGACTGGTCCGGCTACGTGCCGCCGGTGCCGAAGTTCACCGGCCGCCGCGTGTTCCGCAATTTCGATCTGACCGAACTCGCGAAGTACATCGACTGGGGACCGTTCTTCCAGACCTGGGATCTTGCAGGCCCGTTCCCCGCGATCCTCAAGGACGAGATCGTCGGCACCGAGGCCGTGCGCGTGTACGGCGACGGCCAGCGCATGCTCAAGCGGCTGATCGAAGGCCGCTGGCTCACCGCGAGCGGCGTGGTCGGCTTCTGGCCGGCGAACACGGAGAACGATGACGACATCGTGCTCTACACCGACGAGTCGCGCACCGAAGCCGCGCTCACCTGGTGGGGCCTTCGCCAGCAGACCGAGAAGCAGATGATCGACGGCGTGATGCGCCCGAGCCGCTGCCTGGCCGACTTCGTCGCGCCGCGCGAAAGCGGGCTCAAGGACTACGTCGGCATGTTCGCGGTGACGGCCGGCATCGGCGTCGACAAGAAGGAGAAGTACTTCGTCGACGACCTCGACGACTACTCGGCGATCATGCTCAAGGCGCTCGCCGACCGGCTGGCCGAGGCCTTCGCCGAGGCGATGCACCACCGCGTGCGGACCGACCTCTGGGGCTACGCACCCGACGAGTCGCTCGGCAACGACGAGATGATCGCCGAGAAGTACCGCGGCATCCGCCCGGCGCCGGGCTACCCGGCCTGCCCCGACCACAGCGTGAAGAAGCCGATGTTCGAGCTGCTGAACTGCGCCGACATCGGCATGACGCTCACCGAAAGCCTGGCGATGATGCCGGCTGCGAGCGTGAGCGGCTTCTACCTGAGTCATCCCGACGCGACCTACTTCAACGTCGGCAAAATCGGGCACGACCAGTTGCAGGACCAGGCCGCTCGCCGCGAAGAAAGCGAAGCGGACCTGGAACGGCTGCTGGCGCCGAACCTCGGATGACCCCCAGCCTCGCCCACTTCGTGTGGCTCGGACACCCCCTTCCAGGGTGCAATACCGGCGGCCCGGCGGAGCCGGCTCCGCGGTATTTCGCGAACGGGCCTGGCTGCGCCGGCCCGAGGGGTAGTTCGGCGCTTTCGCCCCAGGTGCGCACGGCCTCGGGGCGAGCCCAATGACCAAATTGGTGTTTGCGGTCGCGCACTATGCGGCGCTGGCCGTCTTCGTCGCGAGTTGCTGGGGCTTCGGGCGGGCGGTGCTCGCGCGCTTCGGCGCGCCGGCGCGCAGCGACGTCTGGCTCGAGGCGGCGATGGCCGTCACGACCGGCATCGGGATCTTCATCTGCGTCTTCCAGGCCTTCGGGATCGTCGGCTGGTTCACGTCCGCGGTCGTCTGGGCCATGGTCGCGCTCGGCGTCGGCCTGGCGATTGCGCAGCTGCCGGCATGGCTGCGCCAGGTGCGCACGCGCGAGGTGCCGCCGTCGCTGTCCTGGCTCGAGAAGATGGGGATGATCGCCCTCGCACTGCTCGGCGTCATGACGCTGGCCGCGCCGCTCGCGCCGCCGGCCGTGTTCGACGAGCTGATGTACCACCTGCCGTATGCCCGCGAAGTCGCCCAGAGCGGCAGGCTCGGCATCTACGAGTGGTTGCGCTATCCCTGGTTTCCGTACAACTACAACCTGCTCTATGCCGGTGCGCTGATGGTCGGCAACGGCAACGATGTGTTCCCGCACCTGCTCAATGCGCTCGCGGGCTGGACCTCGGTGCTGATCGTCTACCGGCTCGGCGTCATGCACATCAATCGCGTGGTGGCCTGCGCGGGTGCGGCGATCTGGCTCGGCATGGGCGACTACACGGGCGCGCTCATCGACACCAGCGTCGCGCTGCTGGTGCTCGCCGCCTGCGCGGCGCTGTGGTGGTGGCGCGAATCGCCGCCGCCCCAGGGCGCGCGCTGGCTCGGGCTCGCGGCGTTCTTCCTCGGCATCGCGGTCGGCTCGAAATACCAGGCGCTGACGGTGCTGCCGCTCGTGGGCGTTTTCGTTCTCTGGCACGAGCGCCGTCCGCGCGTGCTGGGGTCGGCGCTGCTCTGCTTCCTGATCCCCTGCATCTACTGGTATGCGCGCAACGCGATCATGACCGGCGATCCCTTCAACCCCATCGGCGCGCGCGTGTTCGGCTTCACCAACTGGAACGCCGCGGACTACCGCCAGCAACTGCAGGACGTGCGCGACCACGCCTCGCTGCCGACTCCGCTGATCTGGGCGGTGCTGGCCGTGCCCTTCAGCGCGCACTGGAAGCGCTCCGCCGCGTTGCGTGCCGCGACGGTGTTCTGCATCTATTCGCTGTTCGTCTGGACCCTGACTTCGCGCTATCCGCGCTACCTGGTTCCCGCATTTCCGATGCTGGCGCTGACCGCCGCCGTGGGATGGCAGACGGTGTTCGGCGGCATCGCCGCCAAGTTGCGCCGGACGATGCCCGAGCGCGACCGCAGCGGGGGGCTCGACCGGGCGGGCCGGTGGCTCGCCATCCTGTTGCTGGTGGCCGGGGTCGGCATCGTCTTTCACAAGACGAGCGAGAGGGTGTCGATGATCGCGACCACGCCCGAACAGCGCGAAGCGTTCCTGCGCAAGAACGTGCCGGGCTATGCGGTGATGAACTACCTGCGCGAGCATGCGACGGGCCGCGTCTACCAGATCGCGCTGAGCGAGGCGACCTACTACGGCCCGAGCCCGGTCTGGGGCGACGCGCTCGGGCCATGGCGCTACTCGGACTTCATCATCTTCCCGCCCGCGGACTACGCCCGGAAGTTGGCCCAGCAAGGCTTCGAGGCGATTGCAGTGTCGCTGCCGACGGCGTCCTACCTGGAGGCGCAGCCCGGCTTTCGCGAGCAGTTCGCCCTGATCTACGAAAAAGACAATGCCAAGGCCTACCGCATCCGCCAATATCGAAATGACCGAGCACCCTGAAATGCCCCCGCTGCAGGGACCGCTGCGCATTGCCGCCGTGATCCCGTGCTTCAACGAGGCGCTGGCGATCGGTCAGGTGATCGACGAATTCCGCGCGGCGCTGCCCGATGCGGAGATCCATGTCTTCGACAACAACTCCACCGACGACACCGCGGCCGTCGCGCGCGCGCATGGCGCGTTCGTCACCCACGTCGTCCTGCGCGGCAAGGGCAACGTCGCGCGCCGCATGTTCGCGGATGTGGAGGCCGACATCTACGTCATGGTGGACGGCGACGCCACCTACGACCTGAGCGGCGTGCGCGGCCTCATCGACCGGATGATCGACGGCAACCTCGACATGGTGGTCGGCTCGCGCGTGGACGCGGGCGACGACGCGCAAACCTACCGCCGGGGCCATCGCTTCGGCAACCGCCTGCTGACCGGCGCGGTCGCGGGCCTATTCGGCGGGCACCTGAAGGACATGCTGTCGGGCTACCGCGTCTTCTCGCGGCGCTACGCGAAGTCCTTCCCCGCGGTGTCGAAGGGCTTCGAGATCGAGACCGAGCTGACGGTGCACGCGCTCGAGCTGCGCATGCCCTTCGCGGAAGTGCCGGGGCTCTACCGCTCGCGCCCGGAAGGCTCCGAAAGCAAGCTGTCGACCTACCGCGACGGCTGGCGCATCCTGCGCACGATCTTCAAGCTGTTCGTGAGCGAACGACCGCTGCTGTTCTTCAGCAGCGTGGCGGCCGTGCTGGTTCTGATCTCGCTCGTGCTGGCCGAGCCGCTGGTCGTCACCTACCTCGAGACGGGCCTCGTTCCGCGCCTTCCGACCGCGGTGCTCGTCACGGGCACGATGCTGATGGCGATGCTGTCCTTCGTCTGCGGCATCGTGCTGCACACCGTGACCATCGGGCGGCAGGAGGCCAAGCGGCTGCGCTACCTCGCGATCCCGGGGGTGCGGAATCGGGCCCTGCCGTGAGGATCGGCAAGGAGTTCCTGTCGTTCGTGGTCGTCGGTGCGATCGGCTTCGTCGTCGACGTGGGCGTGCTGTACGTCGCCTCGCCGCATCTGGGCTGGTACGGCGGGCGCGTGTTGTCCTGGACCGCCGCCGCGACGGCGACCTGGCTGCTGAACCGGCACTTCACCTTCCGCGCGCGGCGCTCAGGCGCCTCGATCGCGCGCGAATACCTGCACTACATGCTGACGATGCTCGGCGGCGCGCTGGTCAACTACGCGGCCTACGTGCTCACGCTGCACTGGGTGGGCGGCTCATGGGGGCCGGCGCTCGGCGTCGCGGCTGGAAGCTGCGCTGGGCTGGTGGTGAACTTCGCCTCGGCCCGGTACCTGGTGTTCCGGGCCGCGCGCGAGCACTGAGCAGACAGAGAGAGGGGCGCCTCAGTGCGCGCCCGACGCCACCACCGGCACTTCGGTCGCCGGCGGCGTGTTGCGGCTGCGGCCGCAGCGCACGATGCCGTCGATCATCACCATGCCCACGCCGGGGATGTCGCCGAGCTGCACGCTCTCCAGCAGGGTCTTGCCGGCAGTGTGCTGCGCGCGGTCCATGAACACGAAGTCCGCATCGCGCCCCGGCTCGATCAGGCCGCAGTTCAGATGGCGCATGCGCGCCGTGTTGCCGGTGGCGAAGCAGAACACCAGCTCGGCCGGAATGTTCGCGAACGACGAGATCAGCGAGACCATCCGCAGGATGCCCAGCGGCTGCACGCCTGAGCCCGCAGGGCCGTCGGTGCCGAGGATCACGCGGTGCGGGCACTTCAGCTCGATCGCGGCCCGGGCCGCCGCGATCGCGGTGCGCTCGTTGCCGTTGTGCACGATCTCGATGCCGCGCGTGCTCTTCTCGCACAGCTCGCACACATGCGCCTCGGGCAGCGAGGTGTGGCCGCCGTTGATGTGGCCGATGATGTCGGCGTCGGCTTCCAGCACCGTGTCCTTGTCGATGTAGCCCGAGCCCGGGACCGACGGCCCGCCGGTGTGGATGGTGCTCTGGATGCCGTACTTGCGCGCCCAGGCGACCATCTCCTTGGCCTCGTAGCCGGCCTTCACCGTGCCCAGGCCCACTTCGCCGAGCAGGCCCACGCCGGCTTCGGCCAGCTCCTTGAAGTCGCTCTCGACCATGCCTTTCTCGATGACCGGCGCGCCGGCCAGAACCTTCACGCCGGCCGGGCGGAAGGCATCGAAGGCGCGCTGCGCGGTGATCGCCAGCGCCTTCAGGCCCACGATGTCCTTGGGCCGGCCGGGGTAGTGCACTTCGCCGGCGGAGATCATCGTCGTCACGCCGCCGTTCAGGCTCGACTCGATCCAGTTGAGCTGGCTCTGGCGCGGCGTCCAGTCGCCAGCGACCGGGTGCACGTGACTGTCGATGAGGCCCGGCGCGACGCAGGTCTTCTTCGCGTCGATGACGGTCCTGGCGCCCTCGGTGTCGCAGTCCTTCTCCTTGCCGACCGCGACGATCAGCCCGTCGTTCACGACGATCGTGTCGGCATCGAGGATGGGCTTGTCGATGTCGCCCGACAGCAGCAGACCTATGTTCCGGATGACGACCTTGCCTGACTTTGCGGCGCTTGCGACTTCTGCCATGTCAGGACTCCCGCCGGGCCGCCCCCAGGGAGGCCTGCGCCCCCCTGGGGGGCTGCGAACGCATGTGAGCTTTGGGGGTCATATCTGCCTTTTGGTGGGGTGGTTCTGCGGATTCGTCGGAAGCCCCGGCATCGACGGTGCGCAGCACCGCCTCGATCACGAAGTCTTCCCAGTGCGCGACGGCATCAGGCGTTTCCAGCGGCTCGCCGAGGAAGGCGGTGAGCGTGTGCCGGTTCGACATGTAGAAATAGCCCGTCGAGGCGATGAGCAGGTAGAGGTCGCGCGGCGACACGTCGGCGCGGAACAGGCCCTGCGCGACGCCGCTGGCCATGATCTCGCCAATGATCGAAATCGCCTGCGACGAATATTCGCGCGCGCGCAGCGACTTCGCGATGTGCCGGCCCTTGTGCAGGTTCTCGGTGTTGAGAAGCGTGACGAAGTCGGGGTTCTTGCGGTAGTAGCCCAGCACGAAGCGGGTCAGCGCGGTGAGGGCCTCCACCGGCCGCGAGGCGTCGAGCGCCAGGGCGGCCTCGGCCTCGTCCATGCGCCGGTAGATGCCTTCGAGCACCGCAATGAAGAGGCCTTCCTTGCTTCCGAAGTAGTAGTAGATCATCCGGTCGTAGGACTTGGCCGCCTGCGAGATCTTCTCGACGCTGCCGCCGTCGTAGCCGTACCTGGCGAATACCTTGGTCGCCGCGCGCAGGATGCTCTCGCGCGTGGCCTGCGCCGCAGCTTCGCGCACGCCGGTGCGGCGCTGCGGCTTGGTGGAAGTGGCCTTGCGCTCGGGCATCAGAGTCAGGAGAGATGAATGCGGCCGCCGCCGGGCCGCCCCAAGGCGAGCCGCGCGCCCCCCTCGGGGGGTGGAGTTACACGCGCGTAGCGCGTGAAAAGCCGGGGGGCTGTCATTTCTCGGCGAAGGCGCGCTCGACGACGTAGTCGCCGGGGGTGCTCGTGTTGCCTTCCTTGAAGCCGCGCCCTTCCAGGATGTGCTTCAGGTCCACCAGCAGCCCGGGGCTGCCGCAGAGCATCACGCGGTCTTCGGCCGGATTGATCGGCGGCAGGCCGAGGTCGTCGGTCAGCTTGTTGCTCTCGATCAGGTCTGTGATGCGGCCCATGTTGCGGAACTCCTCGCGCGTTACCGTCGGGTAGTAGAGCAACTGCTTCTCGATCAGCTCACCGAGGAATTCATGCTTGGGCAGGTGGTCGATCACGAGGTCGTGATAGGCCAGCTCGTCCACCTGGCGCACGCCGTGCACCAGGATGACCTTTTCGTACTTCTCGTACGTCTCGGGGTCGCGGATGATGCTCATGAATGGTGCCAGCCCCGTCCCGGTGCCGAAGAGATACAGGCGCTTGCCCGGCAGCGTGTAGTCGATGAGCAGCGTGCCGGTGGGCTTGCGGCCCACGATGATGGTGTCGCCCACCTGGATGTGTTGCAGGCGCGAGGTCAGCGGGCCTTCTTCCACCTTGATGCTCAGGAACTCGAGGTGCTCCTCGTAGTTCGGGCTCACGATGCTGTAGGCGCGCAGCAGCGGCTTGTTGTTGACCTTCAGGCCGATCATGGTGAAGTGGCCGTTGGAAAAGCGCAGCGCCGGGTCGCGCGTCGTCGTGAAGGTGAACAGCCGGTCGGTCCAGTGATGGACGCTCAACACTCGTTCTTCGCTGAATGCACTCATAAGGGTCGGAAATGGTGAAGGACTGAAAAGAAGCGAACCCTCTATTGTCTGCGACGCTCCGGCAGCTCGCGGGGGACGCTCGCGAAAACACCATTGCAAGCATCGGGCCCGTTTGCTACATTGATCTTCAATGTAGTGTTTGCCACATGAACGTTTAGGGAATGCTACACAAACGTCAGCTTCGACACAAGCGGGTAACGGGCACGTTTGTTGCACTCCCGTCGGCCTGAATTTCACGAGATCCGCGATGACCGAACACACGAAAACAGACGGACTGCCCGGCATGGACCTCCCCGTGATGCCCGACGTCGCCGGCCGCTCGCCGCTGCGCAACGAGAAGATGAGCGCGAGCAAGGTCGAGTGCAACGCCTGCCCGGTGCTGTGCCAGATTTCCGAGGGGCGCACTGGTGCGTGCGACCGCTACGCCAATCGCGAGGGCGTGCTGGTGCGGGTCGATCCGGTCGTGCTGCTGCGCCGCGAGCTGTCGAGCGACACGCCGGTGCTCGTGCCCTTCGCCCAGGCAGGTGCCGACACGGCCGGCGAAGCGGACAAGGAGAAGGCCCCCGACTGGAACGGCGATCTCCTCCACGGCGACGAGGTCTTCGTGACCGGCGTGGGCTCCTCCACCACCTACCCCGACTACAAGCCCGCGCCCTTCATCGTCGGCTCCAAAGCCAACGGCGTCGACATGGTCACGGTGGTCACCGAAGGCATCTTCAGCTACTGCAGCTTCAAGGTGAAGATCGACACCGACCGCTTCCTCGGCCCCGAGCAGGCCAACGTCCGCTACAAGGGCGAGGTGGTCGGCCATGTCACCACGGCCGAGTACGGCTCGCAGATGCTGTCGCTTGGCGGGGTGCACCACCTCACCGGCGGCAGCAAGAAGGAAGGGCGCATGACCGCCGAGCTGATGCAGCTGCTGGGCAACAAGAAGGCGGTCGAATGCGTGATCGACGGCGGCGCGAGCATGGTGATCCAGGCCGGCCGCGCACCGATCGTCAATGGTGTGGAGGAGCAGCGCATGCGCGTGGGCTGCGGCTCGGCGGCCATCGGCATCTTCGCGCGGCAGCTCTTCGGCCATGCGGACGAAGTGGTGGTGGTGGACGACCACATCACCGGCGTGCTCACCGAGCACCAGGCCGGGCGCTGCCTGGACATGCCGGCCTCGGGCATCCGGATGCGCGGGCGCAAGTCCACGCCGGGGCGCTACTTCCAGGTGGCCAACCCCGGCACCGGCTGGGGCGGCACCGACATCAGCGATCCGCTGTCGATCATCGAAGGCTGGGAAGAGGGCGTTGCGCGCCCGGGCCTCAAGCTGCTGATGACCTCGACCACCGGCGAGCACGCGCAGTGGTACGTGCTCGACGAGCAGTTGCGTCCGGTCGAGCAGGAGATGCCGCCAGAGGTGCGCCGCATCGTCGAGCGCATCGGCGAGAACTGCGAGCCGTCGCTGTGCACGGTGCTGTTCCTGGGCGGCGCGGGCGGCAGCCTGCGCGCGGGCGTGACCGAGAACCCGGTGCTGCTCACGCGTGCCATCAAGCAGGCGCTGGTCAACGTGACCTGCGGCGGCGCGCCGGCCTATGTGTGGCCGGGCGGCGGCATCACGGTGATGGTCGACGTGATGCGCATGCCCGACAACAGCTTCGGCACGGTGCCCACGCCGGCGATCGTCGCGCCGATCGAGTTCAGCATGCGCCGTGACGACTACGAGGCGCTCGGCGGCCACATGGAGCATGTGTTCTCGATCGAGCAGGCACTTGCGCGCGGCGCCTGGCACAACGACGGGGCGCCGCTCGCGCGCCAATGGCTGCGCATGGACGCGGCCAATCCCTGGCCGCTCGGCCAGCCCCCAATGCTCGGCTAGATGATGAGCGCCCAACGCACCGCGCTCGACGGCGGCCGCTGGCATCTGAATCACGGTCCCATCGACATCGTGGCGGAAGCGCATGGCGATGCGGCGGAGGTGGCCGCGGCGCACGAACACGCGTGGCAGCGCTTTCGCACGATCCTCGATGAGCTCGTCGGCGAATTGCCGTTGCTGCGCCAGCCTGTCGGCGCCGAATGCGCGCTGCGCGGCCCCATCGCGCAACGCATGTGGCGGGCCTGCGCGCCATTCAGCGCGGGCTTCATCACGCCGATGGCCGCGGTGGCCGGCGCGGTCGCGCAGGAACTCATCGGCTGCTTCGATCGGCCCGGCATCGAGCGCGCCTGGCTCAACAACGGCGGCGACATCGCGCTGCATCTCGCGCCGGGCCATTCAGTGCGCATCGGCCTCTTTGCCGATCTCGCGCGCTTCGACCCGCGCGATACCGGTCCGCTCACGACCGATGGCCAGTTCGAGATCGATGCAGCCATGCCGGTGCGCGGCGTGGCGACCAGCGGCTGGCGCGGGCGCAGCTTCTCGCTCGGCATCGCCGACAGCGTGACCGTGCTCGCCGCCACCGCAGCAGAGGCCGATGCAGCCGCGACCGTCATCGCGAATGCGGTGAACGTCGACGATCCCGGCATCCACCGTCTTCCAGCCAACGAATGCAAGGACGACAGCGACCTCGGCGACCTGCTCGTCACGCGCGATGTCCAGACGCTCGCGCCCGCGCAGGTGCGCCGTGCACTCGATGCGGGCGTCGCGTGCGCGCAGGCCCTGCAGCGTGTGGGCCTCGTGTGGTCGGTGGTGCTGGTTTGCCAGGGGCAATGGCGCATGGTGCAGCCCTTAAGCTCGCAGGGAAAGACGCTGCCGTCGCAGGGAACCCCCACTGGCGCCGGGGGTGCAGTTGGTTCAGTATTTGCTTAACGAAAAGCAGGACTTGTTTTCATGATCGATATACGCCGTGTGTTCACCCAGGTCGAGACCATCCATCACGAGTTCGGCCCCCGCGCCGCAACGCCGCTGGTACGTGGCGCGATCGCCGCGGTGCTGACCAATCCCTTCGCGGGCCGCTACGAGCCCGACATCCTTCCGATGATGAAGCTGCTCGATCCGGTGGGTCTGGACATGGCGCACCGC